>CAYSVX010000034.1:0-19286 GCA_964434665.1 uncultured Anaerolineaceae bacterium
CAACCATCTACAACTGGAACATGGGCGGTTGGGGCGAGGTGGACATGACCGGCTGTATGCAGCACTCACTGAACGTGTGCCTGGCATGGGTGGGCATGGAGCTTGGTCCTGACCGTTTTTATACATACTTGAAATCCTTTGGGTTTGACCGCAATACCGGCATCGACTTAGGTGGCGAAAGCCATTGGCCGCTCAAACTGCCCGGCGACGGGTTGTGGTACGAAGTGGACCTCGCAACCAATTCGTTTGGTCAGGGTATTTCCGTAACTCCCATCCAGATGGTAACCGCGATAGGCGCCGTTGCGAATGATGGAAAAATGATGGCACCCCATGTTGTCAAGGCGATGGTCATTGACGGTAAGCAATACAACATCGATCCAGTTGTGGTGGGGACGCCTATTTCGACAGAAACCGCACACGCCCTGACGTCCATGCTGGTCAATTCCCTCGAGAATGAGGCTTCCAACGCTTTGGTCGAAGGCTACAGCCTGGCAGGCAAGACCGGTACCGGCGAAATTGCTACCCCGCTTGGCTATACTAACTCTTCCACCAACACATCCTTTGTTGGCTGGGGACCTGCCGAGGACCCAAAATTCCTGGTTTATGTCTGGCTGGAAAAGCCTGAAATATCCATCTGGGGTTCTGAAGTGGCAGCTCCAGTTTTCTCGGATCTCGTCAGCGACCTGGTGGTCCTGATGAACATTCCCCCAGACGACGTACGCTTTGCTGAGAAGCCTGGCGATAACAGCTTTGTGATATCGGAGTGAGAACGATGTTGACCCTGAGCCATGTTCTGAACGCACTCGCACACACTGGTCAATACCAGCTTACGCAGGATTTTGAGATTGCCTGCGGTTGTGTTGATTCTCGCTGTGTCAGTGAAAAAGGGTTGTTTGTGGCTCTAAAAGGCGAAAACACAGATGGTCACCAGTTTGTTGACCAAGCCTTCGCAAATGGAGCGGTTCTGGCATTGATCGACCACCCCATCGTAAGTGATTACCCAGTCATCGATCTCAGCGAGGATCACATTGAAATACCTAAAAGTACTCCCTTCAGTTTGCAGACACCTGACGCGTTGGCTGCTTTACAAACGCTCGCGAAGTACTGGCGGCAGCAGCACAACCTGGTGGTGATTGGGATCACCGGTAGTGTAGGCAAGTCCTCAACCAAGGATCTTACCGCCTCAGTTCTGGGGAGCCGGATGAAAACCCTGAAAAACCAGGGCAATATGAACAATGAAATCGGCTTGCCTCTTACACTGCTCTCTTTGAATGAGAATCACAGGGTGGCAGTGCTGGAGATGGGTTTCTACGTGGCAGGTGAGATCAGATTGTTGTGTGACATCGCCTCACCCCAAATCGGAATCGTCACCAACATCGGAACTGTCCACGCGGAACGCGCCGGCAGCATCGAATCCATCGCCCTCGGAAAAGCCGAATTGGTGGAATCCCTGCCCGCTTCCCCTGATGGATTGGCAATTCTTAATTTCGATGATCCTTTTGCCAAAAACATGGCGGCTCTCACCGAAGCACGCGTATTCTATTACGGTCTTGATCCTCAGGCAGACCTCTGGGCAGACGAAGTGGAAAGCCGCGGACTGGACGGGATCCGATGCCGTATGCACTTCCAGGATGAGAGCCTCTACGTTACAGCACCTCTGATTGGACGTCACTCGGTCTACACCATGCTGCGGGCTGCTGCGGTCGCGCTCAACCTGGGTATGGATTGGGGCTCGATCTTTGAAGCCTTTAAGAACGACCGGGTTCAATTGCGCATCGTTACTGTGAAGACAGCATCCGGTGCCATCTTGATCGACGATACCTACAATGCCTCGCCAGACTCAACCATGGCGGCGCTGAACCTGCTGGATGACATCAAGGGTCGCAAAGTAGCAGTGCTTGGGGATATGCTCGAACTGGGACGCTACGAAGAAGCAGGGCACAACAAAATTGGTATGCGTGCATCGGAAGTGGCGGACGAAATCGTCCTGGTGGGCACACGCAGCCTGATGACGCGCGACGCCGCTGTTGAGAACGGCTTCCCGACAGATATGGTCCATTGGTTTAATGATTATCGGGGGGCAACCGCCTACCTGCTTGAAACCCTTCAATCCGGAGATATCGCTCTGATCAAAGGTTCACACAGTATGCACATGGAAAAAATCGTATCAGCCCTGGAGGAAGTGGAATAATGCGCGGTTCTTCGTTGGCAATCGCCATCAGCAGTATCAGCTTTCTCCTGACCGTCATCTGGGGCAGTCCTTTTATCCGCCTGCTACGTAAGCTGAACATTGGCAAGATCATCCGAATCGATGTTCCCGAATCACATATGGCCAAGATGAACACTCCTACCATGGGTGGGTTCATGTTCCTGATCCCAGCGACGCTGCTGACCGTCATCCTGAACGCTGTATCCCTTTTTGGCTCACGCCTGATCGGTTCTTCCATCCTGGTGCCACTGGCTGCCATGTGGGGTTTCGCACTGATTGGTGCCGTGGATGATTGGGAAGGGATCCGTGGACCCAGGCGCGGACTGGGAATGCGCGGCAGGACCAAGTTCTTGTTGCAGTGCCTGGTCGCGCTGGTGATCGCCTACGCGCTCAAGGAAATCTTGCTGGTTCCCCATCTGCTTTGGCCAACCGCTCCAGAGCCCCTGAACCTGGGTTGGTTCTACATTGTGGTCGCGGCATTCTTCATCGTCGCCTATTCCAATGCCATCAACCTGACCGATGGAATTGACGGTCTCGCAGGCATGATTTCGATTGCTGCCTTTGGCGGTTATGGCATCATCGCCCTCATGCAGGGTCAGGTCTATCTCGGACGGTTTTGTTTCTGCATCGTGGGTGCCCTGGCTGGCTTTCTGTGGTTCAACGGAAAACCTGCAGCCCTTTACATGGGCGACACCGGTTCCCAGGCTTTGGGTGCCACCCTGGCAGTCATAGCCCTAATGACCGGTCGTTGGCTTTTCCTTCCTCTGATCGCAATTATTCCTACCGCTGAGGTCCTCAGCGTAATCATCCAGGTGCTTTACTTTAAAGCAACTGGTGGCAAACGGATATTCAAAAAAACCCCGATCCATCATCATTTTGAGATGATCGGTTGGGAAGAGAACCAGATTGTTATGCGCTTTTGGCTCATCGAGCTGATTGGCGCTATGCTGGGACTTAGCTTGACCTTTATGAGCTGATGAAAACAAATTATTCAGGTAAAAATGTGATCGTTATAGGTGCTGCCCGCCAGGGGCTGGCAATTTCGCGCTTTTTGTCAGGTAAGGGTGCCCGGGTTGTGTTAACGGACTCCCGTCCTGCTGCTGATCTAACAGCTGAGAGCGCCGCTCTGGCTGACCTGCCAGTGGAATTTGCCTTTGGTGGTCACCCTGAGAGCCTGCTCGAAGGCGCAGATCTGATTTGCGTCTCTGGCGGTGTGCCTCTAACCATACCTTTCATCGTGGCTGCACGAAATCAGGGAATCAAACTCAGCAATGACTCTCAGATTTTCCTCGAGGAATGCCCTGCAACCATTGTCGGCATCACGGGTTCTGCGGGCAAAAGCACCACCACCTCCCTGGTTGGATTGATGGCGCAAAAGCACTTTGAGATGAAGAACAGCATCCATCATGCCTGGGTTGGAGGTAACATCGGTAATCCCCTGATCGAAGACCTTGACAAGATGGATGAGGATGACCTGGTCGTTATGGAACTTTCAAGCTTTCAGTTGGAGTTGATGACCAGTTCACCCCAGGTGGCTGCAGTTCTGAACATCACCCCCAACCATCTGGACAGGCATAGTTCGATGCAAGCATACATCGAAGCCAAATCCCGCATCCTGCGCTACCAGCATCAGGGCGATGTGGCTGTGCTAAACCGCGACGACGAAGGTTCCTGGAATTTGCTCGACCAGGCACGCACAGATGTGATCAGCTTCGGCATGAAAGCTCCCGGATACCGTCAGAACGGCACATTTGTGGAAAAAGGTCACATCATGCTGCAAATTGGGAACGACAAGCTCAAGATGCTTCCTGTGGAGTGGATCAACCTGCGTGGAGAGCACAATCTCTATAACGCTCTGGCTGCTTGCGCGATTGCGGCTGGCGCCACAATTGGTCTGCCGGGCATCCAGCTGGGAATTGAGACCTTTGATGGCGTCCCCCACCGGCTGGAGTTGGTGCGTGAACTCAGCGGTGTCCATTGGTACAACGACTCTATCGCCACAGCCCCCGAACGCACGATAGCTGCGATCAACTCATTTGAAGAACCGATCGTTCTGCTGCTTGGCGGGCGCGATAAAAACCTCCCCTGGGATAAACTCGCTCAATTGATCCGCAGGCGTGTTTCTCGTGTGGTCATCTTTGGTGAAGCAGGCGACCTTATCGCTGAGGCTATCGGTCCCAAAAAGCCGGGTCAGGCGATGCATTCAGTTGTTCGATGTGCCACATTGCAGGAAGCTATCAAAACCGCACACAATCAGGCAGAAGCGGGAGATGTTGTGTTGCTCTCGCCTGGCTGCACCAGCTATGACGCCTTCAAAGACTTTGAAGAACGGGGGCATGCCTTCAGAAAATGGGTGAACGAACTATGATCAATGCAACCACCTCCAAATCCCACCGACGCACTAATGTGCAATCGCTTTCGTTCGATGTCGGGCTGTTATTGATAGTTGCCAGCCTGTTGGTGATTGGTTTACTGATGGTCTACTCCGCCAGTTGGGATGTTTCGATGACCATCAGCGACAGTCAAAACTCGATTTTCCTGAGGCAGGTACTCTGGGTGGCACTGGGAGTCATCGGAGCAGTTGTTCTGAGCTATTTCGATTACCACCGCTATCGTAAATTGGTGGTTCCAATGATGGTTGTCATCATCGGGCTGCTGTTTACCGTTTTGATCATCCGGGAAGTAAGGTATAACTCTGCTCGATCGCTTCTGGGTGGTTCAGTCCAGCCCGCGGAGTTCGCCAAGCTCGTCTCGATCCTATATCTTTCTGTCTGGCTCACAAACAACAAAGACATGCTTAAGGATTTCAAAAATTACCTCCTGCCGCTTTCTTTTGGCATCGGCTTCATCGTTGCATTGATCCTTGCCCAGCCTGACCTGAGCGCCGGTCTGACCGTCTTGATGCTTGGGATCATGCTTCTTTTCCTGGCAGGCGGAGATTGGAAACACATCGCCATCGTCGTTGTGGTGGGTTTTTTGGGCTCTATATTTCTGATCAATGTAATGCCTACAGGACGCATCCGTTTTTCCCAGTATCTTTCCGGGCTTGAAAATCCCACCCAAAGTTCCTATCACATCCGCCGCACTTATGAAGCGATCATCAAAGGTGGGGTATTTGGCGTCGGGCTTGGCAAGGCAAACACCAAATTTACCGGGCTGCCCCTACCTCACACCGACAGTATTTTCGCGGTCCTGGCTGAAGAAACCGGAATTATCGGCTCGATGGTCGTGATAGCGCTTTACATCCTGCTGATCTGGCGCGGCTTCAAGATTGCCCGCAATGCTCCAGACCAGCTAGGCTCCCTGCTGGCATTCGGTCTGACAAGCTGGATTGTCATTGAAGCTCTGATCAACGTTTCGGTCATCGTTGGGCTGCTTCCTTTTGCAGGAAACGCCTTGCCCTTCATCAGCGCGGGTGGATCCAGCATGGCAGCAACAATGGCTGCGGTCGGGATTGTGATGAATGTTGCTCGCCAGGGAGTGAACAAAACAGGCTCTGAAAGGAGTAATACAAGTGCGACTGTTGATTTGCGCAGGCGGGACTGGCGGCGGAGTGTATCCGGCGCTGACCGTTACGGAGAGATTGAGTGACGACACACAGGTACTGTGGGTCGGCAGCGAAGGCGGCATGGAAGCTGAGCTCGTCGAACGGGCTCACATCCCCTACAAAGGCATTCGCGCGGCTGGAGTCCACGGCGTTTCAATCAGGCAGCTACCGGGAAATTTGGTGAAATTATGGCAAGGTTACGGTCAGGCAAAGCGAATCCTAAAGGAATTCAAACCCGATGTGATGATGTTCACGGGCGGATATGTAGCAATTCCAATGGCTTTAGCTGGTCTTCGAACCCGCACCTTGTTGTTCGTCCCGGATATCGAACCCGGTTTGGCTTTGAAGACTTTGGCTCGTTTTTCAGACAAAATCGCGGTCAGCGTGAACGACTCTCGCCAGTTTTTCGGCAAGAAGGAGCGAATTGAAGTGACCGGTTACCCCCTGCGGCAGGATTTGATGAAGTGGACCAAGGCTGATGCTCTTGCATACTTCGGTTTTAACAGCGGCAAGCCTGTGATCTTATTCACCGGCGGCAGCAGCGGCGCGCGCTCGATCAATAAAGCGGTTGTTGCCATTATGGACGAGCTTCTGAAGCGTTACCAGGTGATTCACCTGACTGGGCACCTCGACTGGGAAACGGTCAAATCTGCGACCACCAATCTTCCCCAGCATTACCAGGCTTTCCCCTATTTGCACGAAATGGGCGCTGCGTACGCGGCTGCAGACCTCGTGGTCTCACGCGCTGGCGCATCTGTTTTGGGTGAGTATCCATACTTCGGTCTGCCTGCCATCTTGGTGCCATATCCTTACGCCTGGCGCTATCAGAAGGTCAACGCGGATTACCTGGTGGAACGCGAAGCTGCCATTCTGCTGGAGGACCAATACCTGCAGAGCCAGTTGTTAACCCAGATCGACAATCTCATTCAGGACCAGGCGCGTTTGTCACATATGAAGCGGGCAATGTTAGCACTCGCGCAACCCCAGGCTGCCGAGCGGATTGCCAACCTGCTTTATGAGATGGCGGAGGGATAAGGATTAAATGGTTACGCTAAACATTTTATTCACCATTTTTGTAGCCCTTTTTGGAATCATCGGAGCAGTCCGCGGCTTACGCAAGGAATTGGTCGTCATTGTTTCAGGAATTTTTGCCATATTTGTCATTTCAGAGGTTATGCCCCGTCTGCTTGGCGAAATAACAGGCACAAAAGCCTTGTTTCTTGCTCTGATCGTCCTGTTTGTCTGCGGCTTTTTCGGTTATCAGACTCCGGCCTTTCGCCGATTTTCCGAGTCTGGCCGCTTCAATCGCGATACACCCATAGAGATGATCCTTGGCGCAGTTTTTGGAGCAGTAAATGGCTATTGGCTGGTTGGTTCAGCCTGGTTTTACATTCACAAAGCAGGTTATCCATTCAGTTGGATCATTGCGCCCGACGCAGCAACTGAGACTGGGCAGAAAGCCATCGAACTTGTCCAGAAGATGGTTCCTGATCTACTGACGGGCAACTGGCTTTACGTGGCGATAGCAATCGCGGTATTGATTGTTATCGGAGTGATGATTTGATGACAAAAGTGCACTTCATCGGGATAGGCGGAACGGGCATGTCGGCAATCGCATTGCTGCTGCTCGAAAAAGGCTGGCAAGTCAGTGGAACTGACAGGTCGAATTCCCGCTATTTCGATGCGGTTACAGCTAAAGGCGCTTACACGCTCCTGGGGCACAGCCCCAAGCTGGCCTTGGAAGCGGATTTGATCGTACGCTCATCAGCTGTGCGGGATGATGATCCCGAAGTGATCGCTGCCCATGAAAAAGGCATCCCGGTGCTCAAACGCAATGAATTCCTCCCGGAACTGACCGCTGGTTACCAGACCCTGGCTGTCGCGGGCTCGCACGGAAAAACAACCGGCACTGCGATGCTGGTCACAATGCTGCGCGGTCTGAACCTGGACCCCACTTTTATTCTTGGCGCGCAAATTCGCCCACTGGCAACCAACGCGCATGCCGGCTCAAGCGACCTCTTCGTGATTGAAGCCGATGAATACGACTATATGTTCCTGGGCTTGAGCCCAAAGATCAGCTTGCTGACCAATGTTGAGTATGACCACCCTGATTTCTTCACCACTCCAGAGGTTTATAGCCAGGCTTTTGCGGCTTTTATCCGCCGTACCCAGCCCGATGGTGCGGTGATCACTTGCGCTGAAGATGAAGGCGTTCGCAGTCTTTTGCAAAATGAAGATTTTGAAGGCATTCGAATGCTTACCTATGGCTACGGAGCTGACTGCACTTACCAGGTTCAGAACGTTCATTGGAATGGTGATGGGTATGACCTCAGCCTGCTCTATTCACCCACGCAAGAGCTATTGGGTGACTTTGTACTGAGCGTGCCTGGTCGTCATAACTTACTAAACGCTTCCGGAGCCCTGGCTGTCCTGCATCAGTTGGGATTAAACCCAGCCGGAGCAAGCGAAAGCCTTGCAAATTTCAGGGGCACTGAGCGCCGTTTCGAGCAGGTTTGCCATCGTGGCGATACGGTTGTGATCAATGATTACGGGCACCACCCTACCCAATTGAACCTGACGCTCGAAGCCGCACGCGAGCTTTACCCTGACCATCGCCTTTGGGCTGTCTGGGAACCACACACATTCTCGCGGACCGACCGGATGCAGCAAGCTTTTACTGTCGCGCTGCAGCGTGCTGATCGCGTTGTGATCCTCCCCACCTACGCTGCCCGGGAATTTGTTGAAACCGACACTCCCGAACTGATCGCGCGGGATATTCCTGATGCTAAAGCGGTCTACATCCCGGATTTTGCAGAAGCCGCGGAATTCATTGCCAGGGAAGCTGACGGACTGAATGTGGTTATCGTTTTTTCCGCCGGCAAAGGTCCTGAGTTTGCAAATATGCTTTGCTGGAGATTGGACACGAGGAGGCAGAATGACTGAGCTTCCTTTGCGAAAACTACAAGCCTTGTTCGGCGATAAACTGCAGGAAAACGTGCGCATGGCTAATTACACCACCACACGCGTTGGAGGTCCTGTCAGCGGGATGATTTCTGTCCACACCACTGATGAGATGCGCCGCACAGTAAAAATATTGTGGGAACTGGATGTACCTTTCCGCATCCTTGGCAGTGGGTCCAACGTGCTGGTAAGCGATTCTGGTTACATCGGCATCATGGTACACAACCGCTGCCACAACGTGCGCATCGATACCAAGAGCGATCAACCAGTCATCTTCGCGGAGAGCGGGGCAAACCTCGGCGCAGTCTCAAGGCAAGCCAGTTTGCGGGGAGTTTCTGGTTTTGAATGGGCCAATAGTATTCCTGGAACTGTTGGTGGAGCGGTCTATGGCAACGCGGGCGCACATGGCGCGGACATGTCTAAATGCATGATTGTGGCGCAGGTCATTACCAAAGCTGAAGGTGAGCAAACCCTCGATAGCGAGGGAATGGGTTTCCGATACCGCTCGAGCAAATTCAAGCGCGACGGTGAGCAAGTCGTCATTTTGAGCGCCAGCTTCTCCGGGACTAAAGTGGAACCGACCGTCACGCAGCGTTTGCTGGAAGAACTGACGGAAAAAAGACGTCAGACTCAGCCGGTAGGTCCCTCATTTGGATCCACATTCAAGAACCCAAAGGGTGATTTTGCAGGTCGGCTATTGGAAGCTGCGGGCATGAAAGGCGTCACATCAGGGCATGCTTCGATCAGTACGGTGCATGCCAATTTCATCCTTAACGATGGCGAGGCTACCGCGCAAGATTATTACCGGCTCATACGCATGATGCAAAAATCTGTGAAAGAGCAATTCGATGTCAAGCTGAACCTTGAAATCGAGTTGTTGGGTGAATTTGAAGATGACTGAAAAGCTGAATCTTGTGCTGATTTTTGGTGGTCGCTCAGGCGAACACGCAGTTTCGCTGCGCTCAGCGCAATCAGTTCTGGACGCGTTGGATGATTCCAGATACAAGGTCTTCCAAGTCGGGATTACCACTGAAGGGCTTTGGTTGTACGGTTCGCACGCCCATCAGGCATTCCGCGAAGGAAATCTTGAGGCGCTTGATGAGGCTCTGATACTCAATGAAGGCGGAAATCCGTATCTGTTCACTCGCAAGGCAAATCACCTTGAGAAAGTTACCCCTGTTGACGTAATTTTCCCGGTTCTTCATGGGACATTCGGCGAAGACGGCACCATCCAGGGCTTGTTCGAAATCCAGAATTGCGCTTATGTCGGCGCGGGTGTGCTTGGCTCATCGGTGGCGATGGATAAGGCGGTTTGCAAGCATGTGATGGAATCCATTGGTATTCCAGTGCTGGAATACCGGGTTTTCTCGCGCTCCGAAATTCAGGAATCTCTATTGGAAACTATTGCATTAGCCGAGCAGGTTGCCCCCTATCCGCTCTTTGTCAAGCCAGCCAATCTCGGATCCTCAGTTGGTATCAGTAAAGCCCGCAACCGCGAGGAGCTCTCAAAAGCACTGCAGGTGGCTGCCCGGTATGACCGCCGTATCCTCGTGGAACGCGGCATCAATCCCCGGGAAATTGAAATCAGTGTGCTTGGCAACACGAAGGTTCAGTGCACAGTACCCGGGGAAATTGTTCCGGGTGACGAGTTCTACACCTACAAGGATAAGTATCAGTCCGGAGACCCCGAAGTTGCCATCCCTGCCCCCCTCCCGGAAGCCCAGTCACTTCTTTTGCAGCAATATGCCATCGACGCGTTCAAGGCTATCGACGGCGCGGGATTGGCACGGGTTGATTTTTTGATCGATAAAGTCAGCGGCAATGCCTACTTCAACGAAATAAACACCATGCCTGGTTTTACCCAAATCAGCATGTACCCGAAACTCTGGCTCTACTCAGGATTGAGTTACCCCGAATTGGTAAACCGTCTGGTGGAGCTGGCGCTTGAGCGTAAAGCCGAACAGGATGAAACCGTCAGGAAGTACGAGGAGTAAGATGGCGAGCGGATCCAACAGAACAACCAGGGCAGATGAGGTGCGAGCCCGCCGGAAGATTGAGCCGGCGAAACGAAAACCCATCCCGAGCAGCGCTTCAGTGCGTGTTACCAGGGATGCCCAGAATGCCTCAAAGGTCGTCACCCGGCGATCGTACACAAGTTCCCAATACAACAGATCAGCAGCTACGCGCAACCGCAGCAGGGTTTACATGCCCACTGGCACCCCAGGCAGCGAAGTGCGTCTGCCCGCTTTGCCCCAGGTGCGCCTTAGCTGGCGTATGCTCTCGGGTTTAATTGCAGTTGGAATGCTCGTTCTGCTATTTATGATGGGAACTTCAACCGCTTTCGCGGTGGACCAGGTAAACCTGACCGGCGGTATTCGCGTCCCCGCGGAGGAAATCAGCCAGAAGTTGGACTTGCAAGGCGAGTCGATCATCAGCGTCATACCCGACGAAGTTGAAAACCAGATCCTGGAAGAATTTCCGGACATAAAAGCGGCTGACGTGAAGGTCAAGATGCCCGCCGGCGTTGAGATCGCCATCCAGGAACGCATTCCTGCACTCCTCTGGCTGAAAAATGAAGAAATCGTCTACTGGATCGACCAGGACGGTTATACCTTCACAGTTCGCGGTGAAGCAACACTCCCCATCCGTGTCTTTGCCAACAGCGAACCACCCCACCCGCTGGGCTGGGTGGCGCCTGAATTGCAGTTGGAAGCAAGCCAGATGGAAAATACAGAAACCCTCCCGCCGGTGGATCCCGCCTTTGTGAGGACCGTGCAAAAACTGAATGGGATCAAGCCTGCGGAAAGCCCGATGCTCTACAACGAAGAGAACGGTTTGGGCTGGATGGACCCTCATGGCTGGCAAGTTTACTTTGGGGATGATGATGAAAATATCGACATGAAACTGCTTGAATACGCCAGGATCGTTGAAACAATTCTGGATAGAAACTTGCAACCAGTTTTAATCAGTATGGAATTTCTACACGCACCTTATTATCGTTTGGAGCCTTGATCATGGAAGAAGAACCGATTGTTGTTGGATTAGATGTTGGCACTGCAAAAGTTTGCAGCCTTGTTGCCAGAGTTGAAAATGGCAGCAACCTGCGCATCCTGGGGGTGGGTATCGAGCCTACCAAGGGCATCCGCAAGGGGATTGTGACCGATATTACTGCTGCCTCTGAATGTATTGCCCGCTCGATCGAAAAAGCTGAACGAACGTCCGGCTTTGAGATCAACTCGGCGATCGTCAACCTGGCCGGGATGCAGGTTTCATCCACAATAAGTAAGGGTGCGGTCGGGATCTCTGGGCGTGTGATCGACCAGGAAGATGTCTATCGCGCGCTGGATTCTGCCCAGGCAATAGCTGTACCCCACAACCGCGAAATCGTGCATGTGATTCAGCGCGGTTTCAGCGTGGATGGGCAGGAAGGCATCCGCCAACCTGTGGGTATGCATGGTTTCCGTATGGAAGTGGAAGCCCACATCATCACAAGTGCCGCTTCCTCAATGGAAAACCTGCGCCAGTGTATTTCAATGGCTGGGATTGATGTTTCCCAATTTGTACTCAATCCCCTCGCCTCTGGTGAAAGCATCCTGTCAGAAACCGAACGCGAAATGGGTGTGGCAGTTATCGATCTTGGCGCCGGTACTACCAACGTGGCAATTTACGTCAAAGGCGACGTTTTCCATGCCAATGTCCTTGGCGTTGGTGGCGATCTGGTAACTTCTGATATAGCCCAGGGGCTGCGATTGCCCTTGGAAGTGGCGGAAGAAGTCAAAATAAAGCACGGTTATGCTGTTCTCGAAGATATCCGCGAGGACGAGGCATTCAATGTGATCACTTTCGGATCCGAACAGAGCACCAAAGTTGACCGCCGTGAATTAGTCAATATCATCGAAGCCCGTGTGGAAGAAATCTTCATGATGGTCCACCAGGAAATCAAGCACTCAGGTTACGACTCACTTCTGCCGGCAGGCTTGGTTCTGACCGGCGGCGGCAGTCAGCTGCCAGGTATTCGCAAACTGGCAAGCAATGTGATCGGTCTGCCAGCCCGCGTTGGAAAACCAGAGCGGATGGTTGGTCTAACCGACCAGATTTCGAGCCCCGCCTTCGCTACCAGCGTCGGACTCTTGGATTGGGGCATTATTTTCAGTGAATCAACCCAGATCGCTCCTGAGCGACCTGGTAAATCGCAGCGAGCTAACAGCAATGCCAAAGCGGATGGCCTTGTTCAGTGGCTCAAGCGAATGTTGCCATAATCAAACAAGCACACAAATAGAGGAGATCAAAATGGAAGCAAGACAAACTGAATCATTTGCAAGAATCAAGGTAGTAGGTGTTGGCGGCGGTGGCTGTAACGCGGTCAATCGCATGATTGCTGAAGGTCTGCAGGGGATCGAATTCATTTCGATTAACACAGATGCCCAGGCACTGCTCAAATCGCAGGCACAAAACCGCGTTCGCATTGGCGACAAGTCCACCCGTGGGCTTGGTGCCGGCGGCGACCCCAAAATCGGTCAGGCAGCTGCTGAAGAGTCCGCCGAGGAATTATACGAAGTGCTGAAAGGCGCGGATATGGTTTTCGTAACCGCGGGTCTTGGTGGTGGTACCGGTACCGGTGCGGCTCCTGTCGTCGCTCAGATTGCCAAGGAAATTGGAGCGCTTACCATCGGCGTGGTCACCCGACCCTTCTCCTTTGAGGGCGCGCATCGTTCCCGCTCAGCTGAGCAAGGCGCAATGCGGCTAAAAGAGCATGCTGACACATTGATCGTCATCCCCAACGATCGCCTCCTGCAAATCGTCAATAAAAATGTCGGTCTCAACGACGCTTTCCGCATGGCTGATGACGTCTTGCGCCAGGGCATCCAGGGCATTTCAGAACTGATCACGGTCCCAGGCTTGATCAACCTCGACTTTGCTGACGTGCGCACAATCATGTCCGAAGGCGGCGCAGCCCTGATGGCTGTGGGTCAGGCTTCCGGCGAGGATCGGGCCAAGATTGCGGCTGAACAAGCCATTTCGAGCCAGCTGCTGGATGTTACCATCAATGGTGCTCGTGGCATTCTGTTCAATGTCACCGGTGGAACCAACCTGTCATTGTTCGAAGTCAACCAGGCTGCTGCAATCATCAAGGAAACTGCCAGCCAGGATGTGAACCTGATCTTCGGTGCCGTTGTCGACGAAAACATGGGTGATAACATCCGCATCACCGTGATTGCCACTGGCTTTGATCGCCCTACGCCTCCCCAGGAGGCGGAGCCCGCTTTTTTTCGCCAGGAACTTCCCCGTCAACAGCAGGACCGGCTAAGCGTCAACGATACCCGGGCACAGAACGCTCCTGATGCCCATCAGGCTCAAGCCAAAAAACAGGAAGAGTATGTGTATACCAGTGAT
Organism: uncultured Anaerolineaceae bacterium; assembly: GCA_964434665.1. Classification (GTDB taxonomy): domain Bacteria; phylum Chloroflexota; class Anaerolineae; order Anaerolineales; family Anaerolineaceae; genus Mesolinea. The sequence goes on from CAYSVX010000034.1 coordinate 14,112, forward strand.
GTGGACATCACCCTCCCTGCGTTTGTAAGGCGTGAACTTAGTAAACGCTCGGGACGATAGAATTATTATCAGGATCTCCTGACAGTGCTGATTAGATTCTTCCTCCGCCAAATCGGAGGAAGAATCTCGGCAATGTGAGAACACAACAATCTTGGTTTTTTATCATGAGTTCTTCCAGCCTGGGTCCATCTCAGGTTTTTTTGTTGCTTTTTGAAGGCTTCCGCAAATTTTTGCACTTCTAAGGGTGCACATAAATAATTGTTGCTTTTACAGATTCAAGATGAATTTGTTAAAGTAAATACCGTTCCCGGATTTAACAATTCCTGTAAAATTCACCATTTCAACGAAAAAAACCGAATCTATGCGCAGACAATTGGGCTCTCTTAAAACCTTGGATGTTTTAAGGTTGTTGACTTGATTTTTCTTGTCTTATCCAATTGCGTGTGCTAAAATCTTTGTACCACAGGTAGGGGTGAAATACGTGTACCCCCCACAGGTAGGGGTTCGACTTAATTGAGGAGCCATTGATGAAGTGCCCGTATTGCCAAAACACCGAATCAAGCGTCGTGGACACCACCAGAGATGTCAACCATGGTGCTATACGCCGCCGTCGTGAATGCGATAGCTGCCATCAGCGTTTCAGCACCTACGAACGTACCATCATGACCACTCCCCTGTTAATCAAACGAGACGGGACACGGGAAGAATTCGACCGAGAGAAGCTGCTCGCGGGTTTCCGTACCGCCTGTGCGAAGCGGCCAGTTCCGGCTGCTGCTCTCAACAATTTGGTCAACGAAATCGAAGCTGAATTACAAAAACGAGGTCGTTCCGAGATCAATTCGCGCGTAGTCGGAGATTTGGCGATCAAGGGTCTGTTGAAACTTGACCACATAGCTTACATCCGCTACGCCTCGGTCTATTTACGCATGGATGACCTCCATGCTATTAGGGACGAAATCGACCACTTGCTGTCTGAAGAAGAAAATTAAACTAAAAAGGACTGCCATGCCAGAACCGACAATCATTCATTCGGGGCTCATACAAACACCCCCAATTCCAGAAGGTTTTCGAAAAATTGAATTGACCGATAATTCCCGCCAGGTGCTCGCCAAACGCTATCTGAGGCGCGGTAATGATGGAAAACCTGTGGAAAGTATTGACGAGATGTTCTGGCGTGTAGCCTGGCATGTCGCCGATGTCCCCGAACGCGGGCATGACCAGGAAGCTCTGGCTGAAGACTTTTACCGCATGATGGCTTCCAAAACCTTTTTTCCCAATTCACCGACCTTCACCGGTGCTGGCACGCCTCTCGGGCAGCTGGCAGCTTGCTTTGTTCTGCCGGTCTCGGATGATATGGGGCGCGCGTCAGATGGAATTTTCAGCACTTTGCGAAATGCCGCACTGATTCAACAAACAGGTGGCGGTAATGGTTTCAATTTTTCCCGCCTACGTCCACAGGGTTCAATCGTCAATACCTCTGCAGGTCAGGCAACTGGTCCGGTTGGCTTTTTGAAGGTCTATGACGACGCTTTTGGTGAAATCGCCCAGGGCGGCACTCGCCGCGGTGCAAACATGGGAGTACTGCGGGTCGATCATCCAGACGTGGAAGCTTTCATTCAATGCAAAACCAGTGAAATGGCTATCACCAATTTCAACATCTCGCTGGGTATCACGGACAAATTCATGCAGGCTGTCGAGGACGATGATGATTGGGAACTGCGTTTCCCTGACGTGCATCACCCATCCTACAAAAAATTCCGAGGCACAATTGACTCAGCGGAACATGCAGACGTTCCTATCAAGGTATATAGGACCATCAAAGCACGCAAGCTTTTCAACCTCTTCGTGCGCCAGGCGCATCACAATGGCGAACCAGGCGCGCTCTTCCTGGATGCCGCCAATCGGTACAACCCCGTCCCCCATCTTTACGAACTCGAAGCCACAAATCCCTGCGGGGAACAGTGGCTCGGTCCTTATGAGAATTGCTGCCTTGGTTCGATCAACCTGGCACAGATGCTCGGCGAAAATGGCACTGTCGACTGGGAAAATTTACGCCAGATGACCAAAACTGCCACGCGCTTTCTTGATCATGTCGTGGATAAGAACGCTTATGTTCCGGCTGTGCCTGAACTGAAGGAAGCCGCGCACAATGCCCGCCGGATAGGTCTTGGGATAATGGGTCTTGCTGACCTGATGTACCACTGCGGTGTGCGCTATGGCTCGGAAGAATCGTTGGAGTTTTGCGGTCAGGTGATGGAGTTTATCCGTTACTTCTCCATGGAAACCAGCATTGAGATGGCACAGGAGCTTGGTGCTTTCCCTGCCATCAAGGGTAGCATTTATGATCCTGAAAACCTTACATGGCAACCTCCCTCTCCACTCACGCCCTATAAGCGCGATTGGCTGCGACCGGAGTTGGATTGGCAGTTAATTGTAGATGGCATCAAAGCTCATGGGATCCGCAACGCTGCTCAGACCACCATCGCCCCCACTGGAACCATCGGAACAGTTGCTGGCTGCGAAGGCTATGGCTGTGAACCCGTGTTTGCCCTCGCTTATGTGCGCCATGTCAACGATAACGGAAACGATCTACTCCTTAATTATGTCAGCCCCTTCTTCCAGGACGCCCTCAACGCTGCCAGTCTACCCGAAGAAATCAAAGAACAGATCATCAAGAACGTTATCGAACAAGGTAGTTGCCAACATATTGAACAGCTTCCACAGCACATCCGCAATGTGTTCGTGGTATCTTCCGATATCAGCGCTGAGGAACATATCCATATCCAGGCTGCCCTGCAGCGTTTCGTGGATAACAGCCTCAGCAAGACCATCAACTTCCCTGAGGGCACAACCGAAGAAGAGGTGGGTCAGGCCTTCATAACTGCCTGGAAATTGGGTTGTAAGGGCATCACGGTGTATATCACCGGTTCCCGCGATAAGGTCGTGCTTGAAACCAAGGCAACCATGGAAAAGAAAGAGACTGCTGCCGCGCCTGCTCCGTTGCTTTACGAAGGCGGTCAGGAGATGCAACTTTCTTTCTGGAAGGACAGTAAAAAACCACGCCCGCGCACGCTTCACGGCTACACTTATTCCATCGAAACACCCCTCGGGAAAGCTTTTGTGACCATCAATGAGAATGGTGGATCACAGCCATTTGAGGTCTTTGTGAACACCGCCAAGGCGGGTTCCGAAACTGCCGCCCATTCAGAAGCCTTGGGTCGCCTGATCTCCTACACGTTGCGCCTGGCTTCCCCCATTGAACCACGTGAACGTCTAAAAGTGGTCATGGAACAACTGGCGGGCATCGGCGGCGGGAGGTCTTTGGGTTTTGGACCTAACCGCGTGCGCTCCCTCCCTGATGGGATTGCCAAGGCCTTGGATGAATATCTTTACCAGCAGCACTGGGAAAAAGAAGAGGTTGCAATCGAAAGACCCATAGAGCAAATCCCTATGCCTGGTATTACTTCCCCTATTCACAAGATCGGCGAGCTCTGCCCGGAATGCGGTCAGGCGACGATGATCAACGAAGAAGGTTGCCGCAAATGCTACACCTGCGGGCACAGTGAATGTTAATTGTCGCTAAAAAGTGATGTAAAATATTGCACTAATTTGTCATCTAAATGTATCAATTCACATTGACAATTGGTAATTAAGGTGTGATAATAATGATGCGCACGACTTGGGTGCCCCCCTCACCCAAGTCGTGCGCATTTAATGTCAGGTTAGTCCTGCCACTCCAATTCCCATTCGCCGATAATAACGCTTTCACCTTCCTGGATACCCGCGGCGCGTAAAGCTTTTTCTACTCCAAGCCCCATCATCAACTTCTGGAAGCGCCGGACAGAACCAGGTTGGTCAAAGTAAGTCATTGCAGCTGCTTTTTCAATACGTGCTCCTGAAACAACATAACCATCTTCGGTCTTTTCGATCTCGAAGGCGTTCGGGTCAACCTCAGCGCGATAGACCGGTAATTCAGCTTCTATTTCCTCTTCAGGCAGCTCGCTGAGAGCTTTGAACACCTTCCACATTAGCTCTCTTAAGTTGTACTGGCTCACAGCGGAGATAGGTATGAGCTCTACTCCCAGGCTTTCAAATTGTTGTTGCAAAGGTGCAAATTTATCAGCCACATCCGGCAGATCCATCTTGTTTAAGACGACGATTTGCGGTCGCTTTCCAAGCAGATCATCGAAAAGTTCGAGTTCGGCGTTGATGGTATGGTAGTCGTCCAGAGGATCCTCCGAGAGACCGTCCAACACGTGGATGAGCAGGCGTGTACGCTGAATGTGACGGAGGAAGTCAAAACCCAATCCGATCCCCAATGAAGCCCCCTCGATCAGACCGGGTATGTCCGCCATCACGAAGCTGCTTTCCAGGTCCAGCTTAACCACGCCCAGATTGGGTTCAAGCGTCGTGAAGGGATAATCCGCCACCTTGGGTCTGGAGTTCGTTGTTGCGGCTAAAATTGACGATTTTCCAGCATTCGGCAGCCCAACCAGCCCAACATCCGCGATTAGTTTTAATTCGAGCCTGAGGTTGAATTCTTCACCTGGTTCGCCCTTTTCGGCAGTGAGTGGCATTTGGTTACGGCTAGTCGCAAAGTGCTGGTTGCCCCTGCCTCCTCGCCCGCCCTTGGCAACAATCAGCCGCTGACCAGGCAAGACGAGGTCCCCGATCAGTTCAGCCTTGTCGTCATCATAAACGGTTGTGCCCGGCGGAACCCGAATGATCAGGTCCTCAGCCGAACGAGCGCTGCGGTTCGTGGGTCCGCCATTTTTGCCGGGTTCGGCAAAGAAATGTTCGTTCTGATGAAAATGGCTCAAAGTGTTGAGGGTCGGGACCACCTCGAAGATCACGCTCCCACCTCTGCCCCCATCTCCACCATCAGGACCACCGCGCGGACGATACTTTTCGCGGTGCATGTGCACAATGCCGTCTCCACCTTTTCCAGAGGCGACTTTAATTTGTATAGAATCGATAAACATAGTTGCTCTTTCGTTTTTGATTAGAGTGAGTTTATCATAATCCCGCATTGGCTCGCCGCGATTACCTGATTTCTGTCACCGATCCTGGGGTTGAATTGCCTGGGATTGTTCAGGTAGAAAATCACAACCACCCGCATAGCGGGTGGTTTGCACTGAGGCTATAAGCCTTGTTCTCTAGCCAGCGCCTCAAGGC
>CAYSVX010000035.1:0-19022 GCA_964434665.1 uncultured Anaerolineaceae bacterium
TAAAAGTGTAAACAATCACCCTACACAAATTGTAAACCATCATTGTCTTGACATTGCACCGGCCCCTACTTTGGCGGAATATCTCCTGCCTTTGGTCAAGGTGGGCGGGAGGGGTCTGATGCAAAAAGGGACACGTGCTCCGCTGGAAATCCTGGAGGCTGGAAAGATCGTCGATCTATGCGGCGGAGAAATAAGCGATGTGCGGCGCATGAATTTCGACGGCATTGAAGGAGAAGGAAACCTGATACTCATCGACAAACTCCGCCACACCCCCAGGGAATTCCCGCGCGCAGTTGGCATTCCTGCCAAAAAGCCGATCCTAACTTCTGAAGACGAAAAGTACCGTAAATTATTCGATGAACTTATGAACGGCTAAATTTTCGATTTTATGAAAACACAACTAACCTTTTTTTGTGAATTGCGGGCTGCGGAATTAAAGAAACTCTTCGAAGATCGCTTTGTATTCGACGACCTGAAGACCCTTAATGCTGGCATCTCGCTGGGTATCCTGGATTTGTCGCCCGAACGAGCAAATGTTGTTAAGAAACTTAATCGCCTGGGCATTCCTGTAACAGCCTGGCTGTTGCTGCCAGAGGACCAGGGGTATTGGTTTAACCTTGGCAACTACGTTGAAGCAACCGCGCGTTACCAGGCATTCAAGGAGTGGAGTGCCGAAAATCAGCTTGAATGGGATGCGGTGGGGTTGGATATTGAAGCGGACATCAACGAGTTTCGGGAATTGTCCGATGAACGCGGCGCCGTCCTGCAGAAGGCTCTCAAAAGGCTCAGAGATACCAACGGCTACCGCCTCGCTAAAAAAGCCTACGAAGCGCTGGTTGAGCAGATCCATACGGACGGGCATCTGGTCGAAAGCTATCACTTTCCACTGATCGTGGATGACCGCGAGGCTGGGTCGACTGTTCTGCAGAGGGCGGTTGGTTTGGTGGAAATTGCGGTGGACAGAGAAGTGTTGATGTTGTATTCGAGCTTCATCAGACCGCATGGGCACTCTGTTCTATGGAGCTATGCACAAAAGGCGCAGGCGATTGGCATCGGCAATACAGGCGGCGGCGTTCAGGTTGGAGCGTTGGAAAAGGTGCCATATCTCAGCTGGGATGAGTTCGCAACCGATTTGCGCCTCGCGCGGCGGAGCGGCAAACCTATTTATGTTTTCAGCCTTGAAGGGTGTGTGAAGCAGGGCTTTTTGCCGCGCCTGGTAACCTTTGACTGGCAGGCAGAGGTAGATGTACCTCCGATTGCTTTGATAACCGCGGGCAGAAGCGGTTTGCGTGGATTGCTATGGTTGGCTGAACGCCCGCTGGTGCTATTGGCGGGATTTGCTGGGGTGATTGGCACCGTGCTGATGATCAAGTCACAAGGCAAAGCAAAAAGGGCTGGTAAATAGCGGTCACACCCGTGTTTTTCAGTGAAGGTTAACTTGAAATAGAAGCGGTTGCAGGTGTAGTTTGGGGGGGATTTCTTGGAGACCAGGTGGTCAACATCCTCGCGCGGTCAGGAGACCGGCGAGAACTGGGTAATTTTGTCGAATTAGCTTAATTGAAACTCTGAACTAGGCACGCCCACTCGGCTATGGTGAGGGTTTCTGCGCGACGGGAAGGCTCTATCTTTGCCTCGAGCAATTTGGCTTCGACCTCACTGACAGGCAAGTTCAAGCCAGCCGAAAGCGAGTTGCGCAGCGTTTTCCGCTTTTGTCCAAAGCCAGCGTGGGCTAACTTGAAGAATTGATCCAGCTTTTCTGTCGCGATGAGCGGCTCAGGATGCAGTCGAATGTGCAGCACCGCGGAGTCCACAGCGGGTGCCGGGAAGAAGCTGCCAGCCGGGATCGTGCTCGCGATCTCAGGCTCACCAAAAACAAACACTGACAGGGAAAGCAAGCTCATCTTTCCATCTCGTGCCACGATGCGCTGCGCGACCTCTTTTTGGATCGTTAGGACTACGCGGGAAGGTTTTATATCTGCTTCGAGCAGGTGGCGGATGATCGCGGAGGTGATGTAGTACGGAATATTCGCCACGACAACGTAATTCTCTTGCTTGATGAGACTCGAAGGATCCAGCTCCAGGATGTCTCCATGCACGATTCGCACGTTAGTAAAAGCTTCCAAGGCGAATGTAAGCGGCTCCATCATTTTGTTGTCAATTTCAACGGCGGTCACTTGCGCGGATGTTTGCGCGAGCAGGTAAGTGAGGCTGCCCAGCCCCGCACCGATCTCAAGCACTTCTTCGTTACCGGAAAGTTCGGCGGCGTTGATCACTTTCATCAGACCAGCCGGCTCGACAAGGAAGTTTTGTCCAAGCGACTTTTTGGGTTGGATGTGGTAGCGTTTCAGCAGGGGCTGGATGTTCAGAAATTCGAGGCTCATGGCAGAATCACTTGAATAGTTGCTGGCACAGGGGTCAGGAAGTAGATCACAGTCCAGTCGTGCCAGGAAATCCAATTTTCGTCATCGTATCCCAGATCAATCCAATATCTGCCAGGAATGCCGTAACCTGAATCGCCGATGATGCCGTGCCCATAGCCGGGCACGTATACCGGCTGCAACTCGAGTGAGTCGTACCAGGAAGAATGGACAGCAACGATTCCCTTGGTCAGAGGGATTCCAGAGCGCGTCAGGTCGCCATAGCTGAACTCGGAAGGATGGTATGAGGTGGCGTAGACGCTCACCTTACGCCAGTACTCGAGCGTCTGCCCGTCTACCACTTCGGTTTTTATGACCACCTTGGTTCCCGTGCCCAAAACCCCATCCAAGGGGTCTGACGCCTTCCAGGGTCCTTGATCTAAACTGCTCACAATCACGCCATCTTCGATGCGATCGCGTTTTCGCGAAATGACCAGCCCAAGCTGCCCTGGGCTCAGCACAGAGGTCGTGTCCAGCTCTGCTTCGGGGTCGAGCTGATAGGTGTAACCAAAGGGGGTTTCATCTTTTGCCAACGTGATACTTTCCACCCCTTTAATAAGCGTAATCTGTCCGGTTGTCGGCAGAGGCTGGTCCTCTGGTGGGATCGTGCGGTCGAGGTTTTGGGGAGCCAGACCGAGGTCTGCCAGAGCTTCGCCAACGGTTGGCGCGGCAGATAGCCCGGTGAAAACCTGGTTGCCGATGGTGACCGCCAGGTCTTTTGCCCTGGCTAAAGTAAACGCGTTTTGAGTTTTGAGCAAGGTTTCAAGCGGGACTGAGAGGCGATCTTTTGGTCCGATCGATATAGCTGCTTCAATGAGGGCGTCAGCCAAGGTGGCTTTTTGGGTGGAAAGCAAAAAGACCTGACCGTCAATGTTCAGCGTAATTTGCTTCGCAGGTAGGAACAGCAGCCTTGCTTCTTCGCCACCTGGCAAAGGCACATAAGGATCGAGAGTTTGACCTTCTTGAATTACCAAATCCTGCGGAAAAAGACTGATTCCGGCTTGGCTTAGCAAGTTGGCTGGTATGAGGTCGGCGCTTTCCAGGATCAACATCTCACCACCGTTCACAATTTCCACCAGGCGTGAACGATTGAGGTGCAAGCGGTCGGGTAAGCTCAGGGAAAAGGTGTCGGGGTGGATGTTGGTTCTGTCAGCGGGTTGGAGGGTGTAATTGAGCTGGCGCAGTAATCCGCGCAGGCTGAACGTGATGGTCCGCACATGCAAGATTTGCCCGTCCACTGTCAGCTGATAGGGGTGCCAAAGATGTTGGAACACGAGACCGAGCCCGCTCAATACCAACAGCATGCTTAGCAATAACAAAGCTTTTCTTTGCTTAATCATCACAGCTTAAATGTATCACAGGCTTGAAAAACATAAGATAACGGCAAAAATCATAGTTGCAGAATTTTCTGCAGGATGTTTAAGAGATGGGTTTTCCATTCATCCCTGGACATGTCCGCGATGTTCACCCAATAGCCATTCTTCCCAGCCCTGGCGGAGGGATCGATTTCGGGCAATCCGCGGTCCTTGACGCCGTTGGGCAGGGGAGGGTAAGAAAGCAAAATCTGGTTATTGTTGATGCTGATGGAATCAAGCCCAGCAGCTTCACCGCGCAATTTGACCTTCATCTGGAATAGCAGATCCAACACGCCTTGGGGGATGGGACCAAAGCGGTCGGCGAATTCAATTTCAGTTTGGGTGATCTCCGATTCACTCCGTAAAGAGGAAATCCGGCGGTAAAGTTTGATCCGCAGCTCCTGATCGGGGATGTAACCGGCAGGAATCTCGTTCGCAAGTGGCAGCTCGACGTTTATGTGAAGGCTGGGGGCTTCAACCACATTCTCTACCGGCAGCCCCGAATCACTGCGCATAGCCTTAACGGCTTGCCCAAGCAACTTGGTATAGAGGTGGAAGCCAACCGCGGCGATGTAGCCTGATTGACGCGTGCCCAGCAAATCGCCCGCGCCGCGCATTTCAAGGTCGCGCATGGCGATGGCGTAACCCGCTCCAAGCTGGGAATTGTCTGCCAGGACTTCCAGGCGTTCCTCGCCTTCGGGGGTGGGAGAGCGGCGTTTATCCCGGAAAAGATAAGCGAATGCCCGTTGGGCGCCACGCCCAACCCGTCCTCGTAATTGATAAAGCTGTGCAAGACCAAAGGTGTCTGCCCGGTCGACGATCAGGGTGTTGGCATTGGGAATGTCCAACCCGGATTCGATGATCGAAGTACACAAAAGCACATCAACCTGCCCGGCGGTGAACTGCTGCATCACCTCCGCGAGTTGCTCCTCAGGCAGCCTGCCGTGCCCGATCCCGATTCGGGCTTCCGGTACAAGCGTGGAAAGATGGTTGTAGATAGCTGGAATGGAGTTAATCCGGTTATGGACAAAAAATACCTGTCCACCGCGGTCCAGTTCGCGCACAATCGCTTCCCGTACCAGCTTCTGATCGTAAGGACCAACGTGGGTGATGATCGGCAGACGTTCTTCCGGCGGTGAGTTGATGTTTGAGATATCCCGGACGCCGCTGAGCGCCATGTAAAGCGTTCGTGGAATCGGGGTGGCGGTGAGGGTGAGCACGTCCACCTCAGAACGCAGCTTCTTCAGATGCTCCTTGTGGGTCACTCCAAAACGCTGCTCCTCGTCGATCACAACCAGCCCAAGGTCTTTGAATTTAACATCCGCCGAGAGAAGGCGATGGGTGCCAATGAGGATGTCCACCTGTTTCGCGGCTGTCTGGCGGATGATTTCATCCTGGGCTTTGTTTGAGCGAAAGCGCGAGAGCATTTCTACAGTCACAGGGAAGACGGAGAGTCGTTGGCGGAAGGTTTCATAGTGCTGCTGCGCCAGAACGGTCGTGGGTACCAATACCGCCACTTGCTTGCCGTTGGTCACAGCCTTGAAAGCGGCACGCAGAGCAACTTCAGTTTTGCCGTAACCCACATCCCCGCAGAGCAGCCTGTCCATCGGACGCCTGGACTCCATGTCGGCTTTGACCTGCTGGATGGCAAGCAGCTGGTCGGGTGTTTCGATGTAAGGAAAGGAAGCTTCCAGTTCCTTTTGCCAGTCATTATCCGGGTCAAACGAAAAACCTTCAGCGGTCTGGCGTTTGGCATAGAGTTCCAGGAGGTCTTGCGCCACTTCCACCACGGCATGCCGGACGCGGCTCTTGGTCAGGTCCCATTCCGCACCCCCCAAACGGCTCAAACTGAGAGGACCGCTTTCGGGTCCGATGTAGCGGGTTACCCGGTCTGCCTGGTGGATGGGGACGTAGAGGACGTCATTGTCTTTATAGGCAATCGAAAGATACTCGCGTTGGACCCCTTCGATGTTGGGGGTGTGCAGACCGATGAACTTGCCGATGCCGTGGTCCACATGCACGACCCAATCACCCGGCTTGAGATCCGCGTAAATCGTCTCAGGGGCTTCAGTGAAGAGCATGGGTCGACGGCGGGGCTGAGGGCGGCTCCAACCGAAGATCTCGCTGTCGGAGAGCAGATGTTGTTGGTTCTCACCCTGCTTCAGAACCCAACCACCGGAAATAGATCCTTCGATGAATTGCCGCTGGGTTTCCTCGGTGCTGGCATCAGGATGTGTTTCGGTCCAAAGCTGCTTAAGCCGGGCAGCCTGGCGCGAAACGACCGTCCAGGGTAAGTTTTCGTTGCCGAGGGTCTCAATGTGGTACTGAAATTCCTTGAGCCGTCCGGCAAAGCGCGGACCCGGACCAAAATTTACTGAGAGGGTCGATCCGCCCTCTGCGTTGGTGTGACCCAGCTCGAGCATCTGATGCTGGCTGAGGCTGTCAGCAAGCTCTGACCAGGTCAGGTACGGAATCGGAGCATTTTGTTCAAGCGCGTGATTCGCGATTTGGCTGGCTCTGCGATCCGTGGCCTCTTCCTCGATGTCATTGGCAGCAGCTTCAATAAATTCCTGTCCATCCAGCAGTACCAGTGCTTCTTTGGGCAGGAAGTCGACCAGGCTGGATGGAAAACGGTAAAGCTCGGGGATTTCCAGCTCTGTGGGCTGATAAGGAAGCTCACCATCCGCAGACAGGTTCAGCGCGAGCGCTTCAGACGCAGGGAAGAGCATTGTTTGATCAAGTTTTTCGGTGGTTCGCTGGGTGGAGGGATCAAAAAAACGCAGCGTGTCGACCTCCTGACCGAAGAATTCAATCCGAACCGGCCAGGGACTGGAGTGGGACCATACATCAAGGATTCCGCCCCGACGGGAGAATTGCCCGGGGCGAACAACGATGTTGCTGTATTCATAACCCAGTTTCACCAGGGTGGCACTGGTCTCGACCAGATCGCGCTGATCCGCCAGGCGGATGCGCAAGGTGTAGCGCAAGAAATCACGGCGGGGGATGGTGCGGGTCATGGCTGCTCTGATGGGAGCGATCACCACTGAGGGTGTGGCTGGGATATCCCCTCCAGGCAGTAAGTAGCGGCTGAATTCCGTCAGAACCCGAAGACGGTCATGGCGGGTACCTTCTGACCATGGCAGATCTTCATAAAAGGAGGGGTTTGGCTCGGCAAAGTATAGGTTGGTGCCTTCTGGCAGCCAGAAGCCAAGCTCGTCAAAGAGCGACAAGGCGCGATCAGCACGGTTGGTTACCAGCAAAATGGGTGTATTCAGGTCGTAGTGGAGGGCAGCCAAAAGCGCCAGGCGAACTGCGCGTGGCAATCCGAGCCCGCGCAAGTCGCCACCGGTGAAATCGCCTTCTTTGAGCCTGGTCAGCAGATCCTGATAAGCTGTCAGACTGGAAAGCGGCGCGAGGAGAGGATGATCAGCCGACTTCCCCATTGTATTTGTTCATGGTGTGGGTAAGACCTTCATTGATGAAAGTTTGGCTGGCTTCAACAACAGTACGCAAGACCATCGTGAAGAGTTCTTTTTCGGATGGAAGAAAATCTTTGAGCACATAATCCACCGGATCCATCTGACCAGGGGGTCGACCGATTCCAAGTCGCATACGCGGGAAATCCTGCGTGCCAAGTTGGGTGATGATGGATGCCATTCCCCGCTGCCCGGAAGTGCCGCCGCTCGGACGCAAGCGCAATGTGCCGAGGGGAAGGTCCAGGTCATCATGGATGACCAGCAAATTTGAAAGCGGTAGTTTGAAAAATCGGATCAGCGGAGCGACCGCTCGGCCGGACTCGTTCATGAAGGTCATGGGTTTCACGAGAACCACTTTGGTCTCGCCAAATCTCCCCTCACCGATCATCGCTCTAAACTTGATACGCTTCAATGGAATATTGAGGTCCTTGGCAAGCTCGTCAATTGCCAGGAAGCCAAAATTATGACGGGTATGGCGATACGCCAGCCCCGGGTTGCCCAGTCCGATGATCATTACGGGGAAATCCTTATTAATTTCTTCCATTTCTTCTCTGCTTTCGCAATCTTTTATTTTAACACGGAATACTACCTGCAGCTCATATTTCAGGTAGTGAAGATAGGTTGATCAGCGATATCAGTAAATTGGCAATGAAGTCTCAAGAAAATGATCCATCTTGCTTGCTATCAATTTTTCCTACAAAAAGGAAAAAGCCGGATTGAAAGACGCAATCCGGCCTACGGTGGTGTTTGATCGAATATGAACTTATACGAACAAGATTGGCAATATGCTAACAGTGTCTCGGAAAATTGCGAAGAAGCTGCTACCCAGAATGATGATTGGGCAAGCGATACAGATACACAGCACGAGCAAGACAATCAAGACGATTGCCCAAACCGGGAATTTGTCCTTCTTCACAGGTTGCGCTGGAGGGGTGGCGACATAATCGACCACCTTGGGGGCTTCTTCGGCTTTTGGAGCTTCAGCAGTCGCAGGTTCCTCTGTGCCAGGGGTGTAGAGATTATCGTTCCAGCGACCAGGATCGTCGGCGGCTTCGACCACAGGCGCGCCCCAGCGGTCTGCTTCTGGTTGAGGGGGAATGGGGGTTTGCGGGGTTTCAGGCGCGCTCCATGTTTCAGCAGAAGCCTGGTGAAATTCATCCTTCACCTCGCTCCAATCGCCCTCCACGGTTTCAGCTGCCTCGGCAACATGCTCCTGGGCTGTTTCGTGAGCTTCTTCGACATGGGATTGCACTTGCTCGGCAGACTCTTCCACCGGTTTCCAAGCATTTTCAGCAGCGTCATTCAGATCGCGTTCGAACTCCTGGGCTGCATTCTCAAGGTTTTCGTCCATTTTTTATCCTTTCACAACAGGTCCATTCGAAACTTACGATATGAATTATACAACATACAACGACAATGAAAAGATAAAGTTATATGCTTGGGTGCAATGGTCATGACTCCTTTTACAGTGTCGTTGTTTTGGTTATAATTGGCTTTGAAAGAGAGGATAGAATGAAAAAATTTGTTTCGGAATTTAAAGAATTTATCACAAAAGGCAACGCGCTCGATCTGGCCATTGGCGTTGTCATCGGCGGTGCTTTTGGTGCCATCGTCAAATCGTTGGTTGAAGATTTGATCATGCCCATCATCGGCATCCTTTTGGGGAATGTCAGTTTTGCTGACCTCTTCATCCAGCTCAACAAAGCGGCTGTAACAATTCCTGCCGGCACCACTCTGGCTGCCGCGAAGGAAGCTGGCGCGGTGGTCTTTGCTTATGGCAATTTCATCATGGCCATCATCAACTTCCTGATCATTGCCTTCGTCATTTTCCTGCTTGTAAAAGCCATCAACAAAGTCCGCAAGCCAGCTGAAGCACCCGCAGAAGCTCCTACCACCAAGGCTTGCCCCTTCTGCAAGACTGAGATCCCCCTCGAAGCAACTCGTTGCCCTCACTGCACATCCCAGTTATCCTAATCTCAACAATCATGGAAAAAGCTGTCCACGCGGACAGCTTTTTTGATTCAGGCATGCTACAATTTGCGAATGCAAAATCAAATCCATTTTGGAGATAACCTGCCATTCTTAGAGAATCTGCCTGGGAACATGGTTGACCTCATCTACATTGATCCGCCGTTTAATACCGGAAAGATGCAATCGCGCAGGCAGCTCAAAACAACCCGGTCTGACTCTGGCGACCGGATTGGTTTTGGAGACCAAAGTTATGCCACCGAAGTCATCGCCAGGCGTGATTACCAAGATAGTTTTAAAGATTACCGGGCCTTTCTTGAGCCACGGCTGATGGAAGCTTACCGTGTACTCAAACCCACCGGCAGCCTTTACTTCCATATCGACTTTCGCGAATCACATTATTGCAAGATCCTGCTGGATGAGATATTTGGGCGGGAAAACTTCCTGAATGAGATTATCTGGGCTTACGATTTTGGTGGACGGGCGAAGGACCGCTGGCCTGCCAAGCACGATACCATCTTTTATTATGTTAAAGATCATCAAAACTACACCTTCAATCGGCAAGATATTGACCGAATTCCTTATATGGCTCCAGGGTTGGTGGGGGAGGAGAAGGCAAAGAAAGGTAAGCTGCCAACCGACACATGGTGGCACACGATTGTAGGTACCAACAGCAAGGAAAAGACCGGCTATCCAACGCAGAAGCCCCTCGGTGTGCTTGAACGGATTGTTCGTGCCTCTTCAGACCCGGGCGATCTGGTGTTGGATTTCTTTGCTGGCAGCGGCACGACAGGCGCGGCATGCCTCAAGTTGGGTCGGCGCTTTATCCTGGTGGACAATAACCCCCAATCGCTTGAGGTAATGCGAGAACGCTTTGCCGATGAGGATATTGAGTGGACGAGAGATGAGTGAGGAAAGTTTGTATCCGATCATAGATTTTGACCCTGACAGGGACGCGATCATCCGACCCTTTATGAACGAGGCTCCGCCAGACTTTCCAGAGCACGTGGTAATGTGCTTTTTCAAGGAAGTGGTTGAAAAAGTCGCAGAACAGCACTGCGCAAAAACGGTATATGTGGGCAAGTCGGAAGTGGGTTTGGTTCCATATTACGAAATAGACTACGAAGGCAAACGTCTGGGATTCTTCCAGGCACTGGTTGGCGCGCCGTTAGCAGTGGGATTCATGGAAAAGGCTATCACCATGGGCGGTAAAAGATTTATCGCTTGTGGTGGCTCCGGAGTGCTGAACCCGGAGTTGGCGGTAGGACACTTGTTGATCCCAACCGCAGCTATTCGGGATGAGGGAACCTCTTACCACTACTTGCCGCCCACCTCAGAGATAAAACTCAACGAAAAAGTAGTGAGACAAATTGAGAAAGTGGTCAAACAGGAGGGTTTGGAGTACCTGCTGACAAAAACCTGGACGACGGATGCCTTTTACCGTGAAACCAGGAGACGGGTTGAGCAATATAAGCGGGCTGGTTGTGACTGCGTGGAGATGGAAGCTGCCGCCATGGCAGCCGTGGCTGAATTTCATGGCGTGGAATTTGGCGCTGTGTTCTATGGGGGCGACCTGGTTCAAGCTGACGGATGGGACCATCGCGGTTGGAACAATAGAACCGAGATCCGTGAGAATATATTCTGGCTGGCTGTAAAGGCTTGCCTGAGTCTGAAGGAGTAGAGGGAAAATGCCGATTGTTGATGCACATCTACAACTATTGAAAGACCGCAACGCGTTGCCTGGTATTGCAGGTTCACCTGACGTCTTGCTGCCAAATTATGAAGGAATGGGTTTAGCTAATCTGACCCCCACCATCAGCCATTGGCTTGGTGGACCGGAATTTTCTACACCAATTTTTGCGGACAACATCTCAACGCAATTTGAACCCAGGTATAAGAGGGTGGTCCTGCTCCTGGTGGACGCCCTTGGGTACAACCAGTTGACCAGGCTGATGGAAAATGGTCAAGCGGGCTTCTGGCAGCGTAACCTCGCCAACAGTAAACTCATTCCCATCACGAGCATCTCACCCAGCACTACCTCCAGCGCTTTGACTACCATCTGGACTGGGAGCACCCCCCTCGAGCACGGCATCATCGGCTACGAAATGTGGGTTAAGTCGCTCAGCATGGTCATCAACACCATTCTCCACTCGCCGATCACATTTGCTGGTGACGTGGGTGGGCTGGCAAGAGCAGGGTTTGATCCAGTTAGTTTCCTCGGGATACCGCCTTTGGGTGAACAGTTCGCGACCAGGGGCATAGAGGCTCATGCCTTTATGCCAGCAAGTATTGCCAACTCGGGGCTATCAAAAATGCACCACGTCGGCACTCAGTTGCATGGGTATTCTGCTGAGAGCGATATGTTGGCAAATTTGCGGGATTTGCTGAATAGCCGTCCAAATAACCGCAAGTTTGTTTATGCCTATTGGAGCCTGGTGGATGGGTTGATGCATCGTTATGGCACTTACAACGAACGCGTGACAGAACAATTCGTAAGTTTCAGCGACGCGCTTGAACGAATCCTGTTGAATAAACTTGAACCCTGGGCGCGTGAGGAGACACTCTTTTTAGTCACTGCGGATCACGGCTCAGTAGAAACCCCCTTTAATGCCAACTATGATCTCCAGAGGCATCCAGACCTGATGGATATGTTGGTGATGCAGCCTACTTGTGAAGGCAGATTACCTTACCTTTACCTTAAACCAGGGCGGGAGGAAGCTGTTCGGCAGTATTTTGACCACGCATGGTCTGGTGAATTCGATTTGATCACACGCCAACAGGTGTTGGATTGCGGGCTCCTTGGGCGAGGAAATCCCCATGAAGATCTCAAAAACCGCGTCGGCGACCTTATTGCCATCCCTCACGGAAATGCTTATCTCTGGTGGGTAAACAGACCTAACGTGATGCAGGGACGGCATGGCGGTCTTCATCCAGATGAGATGCTTGTGCCGCTTTACGCTTTATCGCTCGATTGAACAGAATCCAAACTGATTACGCGGTGACCGTAGCAATTGATGACGCGGGTGTCTCCGTGCATCGTTTCACGGGCTTTAAGCCGGTTATAGAGGTGGACATGCCCGTGTAGGTGCAGCATGGGTTTGAAGTGCTTGATCAGCCAGCGGAAAGCGTCCACTCCCCTGTGGGCTGCATCATCCTCATCGTGAATTCCTGTTGGAGCTGCATGAGTGACAAAGACATCCAGATAACGCCCGTATCTGATTTTATTGAACAGTAATTGGGGCACCAGCCCAAGCACCATCCGCCACATCTGCCATTGCGTATATTGATAACTGCGCCGGTTATAGCGCAAGCTGCCTTCGATGCCAGCCAAAATCAAATCTAAGTGCGGATCATAAACTACCTGGCGGTGGAGATTGACCGCGCCATATGGATGATGACGCACTTTTCCCTCACCATCCTCGATATCAAAGACGTGGTTGCCCTGCACATAGTAGAGGGGCAAATCGAGCATACTTACCACAAATTCAAGATAATGCCAGGATAAGTCACCGCAGCTGATTACCGCTTCCAACTCAGAAAAGCGCTCACGTATGCGGGGGCTGTAGACAACTGGCACCTCCACATCGCTCAGACAAAGCAGCTTTGTCTTGCTCACATGCTTTGAGCCACAGCAACGGCTGCAGCCATTCCGCCTTCGTGTGTGATGGAGACCGCCCACTCAATTAGCCCTTTTGCTTGCGCGACTTCCAACGCGACACCGTGCAGGAAAACTCCAGGCTCTCCGCTGGGGGCGTGCAATATTTCGATATCCTGCCAGGCTACCTTACCAATCCCTGTCCCAAGAGCTTTGGAAACGGCTTCCTTGGCAGCGAAAATTCCCGTAAGTGTGTCGTTGGCGCCTTGAGCCTGGGCAATTTCCGCCTCGGTGTAGACGCGAACGATAAAACGCGCTCGGATGGCAGGGTTTACCTCTGCCAGGCGTGAGATTCGCAGGATGTCGATGCCGCATTTGATCATGTGAGTGCCTTTCCGGCTGAGGTGATGACCAATTTATCCAGATCCCAGTAGCGTTGGGCTGCTTCGAGAATTTCGTCCGCTGTGACGCTTTCTATGATGCCTGGAAGTTGACGCAGGTGATCCAAACCGTAACTGTAGCGTTCGATGCTCACCAGGATGGAGGCGATGCCCGCGTTGGTTTCAAGGGAAAGAGGCAGCCTGCCTAATGCTTGAGTTTTAACGTCCTGAAGCTCCTGCTGAGTCACCAGTTCACTGGTAAACCGCAATAATTCCTGTTTCAACAACATGATAGCTTTTTCGAGGTTCTCTGGATTGACACCAGCCACAATTTTCCATACTGTAGGTCCGATGCCGGCTCCAAGGTGGCTTGAAACCTCATACGCCAGACCAGCCTTTTCGCGCAGGGACTTGCCGATGCGTCCCATCATCCCATAACGACCAAGGATGGAATTGCCAATGGAACACACCTGGTAATCGCGACTAAGTGTATTTGGGGCAGGAACACCAATTATCAGGTCGCTCTGACTCTTGCCTTCCAGGGGAATATGGCTTCTGATGGAATTTTCGGGAGGTGTGAAGGGGGGCAGTGATGGCGGTGGGCATTGCTTGTTGCTTTGCCATGTGCCGATGGTGCCCGAAAAAATTTCCTGGGCTGTGTTTGGCTCGATGCCGCCGCAAACCGCCAGAACGAGTCCGTTTGGACCGTAATGAGGCTCATGGAAGGATGCCAACTGATCTATTCGAATGCCAGACACGGTCTGCGCGTAGCCGATATCCGGATGGGCATAGGGGTGCGCTCCATAAAGCGCCCGGTCAAATTCCTGCGACGCCACAGCAGCTGTATCCTGATTTTGGACGGCGATACCCGTCAAAATCTGATTTCGGACGCGTTTGAATTGTTTTTCTGAAAATGCTGGCTGCTGGATGACTTCCACCAGCAAATTCCAGACAGTTTCAAGATCTTCCCTGAGGCATTGACCAGAAAAGGTGGTGGAGAGATGCCCTGTCCCGAGAGAGAGAGACGCTCCGATGCTTTCGATTTTGTCGTTCAGGTGCTGAAAGTTCAGCTGTTTTGTGCCAGTCATCAGCATATCGGTTGTAAAAGAAGCAAGCCCCCGCGATTCGACCGGGTCGGCGATTGCTCCAGGCTGCATATAGCCTGTGAAATACACGGCAGGACTGGTTAGATTGGGGTAGGCGAGTAAGGTTGTGCCATTTTTCCACGTTGCTCGCAGGACCGTGCTGGAATCGGGCATCGTGTCTTTCATCAGTTCTCCCGCATTCCTGTCGCCTGGTATACTCCGACCACACGCCGATCCGACTGCAGATACTTTTGGGCAGTTTGAAGCACATGCCTGGGTGTGACTGAGCTCAAACGTGCCAGGTATTCAACAACCCATTGGTAATCAGAAAACGAGCTGGCGTATCCCATCCAAAAGCCCTGGTTAGTGATGTTGTCACTGCCATAGGCGAAGAGCGCGCGCGCTTGCTTGATGGCGCGTTCGATCTCCTTCGTGCTTAACTCGCTTGAGGTGATTCGGCAAACCTGGTCATCGAGGACCTTCAATGCAGCCCAGGGGTCGCCATCCGGGCGGATTGTGGCAAAGACTTTGAATACGCCCGGGTCGATGTTTGCGGAAAGATCTCCAAACACGGAGGCAGCATAGTCTTCTTCAACCAGCGCCTGATAAAGTCGTGAGGTACGGTTGCTGATGCCGCCACTGCCGAACATATTCAGAGAGGAAGGTCCGGTCAGCAGGCTTTCAATGATGGTGTAGGCAAAGAAGTCCGGATCACTTGCAGCAGGGCAGCGCCAGGCAATTTCGAGGTAGTGTGCCTCGCCGGGACCTTGCATCTCGACTAGATCACCGGGGAAAAGCGAATTTTCCGGGCTTGGAAGGCTGTTGGTTAGGGGTAGAGATGGAATTTCACCAAATATTTTTTCCACGTCTTCCAAGACGGCTTTGGGAGTTATGTCGCCTGCGACGCATAAAATAGCGTTGGCTGGCTGATAATAATTACGGTAGTGGTGGTAAAGATCATCCCGGGTGATGCCAAGTAGATCCTCTTTGGAGCCCAGAACTTCATTGCGGTAAGGGTGGGACTGGAAAGCCTTTTGTTGCATTGCTTCATCCAGCCGAAACTCAGGATAATTCTCGGAGCCCTCCCGTTCAGAAATGATGACGGTGCGCTCGCTTTCCACATCCGCAGAGTCGAATAGGCTGTTGACCAAGCGGTCAGCTTCAAGTTCAAGTGTGGCATAAAGATGGGCGGATGGCATCGTTTCAAAATAAGTCGTCCAATCCGGACTCGTGAAAGCGTTTGAATAACCGCCTACCCGCGAAACCAGGTTGTCGATGTCATCGCCTGAGAACTTCCTGGTGCCCTTGAACTGCATGTGTTCCACCCAGTGGCTCAATCCAGTCTTACCGGGGAGTTCATTCCTGGACCCAATTCCATACCAAATCCAGGTACTTGTTACTGGGGCGGTGTGGATTTCCTTCAGCATCACCCGCAGTCCGTTTTTGAGCTGAACCTGATGGAGATTTAGATTTAGATTGATGGGCATGGGGATCAAGATCTGCTGTGTTTTCGCACGCTTTGTTCTTTGGAAAGGTATTTCTTGGGTCGGACCAACAACAACAAGCCCGCGCAGATAACGAGAACGCCTATCATGACCCCTTGCGACTGCAATGTGCCGAGTAAAACGTAGGGGAGAGGATTAGTGCCAAAGCCAAAAGCGTCCGCGAGTGCGGTAAAAGCGCAGATCACATAACCGGTAGCGATGATGCGCGTGCCGAAATCAGCCCTAAGCGACTTGGGTCCGCCATTCCAAAAGGCGATGAGCACACCGGTTGCTGAAAGGGTCATCAGGCCGATGCCAAGCAGGATGACAATGATCTGCACAAAGCCGATATATCGGCCTCTGTCCAAACCGAAAAGATCAGGTCGCAATCCAGTCAATAGGATCAAAAAACCCACCAGCAGACCAGTCAACCCTGCCCTGACCTGGAACTTGGGGAAGGTTCCAGCTTTCACGGGCTTTTTGGGGTTATTTGGGTCTAATAGAACATCTGGTTGGCTCAAAGAGGTTCCTTTGCCTTAATCAGGCAGTGTGGTCTCGATCATATCGAGGAAATTACCCGACGCGATCTTGTCGATCTCAACAGAATCATACCCCAATTCTTCGAGGAAGGGGAAGAGGAGCGGTAAATCGGCAATGGTGTCGATTTCAGCCGGCACTTGTTCAACCCCAAGACCGCCGTCAAAGTCGGTGCCAATGCCAATGTGACGCACATCGCCTGCCATTTGGCAAACGTAATCAATTTGCTCCGCTACCAATCGCAGCGAGACGGCTGGTTTGCCACCATCTTTTTTCCAATTGGCATTCAGAAAGGCGTTGATGGGCGAAACACCGATCAGCCCGTCGCGGGCGATCAGCTTGGTGATCACTTCATCGCTCAGGAGTCTGTTTGAGTTGTAGCCCTTTACCAACTTTGCCGCGTTGGCGTGGCTGGCAATGATCTGCCCGGGGTAAAGGTCCAGGCATTCAAGAGCCGCAGGTTCATCCATGTGGGAGAGATCGAGCACAAAACCAACCTCAGCCATCGCGTGGATGAGGTCTCTGCCTTCAGCGGTCAGCTTACCGGGTTCCCTGGTGCCACCGCAAAAGCGATTACCTGCCCAAGCTAACCCGATGATACGAAGACCGCTTTCCCACCAAGTTGGAAGTTCATCCAAGTCGATGATTCCCTCTGCTCCTTCCATTAGCGGAACGATGCCGATCGGCTTCATCTCTTTTGGCTGGGAAAGCCAAAGCGATAGATGGTTTTTGAGGTCCTGTTTGGTGAGCACAAGGCGAAAGGCATCGGCTTGGGTTTCTGCCAAATGGTGGTAAAAGTTCAATTGATTCCAGTAGAGGCGATGGGCTTCGGCTGGTGTGCTGTAATATTCCTCAGCCTCGAAGCTGGGGTCGCGGCGCCGCTCCGGTACTGAAAAGAGGGTCCCAAAAACCAAACCTACATTGCCTGCGTTGTATTCAGGCAAGCCAAGCAGGGAACCTCCGCCGTAAGCATCACTGCCAGTTTGGCGGTCGCGCATGCGGGTTTGAGCGTTCGGCAGCCTGTAATCACGACCGAGAACGGTCATATTGTAGGCAAGGTCCTGGTGAGCATCAAGGATAAAGGTCATAGGTATCAAAAAGCGCCGGTTTTTTTAGGCCGGCGCTTCTCATTTCTTGATTATTAGTCTTCTTTGACTTCTTCGTCAGCTGCAGTTTCAACCGCTTCAGCGGTTTCTTCCACGACTTCCTGGACTTCCTCAACAGTTTCTGCAACAGCTTCAGAAGCTTCAGCTATGGTTTCTTCCACAACTTCTTTTACTTCTTCGACGGTCTCGGCAACTGCTTCCGGAGCTTCAGAGACGACCTCTTCTGCGACTTCCTGAACTTCCTCCACTGTTTCTGCAACAGCTTCTGGAACTTCAGCAACGACTTCTTCCACAACTTCTTCAATGGGTTCAGGGGTTGGCTCTCCCAGAATGGTAGCGAGAGTCTCGCCTTCAGTGCTGGGAGTCAGGTCGAAATCAGCCGCGAGGGATTTCCAGTCGGAGTCGGCATAAGCGGCTGAATCCACACGCCGCATGCTCAAACCGATGCGATGATCTTCATCTTCGATTTTCAGGATCCGCAGGGTGACGACATCGCCAACTTTGATGACTTCCTTGGGATGATCCACGCGACGGTCACTGAGTTCCGAAATATGGATCAGACCTTCCAGATCACCGGGGATGTTCAAACGCGCGAAAGCACCAAAACTGGTCAGGCGTGTAATTTCGCCTTCAACCAATTGACCGATCTTGAGGTTCTTAACCTGCTCTGACCACGGATCTCCCAACAACTGGCGAATGGAAAGACCGATGCGGCGTCGTTCGCGGTCGATGCTGATGATTTTTACTTTTACTTCTTCACCAACTTTGAGCACTTCATTGGGGTTGACTACACGATCCCAGGAAATCTCGGACATGTGAACCAAGCCATCAGCACCGCCAATGTTGACGAAAGCTCCGAAATCTGCGAGGCTGGTGATGCGACCTTTGCGAACTTCGCCTTCAGTCAGATCTTCCAGAACCTTGTCGCGAATCTGGTCACGTGTTTCCGTGCTGGCAGCACGTTCGCTTAGGATCAGGCGATGGCGCTCCCGGTCAACTTCGATGACACAGACACTAACGGCTTCACCGACAAAGCCTTTGTATTTGGCTTCGGGGGTTTCTCCTGAAAGAGTCAACCTGCGGCTTAGGCTGAGTTGAGAGGCGGGAATGAAGCCACGTATGGTAGACAACGGGACAAGCAAACCACCTTTGTTATAACCAACAACAGTTGATTCAAAACTCTCACCGGAAGCCAATGCGGCTTCAGCATCGATCCAGCTTTGTTCTTCAACTGCACGAACAAATGACAGAACCAGATTTCCTTCCTGATCATGTGGGGTGACCACATAAACCGGGATGGCTTTACCAACTTTGAAAGTTGCAAGCACCTCTGCGGGAATCGCCTCAAACTCTTTACCGACGATCAGTCCCTCGGACTTGGCACCAACACTGACCAGGATCTGTGATCCTGAAATGCTGGCGATGATGCCGTCACGGATTTCTCCCGCGACTGGCATTTGGAAAGAGAAGTCCTCGGAATTGAGATATTCTCCCATCAAACTTTCCATGGTTTGTTCTTTTTCGTTTTCCTGATTGCTCTCCTGGTTTTGCTCCTGCATACTATTGGCGTCGTTGTCTGACATTGAATGAACTCCGAATTAAGATTTGGCACTGATTAT
>CAYSVX010000036.1:0-18883 GCA_964434665.1 uncultured Anaerolineaceae bacterium
TGGACAGCAATTTGTGATTGATGCGCTGGTTGTTAATGGACACTTTGCACCCAACACCATTATATTCTTGCCATTGATAATCGCTGGCGGGTAATCCGCAAAGAGCTAATTAAACAAAAAAGCAGTTGCTCAAAGCAACTGCTTTTTCTAAATACTTAAACTACTCGTCTTTCGGAGGTTGCCACTCCATCCAAACTTTACCAGCTAACGCGGGTGATGGTTTCAGGGTCTTGCCGCCCTCAGTCCAACCTGATGGCATCACTTCCCCTGTTTTTTGATGGTGCTGATAGGCTTTGATCTGGCGATGAAGTTCGGCTGGGTTGCGCCCAACTGGCGGGCTCAACACTTCCGCGGCCTGAATGACGCCTTCGGGGTCAATCAGGAAACGACCGCGAAGGTTCACCCCGTTTTCTTCGTCGTAGACTTCGTAAAGTGTGCCAATTTTCCCACCCTGGTCAGAGACCATCGGGAATGGCACATCATGCCCTACCATCTTGCTTAATTCAGTTTCGTTCCAAATCTTATGTGAATGCACACTATCGGTGCTTACAGAAAGTACTTCAACTCCCAAGGCTTGAAGTTTTCCATAGCCAACGGCTATGTGGGAAATTTCAGTCGGTCAGACAAAGGTGAAATCTCCCGGATAAAAACACAATACTACCCATTTACCGCGGTAATCGCTCAGCTTAACTTTCTGATAGGTTCCCTGGTAAAAGGCTGACGCCGTGAAATCCGGCGCTTGCTTGGTTACTAACATATGCAATCCTCCTTTCTAAGATACTGGTTAGTTTGGTTAGGAGTATTATACTCAAAGATTGAGAAAACCCACAATTTTCGGAATGAATGGCTAAACTCCAGCGAAATAAGAGTCGTGAATTAATGATCATGAATTACCTGCCAATATCTAAACACAATCGGGAACAGATCAACGCCTTCATCGAACAACACTGGTTCTCAACACAGATGATCATTCGCGGCGAAATTGTGGACATGACTGTAATTGAGGGCATCGCTGCGATGGAAGGGGATGCGATCGTGGGTTTGATTACCTTTCGGATCAAGGATGGTGTCTGTGAGATCACCTCCCTGGACAGCCTGCGTGAAGGAGAGGGGATCGGCAAAGCATTGTTGGTTAAGGTCATCGCAATCGCAAAGGATAAGGACTGCCGAAAAGTTTGCTTGATCACCACGAATGACAACATTAACGCTATTCGCTTCTACCAAAAACGAGGGTTCGACCTGGTGAAAGTGCACCTGGATGCAATGATGCAATCGCGGATATTGAAACCCGAAATCCCCCTGACAGGGCAGAACGGGATCCCAATTAAACACGAGCTTGAATTTGAGTTGCTGTTAGGAAATTGAGAATTTGAACGACCAAACCAGGCTATACAAAGCTGGACATTTTATCCAATCTATCTGCTATACTTGCAAAGTTGTACTATACAAATAATGGGAATTAAACCAGGAGAAATATGAAGAAGTTGAATTCAATCAGTATTTTTGTTCTTATTACCTATCTTGCCATGATCATCGTCAACGGCCTTGCCAACGCGCTGCCGATCAACGGCATGATCACCGGGGATATCTCGGATTCTTACCCCAATCTTTTCGCGCCAACCGGCATCACCTTTACCATCTGGGGTGTCATCTACCTGCTTTTGGCAGCCCATAACCTTTATCAGCTTGGTCTCTTCCGTAAAAAAGGCGAAGAGGTCAATACCGCCTTATTAAAAGAAGTTGGCACCTTGTTCGCGATCTCTTCGTTGGCAAACGTTGCCTGGATCTTCTCATGGCACTACAAGAATATTCTATTGTCCATGTTGTTCATGCTGATCATCCTGGTTTGCCTGGCTCTGATCTACATCCGCATCAACAAAGAGAAACTGACCACCAACGAGAAGATTTTCATTCGCCTTCCCTTCAGCGTCTACTTTGGCTGGATTACGGTTGCGACCATCGCCAACGTAACGACACTACTGGTAGACAAGCTGGTTTCACCCGTGAATTTGCTCGGAATCTCAGAGGTCGTTTGGACTGTTGTAATACTACTGGTTGGCTTGCTGATCGGCGTCGTAACGACGCTGAAACATCGTGACGTTGCTTATGGCTTGGTGATCGTCTGGGCTTACATTGGTATTCTGATCAAGCACCTGATGGATAAGCCGTTACCTGATGGCTTCAACTCCCAATACCCGGCTGTTATTGTGACAGTGATCATCAGCCTGGTTGTGCTTGTGGCAACCCTGATTTACACCCAGTTGAAAGCAAAAAAGTAAGTTAGACCCGAACATTAAGCGGGAGGCTACATAATTAGTCTCCCGCTTTTTTTGTGTGTTTTGGTCTCGTCGCGCTATAAAGAAACAGGGCAGTTACCAGCATTCCGACGGGAACGCGTTCTTTCCAACAATCGCAGAAATCGGGGACGGTTATAACGTTGCGCGATGATGCAGGGGAGGTTTGCGACGAGAGCGTAGATCAGCATTGCCCAGGTGGATGCTGCAGGCAGGAAAAGCCCAAAAACCCAAAACGACAGGATTGACAGCCAGTGGGTCAACTCACCGCGGCCAGCTTCAACCAGGAAACGTTCCAGGTTTTCTTCTGAAAAATCCTGGAGATGCTTTTTTTTGTAGCCGCGTTTTTTCCACAACGCTCCACCATCCGGCAGAAGT
Source organism: uncultured Anaerolineaceae bacterium (assembly GCA_964434665.1). GTDB lineage: Bacteria > Chloroflexota > Anaerolineae > Anaerolineales > Anaerolineaceae > Mesolinea. Next base: position 2,673 of record CAYSVX010000036.1, read on the forward strand.
TGCTTCCAACTCTTCACCTTGAAAACCTTTTCATACAATTGACCGTCTTTTTCAAAGGGTTGCGATCGAAAGAAAAAAGAGTTAGGATTGAAGACTTTGTCTGGCAGGTAGAGGCAAATGTAGGCTGCGGAAAGGTTGATGACGATCCAGAGCACAAAGCACAGAACAATCGTCCAACCCGTGGAAAAATAGAAGATCCTCACACTTTATCCTTCCCAGCAATAAGACGCCCTTTCCATCTGACCGGCAAACCTAAAATTTTGGTAATCAGCGAGATGATGAAGATCAATAAGAAACCGATAATGAGGACCGGAAAGAAAAGGATTGGAAGGATGTGGAAACGACCGATTTTTTTTGCCAATACAAAGAGAACTACCACCCAAAGCGGGTAAAGCAGTCCATATGCAATGATCATGGGCTGTTTATTTTCCAATATCGCATCCAAGAGATAGAATGGCACATTCGCCATTGATCCGATCCAGAAGAAACTCATCAAAAACGCCGCGAAAGGGGTCTTTGCGGCGCCCACCGCAAAATTTTTCACCCAGCCCTGCACCAGGCTGGTCAGCCCGCCCGGGTACATTCTGTAGGAAACATCCTCATCCCCCATGAATAACTGATAGGGTAAGTGGTTTTCCTCCAATTTTTGTCCAAAAGCCATATCTTCCACAATGCATTGGCGCACACTTTCATGCCCGCCAATTTTTTCGTAATCCGCTTTCGGGATGAGGAGAACCGGACCATGCACGCCAATGTTGGTCTTCCAGGGCAGGGATGTGCCGTTGGCCGCAATCTGCACCAGGTTAAAAACCAAAGAGAGCTGTTCATAAAGCTTATTGGTAACGTGGAAGGGCTGAACGGATATGGTGCATTCGCAGGTTTGATAAGCCCGGATGAGCCTCGAGAGCCCATCTTTTCCAAGCCTGACATCCGCATCCAGGAAGAGCAAAAGCGAGCCGGTAGCCAGGTCAGCCCCATTTTGGCATGCCCAGGTTTTTCCGGTCCAGCCATCAGGTTTATTGTGCAAGTTGATCAGGGTTGCGCCATGAGATTGGGCAACTTGGGCGGTGCCGTCGGATGAGTCGTCGTTCACACAGATTATTTCGAGGGGTTTTACGGATTGGGCTTGCAAGTCCTTTAGCAGGAGTTGCAGGTTCTTTTCTTCATCCCGGGCAGGGATGATGATGGAAATAGTCGGAAACTGGCTCCCATTCCTGGCTGCAGGCAGCTTCGGGAATCGGTAAAACAAGAGCACGGAGAAGGCAAGCCCCATGCACATGATGATGAGATTGACTATTTCAAACGTCATTACACTCAGCGTTTCAGGGCCTTACTCACCGCGTCGGCTGCCATCTTACCGGTCATTACAGAGATGGGAACGCCAGATGGGCTAAAGGTCCACTGCCCACACTGCAGCACGTCCCGGATAGGTGTTGTAATTGACTTTCCCATCGTCTTGAAACGGTTTTCCGAAGGCATTTTGGGGTTGGTGAAAGCCCAACCAGTGATGGCTCCTTGCTTGCTACCGGTGCGGCGTTCAATCGTCAGGGGAGTCGACGAGAAGCTGAAAAGTGTTTTCTTGGCAAGGTCAGGCAAAAGATGTTTTTCCAAGACCTCGATGATCTTTTGATTGCAGAATTGTCGAAATACGTCATACTGACCAGCATCTGAGAAGCGTTTCACCAGGCTGTAATCCATCAACGAGCTGATAACCATGCCAGTTTTACCTTCCGGGGCGAGGGAGGGATCGCGCAGGGAGGGGCAGGAAATTTCATAAGTGGTTTTTTCGAGGTAAGACCCAACCCATTTGAGCAGGCGGTCATCTCCAAGCTTGGCTGCGGCTTCCCAACTGCCGAGCATGTACATGCTCTGGGTGTCGGGGGTGTAGAAGGAGTGGGTACCGATGCGTTCTTTCACATAGTCTTTTTCCAGATCGGCGCCTAAGAAAAGCGTGTAAATGGAATCCGAACCTTTGCCGGCTTCAGTGAGCGCGCGTTGTTGCTCCACCTTGGAATCATTCGTTCCCGAAACGACCTTATAGAGCGAACTTTGATCGGCTGCCCAAACAAGCTTCTTGTAGCCTGCCTTTTGACCACCTGAGAGGACAACTTCATGCTGGTGCGAATCGACGCCAACAACGGATGTGTCGGTTATAACCTCGCCGCCGGCTTCGACAACCTTTTTGGCAAGTTCCTCAACCAACCTTCCTGTTCCACCCAGGGGATAGAAGTAATCGAGGTAAAGCCCGAAGTAACTCAAGGCAAAAAAAGTGGGGGTGTCTTCAAAGAAATGCTGCGCGATCATACCGATCAGCGCATCGTTCTGGGTAAACCGCTTCAAATAGGTGTTGACTGGCTCGTTGAGCTTTGCAATCTTGCGCATGTTCTTTTGATACTTTATGAACCAGGGTAAAAGCGTCTTAGTCAGGTATTCCTTGTCGCGCATGTCTTCTGTAAACAGGGGATTGTCGATCCCATACAGCACATCCAGGTAGACAATGATCTTGTTGATTTCTTCAAGGATACGGTCAACATCGGCAACGTTTTCAGGAAAAATTTCTTTGAGCAGGCTGGCATAATCCTGCAAGCTCTCACGGGAACGCATTCTGACCCAGCGGTCAACAATTCCAATGGTTATCGGATTATCGGTAACCTCCATTTTTATTCCGAGGCTTCTCATCATGGGATGAAGAATCCCGGAATTTACAAAAGCGCGCGCGCCGGCGTCAAAAGCAAAGCCCTCGTGCCAAAAGGTGCTCACTAATCCGCCCAGTTTTTCTTGTTTTTCGACCAGCAGTGTGCTGATTCCTTTGCGGCAGAGATAGGCTGCGCATGTCAGCCCGGCGATTCCGCCACCAACTACAATTGTGTCGTAAGTTTTTTTCATGCTAAAACCTCAATAAGGTAAGATACAACTTCTTTAATTTGCACTGGATCCTCACCCTCCAGGTTCCAGACGCAATTGTTTTCAAATTGAGCAAGCTTTTGCTGGTTCACTGGAGCTTTTAACCAGCACTTTTTGGCACCCACAAAATTCCCAACTGCTACACGCCGCATGATGCCGCGCACGTCAGTTGAACGGTCCGGGACGCAGGTTGGCTGCTCACACAAGCGGCAGCGCATAGCCTTCAGCATCACCTGTCGCTCAGGTTCTCCGTAATCCGCGTACAACCGGTCTTTGGTGAAGGGCTTGGGAACGATCCGGACGTAATTCTGCATTCCTTCTATAAAAACAAACGGGTCTTTTCCAAATTTTTTCAAGACGGCATTCGCGGCGGATAGCCCTTCAGTTGTTACAGTTGGAGTTCCTGTTCCCATTACGGTCGATTCGCCGCAGCAGAAAAGGCTATCCCACTGGGTGCGGGTGTGAAGCCTTTTGAGCATGTGCTGCCCCAGCATTTGTTTGGGTCCAGCAACAGCCCCACCATTTTTGAGGGTGTAGCGTTCGATCGTCCTCGGGGTGGCGACTTCCGTATAGCGGAGGGCATTCCGAAATCCCGGGAACCTTTTTTCCAATACAGAAACGAGCCGTTCTTGTTCTTTCTTTTTCTTTAATTGATAGGTTTCGTCGTCCAGCGAGTTCCATTCTTCAAAGGTTGGACCGATAGCTAAAACCGTGTTTTCATCTTCAGCGCAAAGGGTTCTATCGTCGATGCTCAGGAGGTAGGCTGTGACTTCGCTCTCGTCAAGCTTCTTTGGATTGCCAATCAGCATTTCAATTGGGAGGGTGTCCGCAGGGATGACGTCGCAGTCGACGACAGCGTAGAGCACCACGCTGGGATAGGTGGGGACCATGCTTTTCGCCCAGTCGCGCTGTTCCTGCGTGGTGTGGACGGGGTCGAGGAGTTTGCCGTACAGATTCCAGACCGTTCCCGAGTAAATCAGATTCGCCGCCCTTAGCTCTGTTCCGTCGTCCAGTGCCACGCCGACTGGCTTCTTGTCCTCAAAAATGATGCGCACAACTTCCCGTTCCAAAAGCATGTCGCCGCCATTTTCTTCAATCACTTTTTCAAGCTTGCCCGGGAGGAAGAGGGTGGAACCGGCGGGATAGTAGCTCCCGCCGGCATGATTATCCACAAACATCACAGCTGCCAGAACTGCGGGAGCTTCCTCGACGGTGGCGTAGCAATAGGTTGAAGTGAGTTTGTCGAAAAAGTTGAAAATCTCAGGATCAGTGAAGTACCTCTGCAGCAGGCTGCGGGCGCTTTTGTTCAGGTACCCAATGAACTTGGCATAGGAAATCGGGTGTTTGAGGAGGCTCTTCAGCCCCTCCTTCGGATCGGTTTCGTCGGGGGTTGTGTAGTTGGGCGTTTCCACCATGATATGCTGGTACATTTTTGTCATGTCCCGGTAGAAACGATGAATGTTTTCCTGCTCTGAGGGGAATACTTTCGCCAGTTCATCGGCGAAATTTTCCACGTCCGACCAGAAAAATATCCTCTGGTCTTGATAATTGACGCAGTACAGCAGGTCGTGCCGAATCATGTCGATGGGTTCTTCGAGGCAGTTGAAAACAAATCGGTGGGCGTTAAACCCGCTCTCACCGAAGCCGTAAAGCATCGCCGCGCCGATGTCAAAAGTAACCGCACCCCGTTTGAAAATACCGCAAGAGCCACCCGGGTTGTAGTTCTTATCAATTACCGCAACTTTCATCTGCCGTTTCGCCAGCAGGCTTGCCGCCGTCATACCGGAGAGACCGCCGCCGATGATGATGACATCGTAATCCATTCAAACTCCTCCAAAAGTCATTAATGTGCTGCAAGAAAATGCTGTAGAGCTTTCTGTGAGGAAAATCCCCCACGTACCACCCGAACAATCCCTGGTTGCTGGTGTCCGCAAAGTATTCGGCTTATTTTACTATGAATAACCGGGGATTCGTGATTATTACGGCTTGCAGGAATCTTACGGCTTGTGTAATCGTTTCCGCAAAAATCCCACCAAAACTATGGACAATCTATTGTACAACATAGCCAAAATGATATACTTTGGGAAGTAAATCTTACACATCTAAATATAAAACGAGGATCATATGGAAACAAAATATCAAGGCTTACGTAGGTTCAACCTGTTCATGGGGTTCCTGCATCTCATTCAGGGCGTACTCATGATAGTGCTCAGCAATGACACTACTTATCCAATCTTTACTAATTTTTTGACCTTCAATCTTGAAACCCGAAAGCTAATTCCTGACCCCAAGCTTTTCTGGGAAGTTCCCTTTGGCATTGCGGTGGCGATCTTCTTGCTAATTTCGGCAGTGGCTCACTTCTACATTGCCACCATTGGCTACAAACGCTACACTGGCTTTCTTTCCCGCAACATGAACCCCATTCGCTTCTATGAGTATGCTCTCAGCTCCTCGCTGATGATCGTCCTCATTGGGCAGTTGGTTGGCATCTGGGACCTGGGCAGCATCATCCTGATGTTCTTCCTGAACGCGACCATGAACTTGTTTGGCATCATGATGGAATACCACAACCAATATACGAAGAAAACCAACTGGCTTTCCTTCGTTTACGGCAGCGTGGCAGGAATCATTCCCTGGGTAGTGATTATGATCTACTTCCTCAGCGCCATCAACTCTTCAGGCGCCAAACCGCCGGCGTTCGTTTACGCAATCATCCCGACTATTTTCGTGTTCTTCAATTCCTTCGCGATCAATATGATTTTGCAGTACAAAAAAGTTGGCGCATGGAAGGATTATCTCGTGGGTGAGAGAGCATACATCATCCTGAGCCTGGCTGCCAAGACGGCGCTCGCCTGGATGATTTTCGCAGGCACGCTTGCTCCTGTGTAGACCTTATTGAAGTGACTAAGCCAGGTTCACTCGAGCCTGGCTTTTTTCTTACCGAATTTAGCTTTGTCTCTGTTCTTTCATGGTCTCTCTATGTTCTCGCCGGTCCCCTGATACCCTCCACTTCGTTGCGGGCACAGGCCAAGCGTGGCTCTTGACCGAAGGTCTCCAATAATCAGAAAACGAAAAGGGAGACCTTAAGGTCAAATGCCTTTCATGGTCAGGAGACCATGAAAGAACGAGTCAGATTGTTTACACACTATTCAGGTGATTGTTTGCCATCTTAGGGCAGACACGGGGTTCTGCCCCTACAAAGCTGCCCCTTCTTAACCCCGAAAGTAGGGGTAACCCCCCGTGGTTACCCGCATGCAAGGCAGATATGGGGCTTGCCATGTTGATCCAGGACTATCTATGTAATACCGGAAAGTGTAAACAATCACCTTACACAAAGTGTAAACCATCAAGGTCTTAACAAAAATCTTAACACTATTGGGGCAATATCTCCCTGATTTTCCCGGTAAATTCAATCACGTTGCTTTCGATTGTCAGCATCATTTCTTCAGGGTGATCAAAGTCAGGCATTTCAATCAGCTGCATCTCAATGATCGAGTCGACGCCAGGGCTGACCTGCGATAGTGTGAAGCCGTTGAGGTCTTTGCCCTTGAAGAGTTCGATGTATTCCGCCTGGACTTTTCGATTGGCGCCTCCCAGCCAGACCTCGAACCGGTTTTGTTCGTGTAAATACACGATCGCGATCTTCAGGTTTCGCTGCTTCAAATCCAGGGGCGTGAAGGCGAAGTAGGTCATATCCATGTAACCAAAGTAGAGCCCTGAGGCTGCGTAGTCCGGGTTCCGGCTTTCGAGAAAAGATTTCAGGCTGGACATGAAGGTCATGATCCCTTTGTACGCCTTTTGGATCTGACCATACTGTAATTGGGTCGTGTATTCCCTGATTGAAGCATTCAATGACTCCATAAACTCATCTCCTATTGTTCATTCCAGCGGTATTTTTTGTTTTGCAAGAAGGTACCAAACTGACAGTTCAAACAGAGCCCGTTGTGGCAGCAGATCGTCCCGCCGCAAGTGGGGCAACGCCACTTTTCCTCCTGTGCATTCAAGAAACTCTCCATGCCACTGTCGCGAATGGCGTTTAGATTTTCGATCATGCTCATGTGGTACTTGGTGCGGTAGCGCTTATCCAGGCTTTTTAAACGCTTACATGGGTAATCGGCACATTCAAAACACAACCGCACCTCACCTTTGCCGAGCAGCTCGCAGCTATCCGCCATGTGGGTGCAATTTTTCCCGCGCGGGATGCAGCCCGGGCAGTAGGATCGATGAAAGCCTTTCTTGTTCAGATCCAGTTCCATAAATTGGTAGGCAGCGCAAAGCTGGCAATTCATCCCGCAAGGAGCAATCAGATCTTCTTTCATTTTCTCAGCCGCAAATTGCTTTCAGGAACTTGACGTTCTTGATGATCAGATCCGATTTCCACCAATTCTTGCTAATAGACCATTCTTCGGGGTAGTCACCCCAACCCCAGGTAACAGCCCAGGTGCCATCAGCTTCCTGGGTCTCTTTTAGGAATTCACACTCAAAGTCGCAAATGGCTTTGTTTTCCAGGTAGAAATCACTGGCTTTGTTGTCAATAAAGAGCGAAGGCTTGCAGACATAATCTACTGCCCACCTGGACGTGTCGTAAGTGACAATATGTTGGATCTGCGCTTGCAGCAAGCATTTGAACTCGGCGATGTCCAATAGATCGTCATTACCGCTTTCCTTCAGATAATCGTACAGATCAACAAAGTTCGCCACCGTATGCATGGCTTCCAGAGGGTAGTTGGAGGTGAAATAGGCGTAAGCTTCTTGCGTGAGGGCGCGGGCTGTTTCAGAGAGCTTGCTGTTTTTATCGGCGAATTTCAGGATGAAACCGATCAGGCTGGCAGTGGGGTTATAGGTGGTCTCTGGGGAAGGATTGAAACCCCACCAGGGAGCGTGAGGATAATCGTTGTTGCTGGGGATACTGTTCGCCCAGGTGTGCCCGTCGAAGTCCGCTCCTGAGGAGAGGTACTTCAAGATCCCCTGGATGACAGGATGTTCTTTATCCTCAAGGTTGAGCTCTTTGATGATCTGTGTTGCCGTCCAAGTTTGGACTGGTGAAGAATTTGGGTTCCAGCAATCTGGCTCGAGCGCGTGCCCAAAGCCCCCGTCCGGGTTTTGGTAGGCTGCCAGGCACTTCAGAACGTCTGCCTTGCTCCCGTTCTCAAAGAGATAGGTCCACCTTGCCAGGTCGAGCGGCCGGGCGTTTCTGTAAACAAAGTTTCTGGCTAACTCAAATCTCATGTCTTCATCTCCACAACTTCAAGCTGTTTTGCTCTAATCCACATCTACTTCTCATTTTCTACCCACGGACTGACATTGGGAAGGACTTACGCCGCTGGTTTCTTGCGAAGCTTTAGTACTATACCTTCCTTGGAGGCTTCGTCTTCGAAAAGCGCGACCACACGGGCTGCTTTTTCTTTTATCGGCAGGGAATTTACGGATGGGTCATTGATGATCCGTTCCATGATCTTCTCAATTTGGGGCAGGGGCAGCAGATTGACCGCGACACAATAGAAAGTCTTTTTGCGACCGTCATTATAGTCAGCGAGGAGTGTTTGAAGAATTTGAATTTTTCTGATCTGCTCCTTGTTGTATGCGTCCTTGCCGATTTCTTTTGCCCGTTTTATGTCACTAAGCTGCCGCTGATGTGTAATGAATGAATCGTAATCCTCTGCGCGGTCATACTTCGAACAAGGGAACTCCGAACACAGGAAACAGTAATCAACTCCATCATGCTGCAAGCTGCATCTCGCGATTGCGCAGGGCTGGTTGCCAGCTCCTCCTCCACAGCCGGGGCAATACCCGCCCAGGCGCATTGAACAAAGCCTGCAGTTCAGTCCGCAGAGCGAGAATGTCAAGTCTTCTCTAATAAAATCTTTCATCTCGAATCATATGTGTTGTACTGAAAGAAAAAATCACAAAATGAGTCCAGATTGACAGTATGGCAGGACACACAAGTGAGTGGTAACTCCATTATATGCACATTATTTGCGCTTTTCGTAAAGAGAATCGCGGGTTTTATGAATTCCTTCTGCGTTAATCCAGACTGATTTTCTAAAACTATTGACAAATCGTCTTTTGATGTACTATAATGACTCATGAGAGCGCTCCCAAAGAATTATCATTTGCGAGTCGCGCAACAAGCCAAAACATGAATGATCTAAAACTCGAGGATATTGCAAAATTAGCTGGTGTTTCCAGATCAACCGTTTCACGGGTGGTCAATGCCAGCCCTAATGTTGACTCAGCCACCCGAAAGCGGGTCGAGAAGATCATCCAAACTACCGGTTATCATCCAAACGCTGCAGCCAGATCCCTGGCATCCCAGCGGACCAACATGATCGGTTTGGTGATCCCAAGATCAACGAGCGCATTTTTTACCGACCCTTACTTCCCACAGCTCACCCAAGGCGTGGCCTTCGCGTGTAACAATCATCATTTGACCCTCTCACTTTTCCTGGTGGGCAACCAGGAAGATGAAAATGAGATCACACCGCGTCTTTTAAGGCGGGGGATGCTGGATGGGATCCTGGTGCAATCAGGCACCTCTGACGACATGCTTTTCAGGCGGTTGATTTCGTCTCAAATCCCGTTGCTGGTTTTAGGGCGGCCTTTTGAGGAGAAATCCGTAAATTACATCGACGTAGACAACGTATCAGCGTCAAAAAATGCCACTTCTCACCTCATAAAGCTTGGCTATCAGCGAATCGGGATGATCACAGGGGCAATTTACAGCTCCACTTCGGTTGATCGGCAAGCAGGCTTCCTGCAGGCAATGGCTGAAGCTGGCAGGGAGATTGACCCTGCCTTGATCGCTGAAGGCGACTTTTCGGAGAACAGCGGTTATGTTGCCATGAAGAAATTGCTTCCGTTCAAACCAGACGCGATTTTTGCGCAATCGGACGTGATGGCAATTGGAGCGATGCGGGCTGTTCAGGAAGCTGGGTTGAAAATCCCGCGAGATGTGGCTTTTGTTGGGTTTGATGACCTTCCGATTGCATCCACTTTGCCAATCAAGTTGACAACCGTTCATCAGCCTATAACCCATTTTGGTATCAAAGCAGTTGATCTGCTTATAGATATGATTGAAAAAGGTACAAAACCCGCAAAGCGTATGATCCTCGACACCGAACTGATCATACGTGACACCTGTGGAGCAAATCTCATCCGCAGGTCTACAGCAGAGGGGGCTAAAATGGAAGGGAGCGCTCTCAAAGCGCTGGTATAAACAGGAGGTGGAATTCATTATTAACATGTGTTTTTTGTCAAAACAACCACAAAACAAACCATAAGGAGAAAAGGAAAGAAAATGAAACGTCTATTTGGATTTTTAGCAGTATTAATGGTCATGAGCCTCGTGCTCGGAGCCTGCGGCACTCCCGCTACGGAAGCACCGGCTGCAGAAGAGCCGGCAGAAGTCCCCGCTACTGGCGAAAAGACCGTCTTGAATGTCTGGTCTTTCACCAATGAAATTCTCACCATGGCAGTTGCCTTTGAGAAAACTCACCCGGACGTGGATGTGGTTTACACCATGATCCCCATGACCAACGGTGAATATCAAACCAAACTGCTCGCCACCCTTGGCACAGCTGATGTTCCCGATGTAGTCGCACTTGAGGCTGCATTCGTGAAAAGCTATGTGGAAAGCGATTTCCTTGCCGATATTGGCGACCTCCAGAAATATGCTGACGAACTGAAGATGTACCCCTTCGTGTACGAAGTTGGTATGGCTGATGGCGTCCACAAAGCTTATGCCTACCAGGCTACCCCAGGCGCTCTCTTCTATCGCCGCAGCCTGGCCAAGGAATACTTTGGCACCGACGATCCTGTAGAAATCCAGAAACTTCTGGGCGATTTCGACAAGTACATCGCTGCCGCTGAAGTTATCAAGGAAAAATCTGGTGGAGATACCTATATGGTTTCTTCCAATGGTGACTTCCAGAACCTGTTCTTCGCAAACCGCGAACAACCCTGGGTGGTAGATGGCAAACTGACCGTTGACCCAATGGTTGAGAAGATGGTTGAGACCGTCAAGATCTTCCGCGATAATGGCTACGAAGCCCGCGCAACCCAGTGGCAGGAAGGCTGGTTCGCCGGCATGAATGACACTCTGAAGGACGCCGAAGGCAATGCCAAGAAGATCTTTAGCTACTTCCTCCCCACCTGGGGTCTTCCCTATGTTCTGTATCCCAACTCCACCTCTTCAGACGGCGCCAGCACCACCAAGGGCGATTGGGCCGTCATCGAAGGACCTCTGCCCTATCAGTGGGGCGGCACCTGGCTGGGTGTGATGAAGGAAACCACGAAAATGGATCTCGCAAAAGAGTTCATCCGCTTCTGCACTTTGGATGAGGAAAATCTGACCAACTGGGCAACCGGTGTATACACCAATGAATACCTGAAGGCTATCGATCCCACTGTTCCTGAAGATCAATATCAGGCAGCTGGCGACTTTGTTGGCAGCCAGGTTGTTGTCGAGAAGATCACTGCTTCCTTTGATGACTCCGAAATGAGCGCTTTCCTCGGCGGTCAGAACTCCTATGGCGGCTTTGCAGCTGCTGCGCCTTCCGTAAATGCCCGTCTGATGCAGGGCTCTGATGACGCGATTCAGCGCGCCCTCAATGATCCTTTGAATTCTTACCTCGAAGGTACGATCACCCTGGACGAAATGTGGAGCCTCTGGAAAGATGCTGTCCGCAATGAGTTCCCGGATTTGGTTATTGAGTAAAAAATAATTTCTGATTAAAATAGATGAGTCAGTACATTCCGTACTGACTCATCTACACATGAAACAACTAATGAGGGAGCACAATGTTAAAACTTAAGCATCACCAATATGGTTATCTTTTTGTTGCCCCGTTCATCATAGGTTTCTTGGTCTTTGGTTTATATCCGGTAGTAAACACTATTGTTTTGAGCTTCACAGACCGGACACTTATGTCCAGCAGTTACAGTTTTATTGGGTTGAGAAATTTCCAAAATTTGTTTGCGGATAGTACCTTCGTTACCGCAATAACAAATACCTGGGCATTGTGGTTGATGAACTTCATTCCACAATTAGGAATCGCATTTTTGCTTGCAATCTGGTTTACCAATAATCGCTTGAAGTTAAAAGGTATAGGCATTTGGCGCATGATCTTTTACATGCCCAATCTTATGATGGCGTCGGCAGTAGCTGCCCTCTTCTTTTCGTTATTCTCATTCTACGGCCCGGTAAACCAGTTTTTGGTCAGATCCGGGTTATTAGCTGAGGCAATTGACTTTACTCGAAGAGCAGCTGTTATGCGCGGTTTGGTCGTGTTCATCCAGTGGTGGATGTGGTTTGGTCAAACTTGTATTCTTTTGATGGCTGCAATGACGGCGATTTCGCCTTCCTTATATGAGGCAGCCCTGGTTGATGGGGCTGGATCATTCCAGATGTTCCGGATGATCACCTTGCCATTGATCAAGCCAGTTTTGATTTATATTCTAGTTACGTCATTGGTTGGTGGTATGCAGATGTTCGACATCCCATACCTGCTGACAGATGGAAGAGGCAGCCCGCACAATTCCATCCTCACAAACACCATCAATATGTATATGAAATTTCACAGCAGCAAAGGTCATATTGGCGCAGCCTCTTCCGTTGGTCTAATTGTGTTCCTGATGACCAGTGTGGTCGCGCTGCTGATATTCTTCCTGTTACGCGAAAAACATGATCAGCCAGCCAAGGCTGAAAGGTAGGAGGGTCGACTATGAAAACCAGTTATCGAACCAATACCATCATATCCCGAATATTTGTCTACCTCTTCCTGGTGGTCCTGGTAGTCATTACACTGATCCCAGTTTGGATGCTGATCGTCAATGCCACAAGATCGACAACGGAGATCCAACAAGGGATTAGCCTGGTTCCAAGTACATTCCTGTTTTCGAACTATAAAATATTACTAAGTAAAGGGTTGGATCTGCCAAGGGGCTTTCTTAACAGCGTAACTATTGCTGTTTTGACGACGGTGATCACAGTTTACTTTGCAATGCTGACAGCTTATGGGATCGTTGGATATAACTTCAAGGGCAAGAAATCTTTATACAACATGATCATCGTCCTGGTCATGATCCCCATGCAGCTGACCATCATCGGTTTTTACCAGTGGATGTCAAGGCTGGGGCTGACGGACTCCTACGCCTCGCTGATCTTACCCAGCATCGCGTCGGCAGGCTCGGTCTTTTTTGCCAAGCAATATCTCGACTCGATCATGATCCAGGATCTGATTGATGCAGGTCGGATTGATGGAGCTACGGAACTGGGTATCTTCCACCGCATTATGCTTCCGATAGCCAAACCTGGCATGTTCACAATGGGAATTTTCGCTTTCGTGGGAGCCTGGAATAACTTCTTCAATGCCTTCATCCTGATCACCTCGCGCGATAAGTACACCTTGCCCATGCTGGTTCAGACCCTCCGAGGTGATGTTTATCGGCATGAATACGGAGCTATTTACCTTGGGTTGGCAGCTTCGGTTGTTCCTATCATCATCATCTACTTCCTGTTCTCACGATACATCGTGAACGGAATTTCGATGGGTGCTGTTAAGGAATGATGTCGGAAAAAAGACGAATTACCGGAAGAATTGGTAGATGTCCTGACCATGGTTGAGCGAGGTCCCTGCCTGCTCGAGCATTTATTCCCACAATAGTCGCAAGTTCCAGGTGGAGGATTCTTCATGCGTTTTGGTTATTTTGACGATAAATCAAGAGAATATGTCATCACGCGCCCGGACACCCCTTTGCCATGGATTAATTATCTTGGCACGGACTCATTTTTTGGACTTATTTCCAATACGGCTGGTGGATACTCCTTTTACAAGGATGCCCGGCTGCGGCGTTTGACGCGCTACCGCTACAATAACGCTCCCCTGGATATGGGTGGACGATATATTTACCTTCGCGATGCTGATAGCGGCGAAGTTTGGTCTCCCAGCTGGATGCCAACGCGCGTTGATTTGGACAGCTACGAATGCCGCCATGGCATGGGCTACACGATCATAAGCTCTCACAAAGATGGCATTAGCGCCAACACTCGCTACTTTGTTCCGCTCGATTCAGAGTGTGAAGTGTGGGATCTCACCCTGACGAATGAGAGGGAAACTGATGCCCGCTTTGACCTTTTCTCGGCGGTTGAATTCGCGCTGTGGGACGCGCATGACGACTCCACCAATTTTCAGCGCAATTTCAACACTGGGGAGGTGGAAGTGCCTGATTTACTTGGCGATCATGGAGATGGAAACGTTCTGCGGAGCACTATCTTTCACAAGACGGAATATCGCGAGCGGCGTAACCATTTCGCCTACTTTGCCTGCTCGGAGGCTTTGACTGGGTTTGACACGCAACGAAACGCGTTCCTTGGACCTTACCGGGGCTGGGATAACCCGCTGGCTGTGGAGAATGGTCAGTCGGGGAATTCGATTGCGCACGGCTGGCAGCCGATCGGCTCGCACCACCTTGAACTTGATTTGAAACCGGGTGAGGAAAAGCGGATTATCTTCTTACTTGGTTACTATGAGAACCCACCCGATGACAAGTTTGATCCTCCGAATTCAACCTTAATCAACAAGGCGGGTGTCTTACCGGTTATCCGGGAATTCCTCTCGCCTGTCCGAATCGATGAGGCTTTTGAGGAGCTGAAAGAATACTGGAAAGAACTGCTAAGCAAGTTCACGGTGGTCACCCCTGATGCGGATACGAACCGCATGGTCAACATCTGGAACGCCTACCAGTGCATGATCACTTTCAATATGAGCCGCTCAGCTTCTTATTTCGAAAGCGGCATAGGGCGAGGGATGGGTTTTCGTGACTCCACCCAGGATTTGCTGGGTTTTGTGCACATGGTGCCGGAGCGAGCCCGCGAAAGGTTGATTGACCTGGCAGCCACACAGCTTTCCAATGGCGGCGCTTTCCATCAATACCAGCCGCTGACTAAACGCGGCAACAATGACGTAGGATCTGGCTTCAATGATGATCCCCATTGGCTGGTGTTGGCGACAGCGGCGTATGTCAAAGAGACCGGGGACCTCACAATTATGGACGAGATGGTGCCTTACGAAAACCAGCCAGGCACTGAAATGCCACTGTTTGAACACCTTCAACGGGCTGTGCAGTACACGCTCGATAGGCTCGGACCGCACCAGCTGCCGCTGATTGGCAGAGCGGATTGGAATGACTGCCTCAACCTCAATTGCTTTTCTGACACGCCCGGGCAGTCTTTTCAGACCACCACCAACCGGGATGGCAACACAGCTGAAAGTGTCATGATCGCCGGCTTGTTCATCCTGTCTTGCCAGGAAATGGTCCAGCTTGCTTCCCTTGTTGTTTCGCAAGCTGGTAATAAGGCGTATGACCTTCGTGCTCCAGAGTTCTACACCGAAAGAGCGCAAGAGATGGAGCAGGCGGTCTGGCAATCCGGCTGGGACGGAGAGTGGTTCAGGCGCGCGTATGACGCTTTTGGTGAGCCGCTCGGTTCGTGCCTCAATGAAGAAGGTCAAATCTTCATCGAGCCGCAGGGTCTTTGCGTGATGGCTGGATTGGGGGTGTGGGATGGAAAGGCTCGCCAGGCACTTGACGCAGTAAGAGAAAGACTTGCGACTCCACACGGAATAGTGGTGTTGAATCCCGCATTTACCCACTATCAACTTCGTTTAGGCGAAATCTCTTCCTATCCACCCGGCTACAAAGAGAACGCGAGCGTCTTTTGCCATTCCAACCCCTGGATCATGATCGCGGAGACTGCAATTGGAAGGGGGGAGAGGGCGTTTGATTACTATAAGCGCATCAACCCGTCTGTCCGTGAGGCGATCAGCGAGGTTCACCGTTGTGAGCCCTATGTTTACGCCCAAACCATTGCCGGCAAAGACGCGCCGACGCATGGGGAAGCCAAAAATTCCTGGCTGACAGGGACCGCCAGCTGGAATTACGTGGCAATAACCCAGCACATCCTTGGGATGAAACCCACCCATAATGGCTTGTCGGTTCGTCCGGTCATTCCGAATGATTGGCATGGCTTTGAGGCAACGCGAAACTTCCGCGGGGTGGTCTATAACATCAAAGTTGAACGACTCGGCCCGGGTAATTCGCTAAAGATAAGAGTGGAAGGTCAATTAATAGAAGGTTGTGTTGTTCCCATTCCTACCAAGGGCACACGCGAGGTGAACGTGTTGGTGGAGTTGGGATAAAAAGAACAATTGCTCGATGCAATACATGAGAAAAAATAAAAATATTAAAGGAGAAAAGCGGTGAAAACATTTATTCCTAAACCTGAAGACAAATTTACATTTGGATTGTGG
>CAYSVX010000037.1:0-17089 GCA_964434665.1 uncultured Anaerolineaceae bacterium
TAAAAGTGTAAACAATCACCCTACACAAATTGTAAACCATCATTGTCTTGACAAGAGGTCTGCCCCTACACCAGAATCAGTGCGTAGGTCAGGTTCCGCACCTGCCCCGTGTATTTTTGTGGGGTTGAACCTGACATCACGTGGGTTCGTGCGTAGGTCAGGTTCCGCTTATGAACCTGACATCACATGCGTTAGTCCAGGCAAACTTTGAATCTTCCTTCTTTCCCAAGCCGATTTCAACGCAGGGGCGCAGGCGACGCCCCTTCCTGAATGTAAAATCGCAAACGCCCCCCTCACCTTGTCAAATCTCTGCTAAAATTGTCCCCATGCAACACATCTACTCCACCTGGCGGTCGGAATACATCGGGCGGGACAAGCACAACGAAGGTTGCGCCTTCTGCCTTGCCCTCGAACAACAAGACAGCCCCGAAAACCTGATCTTCCACCGCGGTGAAACCTGCTTCGTCATTCTCAATCTCTTCCCCTACACCAGCGGGCACCTGATGGTCGTCCCATACACCCACACCAATCAGCTCTCAGACCTCCCCACTGAGACCCTCAACGAGATGATGCAGCTGGTTCAGAAGGCTGTGCGCGTGATGGAAGAGGTCTATCACCCCCAGGGTTTCAACGTCGGGCTAAACCTCGGCTCCGTCGCCGGCGCTGGGATCGCTGCCCACATGCACATGCATGTCGTCCCGCGTTGGCAGGGCGATGCCAATTTTATATCCGTCATCGGCGAAACGCGCGTCTTGCCCGAAGATCTCGGGCTCACCTACCAGCGCCTCTCCGAAGCCTGGCAAACCGTCGGCGAAATGTAACTTATTTATTGCCGAGCGCTTTTACCTGTCCAATTCCACCAATACTTTGCGTAATTTGCGGGCTGCCCCAGTAGCTCACGCTGTAAGCACCTGCCAGATCGAGGTTCAGCGTTTCGGTTGCCCACACGACCACGTTGGCCGCGCCGGCGATCTCCACGTTCACATTGGCACTCTTGAGGTCTTCCGCCTGGTAGTTGGTTCCGCCCGAAACCTCGATGGTCTGATTCTGAACAACCCCAGCTATGTGGATGTCACCACCGCCTGACAGGGACATGCTCAGGGTGTTGGCCAACAAGTTTTTCACCTTTACACTAGCTCCACCATTGATCACAATGTTTAGGTTTTCCAAGTTGAGGTCATCCGCTTTCAGTTCAGCCCCACCATCCAGAATGAACTCACTCAAATTGGTGAAAGTGATCGTCAGGGTCAGGCTTTCAGCCCAGTTTTCGAAGAGTTTTCTGTCACGGTAGTGGATTTCCAACACTCCGTCTTTCACTTCCGTCACCACCTGGTCCACAACGCGCCGGGAACCTTCGACCACGATGGAGTGCTCACTGCCCTGTACCAGGTTCACCTTTGCTCCGCCATCCATGTCGATCTTTGTAAACTCGATCAATTGACGGACCTCGGTTACCAGCACATTCTGGTCTTCCCCTTCGGATACAGGCGGAGGGGTTGGGGTGCGGCGGGAAATGCTGCAAGCCATGGTCGCAAGCAATAGAACAGACAAAAAAATCAACAGTCTGAATTTGTTTTTCATGTTACACCTCTTTCAAGATCCAATTTCATTGTACATTAAACTACAAGCCCCATTCAAACAATAATTGTTAATGGGGCTTGTGTTCTCCGGTTTTTGGAGTGGTCTGATAAAGATTAATTGCCAGAAGGACGGAATTGCCGCTTTAGCCAGGAAGCCGCCGGACTTTCATGCTGACGCAGGACAAGCACCGAGGTATTGGAACCCCTGACAACTTTATCGACGATTTCGCCAAAAGGCAGCCCCGGCTTGGCTTGCCCTTCGAAGGATCCGATGATGATCAGGTCATAATCGCGTTCCTGGGCTTCCGCGACGATCGCAGTGGCAGGATCTTCCCCGCGGATACTATGCAGGTTCGCATTACCCGGAATGTTGCCCAGGGTGGTAATTACCACTTCCTGCAGGAAAGCCATCTGGTCTTCGTAGATTTCGTCCTCCAGGTCCACGTCCACAACCCGCATAAAATCGATGCTCGCCTTATCTGCCTGGGCCAGGTTATCAGCCAGCTGAATAGCCAGCTTGCAATGCAGCCCCCCGCCTACCGGCACAAGAATGTCTTCAATCAGATCGATACCCCGATCGAACAGAACCCCGACATTCGTCAACCCCGAACGAATGATCGCGTCCAGGTTTTCACCAAACTCAACCTGCTTTTCTTCACTGACAGGCCATTTAAAGAGCAGCAACTTCACATTGTTATCACTGCGCATCTCATCGATAATTCCAGTTCCGGTTGAAGACCCGCTGACGGTTTTGGAATACATTGGAACATTTCTTTCCACCGCGTACTTGATAAATTTCTCAAGCGCGTACTGCCTGGAGCGGATCAACTTTTCGCGAGCCTTGTCATCCTCGGTCACTTTCTGGTCAACCACCTGCAACAAGCAGAGGTTCATCTCGTTGTCGGCGTTCGCGATGCGCGCGCCGAGTCGGACCACGCTATTTAGCCCACTCTCATCCTGCATAGGCACCACCAGGCGGTAACGCCCGGGGTGCTGGCTGCGCTTGTGCTCGGCCTGCCATGACTCCGCGCCCAACTTAATAAAATAGTAAAGGGTGAAAATTGTGAGGACTCCTGCCATAAATATCAACGCCCTCACCTCGGAATACCGCAGCACAATCAGACACACCAGAGATGCAATAATCGGTGTTAATGGGAAAGCGGGCACTTTGAAAGGACGATGGATAAATGGGTACTTTTTGCGCAGGGTGATCATCGACAAGTTCGACAGTAACAACACGAATAAGTAACCGCCGGAGGTGATGTAACTCAGGAAGTCCACCGCGCCAACCAGCGTGACAAACATGGACACTCCGCCGATCAAAAAAATGGCATTGTAAGGCACACGCGCTTTGTTCAAGCGGGCGAGAAATGCAGGCCAACTGCCATCCCGGCTGAGAGTAAAGCTCTCACGCGTGGCTGAGAGCATCGAAGAGTTGATCGAGGTCAAAGCCCCGACCATGCCCGCGATGCCAATCATTGTCGCTCCAGGCGTGCCAAGGAACATCCGGATCGTATCGGAAATCGCTGTCTCAGACCCAGCAATTGTGCTCGAGGTGCCCATCGCAACGGTCACCACCAGACTATAGACAAGAACGATCAGGAATAGGCTGATCATAATCGCCAGGGGGATGTTTTTGGTCGGGTTTTTGATTTCCTCAGCGTCATCCGCAATGACCTCAAAACCCACATACATCGCATAGATCAACGCAATTGTTCTTAAGATGACGCCAAAATTGGTTACTGGATTATCCGAAGCAAACCACCGACCAAAAGGCAACAGCGTGGCAGTGCTGAAGCCATTGGGCATCGTGAAACCAGCAATGAGGTAAATGGCAAAAGCTACCAACAAGCTTCCGCCCATGACCACCTGGATATTGCCAACCTTGGTCACACCCAGAACATTGAGGATCACAAACAGCAAGATTGCGGCAATTGCAACCGCGCCAATTCCAAGCGTGCTCTCGGCAAGAGCAGGCACAAAGACCGAAACCGAGTACGCAAAACCTACAGCCGAAAGGGCGGTGTAGAATGTGCTCGAAATGCAGTCCATCGAGCCAACCAGGAATGACAACAAGCCTTTACCCCAGGCTTCCCGCACGTAAGTCATCGCGCCGCCGGTCTCGGGGTAAGTGGTGGCGAGTTCGCAATAGTTCAGCGCGATGCTGAAGCTCAGGATCCCAGCGACAACCACCGCCCAGATTGCTGCAGGTCCAGCCACCGCGGCGGCATGACCGGTGAGGATAAACACACCAGATCCAAGGGTGCCCGCAGTACCGAGCATAACCACCTGGACTAAATTCAATTGTCTTTTAAGCGTTCTTTTTTGAGCCATTTTGACCCATGTCCCTTCAATGCATAAGTCCGATTCAAGTGCCATGCACCTCAATCGGACTTTGGAGTTTTCTATTTATTTGTGCTCCTCATTATATTACTTAATTCGAAATCCGCGCATTGGGAAATGTGGCTTCCAGGATTATCTTGGGATGAGTTCCGAAATTATCGTAAGGCGGAATGGCGGGTGTGCGGCACCATACATGGCGACCTCATCACCACCTGCCTCTCGCTTGCGGTCCCATATCCAGATCAGGTAATTAGTCAGGGAATAGTGCTCGAAGCAAAATCTTTCCACCCAGGTTCCACCTCAGTGCTTGTGGTAAATTGTGCGGTAGAACTGAAAGGAAATGAGCACATCTCCCAAAGTGCTATAATTTCCTCCAGCAAAAAACATTGTTTTGGAGACAGCATGGCAAAACGCAAACTCAAGCGCCAACTTACTCTTCTGCAGGTCATTATGCTCGGCACTGCCGGCACAATTGCCGCGGAAATTTTCGTCCTCACGGGTCACGTAGCCAAAATTGCCGGTCCCGAATCCGTACTGGCGCTGGCTCTCGGAGGGGTGCTCACCCTCAGCATCGCTCTCAACTATTGCGAGCTCGCCACAACATTCCCCGTCACAGGCGGCGCTATGACCTACGTTGGGGAAGCATTTGGCAAGGGCTGGCTGATGTTTCTTGTTGGATCGCTGGACGCCCTCTCCAGCACTTTTTACGCTGCCCTTTCCGCCGTTGGTTTTGCGATCTCACTCTCCATTTTCATTCCCTCGCTGCCCATCATACCGGTGGCGATAGCAGTCATCGTAATTATCGGCTCTCTCCACATCCGCGGCGTCACCAGCGCTGGCAATCTGCAGGTAGTCCTGGGTGGATTTCTGCTGGTTGTTTTTGGCATATTCATCTACAAGGGATTCTTTGGCACTGGCGGTTTTTCTCTTCCAACCTTTCTTTCTGGTCGTCAGGTCTTCCAAAACCAGAGCAACATCGCCCATCTTGGGCGAATGCTTTCCGCAATTGCCCTGGCTTATAACGCTTATGTCGGATTTGAGGTCATTGCTGATGACGCTGAAGAGATCACCAAGCCCAGCCGCAACATCCCGATTGGCATCCTCGTCAGCCTGCTGCTCACAACGCTGATCTATTCTTCGGTCACTATGGTGACCGTTGGCACGGTGCCATTCGCGGAACTTTCCGGTTCCGACACTGCCCTCACCGATGCTGCCTTCCGCTTCTGGCCAAATCTCGGGGTACCTATTATGGGCATCGCCGGTATCATCGCCACCCTCACATCCGTGAATTCGGCTATGCTCTCAGCCACGCGGGAAGCCTTCTCACTCAGCCGTGAACGGGTCTGGCCGCGCCAGTTTTCACGCTTGAGCCACTGGCGCACGCCCTGGGTGGCAGTGGTGATGGTGGCGATCATCAGCGCGCTTGTTGCGGCGATCGGTGTGGTGGACTTCCTCAGCTTTATCTCAAGCGCCGGCTATATGTTCGTGCTTTTTTGGGCAACGCTGGCTATGCCGAGACTGCGCAAGAAGTTCCCCGATATTCAGCGTCCCTTCAAAGTGCCTCTCTACCCATTTACGGTCATTGCGGCAGCCATAACCGGCGTTCTGATCATTTCGTTTGCCAATCCAAGAGCTTTGCTGTTTTTGGGCGTCGTGCTTGCGATCCTGAGCGTGGCATATTTTATCTCAAAACAAGTAAGAACTCGGCAGGATCTCAACGCGCGGCTTGAATTTCAGGAAGGCGGCGGTCGCGTGTTGGTAGCCGCAAAGCGGGCAAGCACTGCCCAACACCTGGTAAATCTTGCCGCCCAATTGGTTGACCAGCAGGAAGATACCGCAATTTGCCTCTTTACGGTTGTGAAGACCCCCATCAATCTTGGTCCAGTCGATGTGCCCGCGCTCGTGGAAGTAAAAAAGCAGGAACAGCAAAAAATCCTTGAAGAAATTGCTCCCACCGCCATGAAGCAGAATGTCCCTATTTATGCCAAGTTGAAAGCCGCACGTCGGGTTGAAGAGGGCATTTTCGCAGAACTCAGCCGCCATAAAGATGTCAGCCTGGTGATGTTGGGTTACCCACATGAACGAGCTAAAGTGGAATTCCCTAACAACATCCTGAAAGAAGTCATGATGATGGCAAACCGCAACGTTGCCGTCCTGCGCGACCGAGGTCTTCCCAACCCCATTAAGCGCATCCTTGTGCCGGTGGGCAGCGGACCAAACGCAAGACTGGCTTTGCAGATGGCACGGGATATCATTCTGCCCAGTGAGGATGGCGAAATTGTCGCCCTCAGACTCGTGCGCGGCGAAGCTGACGAAGAACGGTTGGAGGACGAGGAACTCCAGGTGCATGAGATCGTTGAGCAGGAGTTGGGTGAGATTGGCAGCATCCTTCAATTCAAAGTTCGCACCACTGAATCCATCGCTGATGCGATCCTGGCGGAATGCCAGGAAGGTAATTATGATCTGATGATCATCGGTTCAGCAGAGGAAATTCTCGCTCCGGACCAGATTTTTGGCATATTGGATGATTACCTGATGGAGGTTTTGCCCTGTTCGATGATGGTCGTACGGCGTCACCAAACTGGCGGGGCTTTATGGATGCGCAAACAGATCAAACGCATTGAACAATAATTAGGAGTAAACAGGAACTTGTTCTTGCAAGGTCTCCTGACCTTGCAAGGGTTTTGACCGAAGGTCTCCACTTATCCTTGTCCAAAAATGGCTATTGGAATCTCACCGATTTCACCATGTTCTCGCAAGGTCTCCTGACCTTGCAGCAGGCTGTTGTTGATGATCTCTATCGGTTCGGGATCTATAAAAACCGGCTGCCAGTCAACAACGGTAAAAGTGACAAAATAGACATAAACACCATCTATGAATTTGTCACTGTCCACTCGGTAATTATATTTTATAAAATGCGCAATTATGTTTGTTTAGATTTTTGGAGACCTAGCGGTCAAAGGCCTCGCGCGGTCAGGAGACCGGCGAGAACTGAGGCATTGATCATTTTTTTGTTTGGCACCTATTGGCATAATTCAGCTTATCTATAGGAACCACCATGTCGAGGGCTGTGCCTGACCGTTTGGGCTAAGGCGAAAGGTAACCGATAGGGGGGTAACCTGTGAAATTGACAACTCCTCGTTCTTTTCCCAATTTATTGGATTGGGAAGGATGTAATCATAGACGGCCCGGTAATCCCGTTCGTTCCTGATGACGTGTTCGTAATAATTCCGCTGCCAGAGGTTTTTTTCCGGGTTGTTGGATATTTCTCGAAATCTCTTTGCTGCCGCTGATTTAAAATACCCAATTATTGCTCCGATGGAACCAGGCATAGGACCTTTGGATATCCTGGGTAGCGGCGACGCATGCGTCGCCGCTACGGTGATGGAGGTGATCCCATGGACATGGTTTGGCATAATCACAAATTCACCTAATTCGACATTTGGAAAATGATCTGGTATGGCCATCCACACTTCTTTAACCATCTTCCCAACATCGTCCAAATCCATTTCCCCATCAATAATCCGTCCAAATAATGGTTTTCGATCTTGGGTCACTATGGTCACAAAAAAGGCACCAGGTTGGGAATAATCATATTTAGGAATTCGGAGGCTTTTATGGTGGGGCAGTGAGGTATCAGAATTCACGATTCCATTTTACCCTTCATGTAAGGTGGCAGGGGCAGATCCTGCCTCTGACAGAGTAACCATCCTGGGTTACGCCTAAAATGGGAGACCTTCGGTCAAATCCCTCACAAGGTCAGGAGACCTTGTGAGAACAAGGAACCCCAGGGCAGGCAACGCAACCCGGCCCACAAATACAATTGAAAAGCGAGGCCTGACGGACAGTTACACTTATCGGAAATCAGGCAGAGAGTAACGGTATTTCAAAACTAATGGTTGTGCCTTTACCAGGCGTGGATTCTGCCCAGATTCTGCCGCCGTGCGCTTCCACAATCGCGCGGGCTATTGCCAGCCCCAGCCCGCTCTGATTGCTGTCGGCATGCCGGCTTTTGTCCACGCGATGAAATCGCTCGAAAATCAACGGGATTTCTTCTAATGGGATGCCTTCGCCGCTATCCGTGACCGTGAACAGCAGCGCGTGGTTTGCTTTTGCCTCTGAAACCCCCAAACTAATTTGTCCGCCTGTCGGAGTGTACCTCAGCGCGTTGGCAACCAGGTTCTCCAAGACTTGCATCAAGCGCCCCTCATCGCCATAAAGTATAGGCAGATTCTCAGCCGATCCAACTGATAGACTGATCCCCTTCTGTGCAGCCTGCAGGCGAAAAACCTCTCTAATCTTTGTCAATAAACCTGCTGGCTCTACTGCTTCGCGGCTGATCAGCAGCTCGCCGCTGTCGGACTGCGAAAGGGTGCGCAAGTCGCTTACCAGTCGGTTGAGGCGGTTCACTTCCAGCCCAAGCACATCCAGCCGTTCAGGGGTCAGCTCCAGATCGCCATCCCTGGCTGCTTCCACGTACCCACCGATGACTGTCAGCGGTGTGCGAAGGTCGTGCGCGATGTCGGCTGTCATTTGCTTGCGCAGGCGCTCAGCATTTTCGATTTCCTGGCTCATGCGATTGAACGATGTACCGAGCTCACCCAATTCATCGCCTGAATTCACCTCCACCAACTGCCTGCGTTTGCCCTCCGCCAGGTTGCGCGATGCAGTCGTCAGCGCTTTGATCGGTCGTGTGAAGCTGCCAGAAACCACCAGGCTGAGCAGCGAGACCGCCAACACCGCTGTCAGCAACGTCCAGAGCAGCCCGCGGTTGATTTGATCCAGAAAATTCTGTTCGATACCAGAGTAACTGATCGAGCGCAAGCTCAATAGCGTGCCCACTCGCTCGCCCTCAACAAGAATTGGCACTCCTGACTCGAGCTGCTCCTGGGTCAGATTGCTGCCGGTTGGAAAAAGCTCTTCCAATCCCACCAGCACCATACCCTTTGCATCTGCCAGGCCGAAGGAACGTTGACCAGCCTGCATACCCGGCTGGGTCTGATTACCTCCCTGCCCCTGTCCGCGTCCGGATCCATGCGCCCCCATCATCGTGCTGTTTTCTGAGGACAATACCCTGTCTACGCCCTCCCAGCTTCCATTTTGGACGTAATAGTCCTCTACAAGGATAAGTTTGGCTTCAGATTGTTGATCGACGACAAACCGCTCAAAATTCTCTGAAATCAACGACCGAAAAATGAACGCCAGAGCCAAGCCCGTTAGCAAAGATACTGCCACAAAAGCCAATCCCAGTTTTACGGTGATCGAAGTTTTCAAGGAAGCTCCTGGTTGTTCACACGATAACCAACCCCAAAGACAGTTTCGAGATAACGCGGCATGGCTGGATCTGGTTCGATCTTCAGACGTAAATTCCGGATGTGCACGTTCAAAGTGCTTTCCAGACCAGTGAAACCGCTTTCATAAAGACGGTCCACTAGCTCTGTGCGCGAAAAAACCCTGCCCGGGGTGGTCATCAGCACCTCCAGCAAATCAAACTCAAGCGGGGTGAGACTGGCTTCCTTCTCCGCCACCTTAACGCTATGCGCAGCCCTGTCCAGCACCAGCTCGCCCACTCGCAAAAGGCTCGCCGGCTCGACGGGAGTCTCCACCCGCCGTAATGCTGCCCTGACTCTTGCCAGCAACTCACGCATCCGAAAAGGCTTGATCACATAATCATCTGCCCCCAGTTCCAACCCAAGCACGGTATCGGTTTCTTCTTCTTTAGCGCTCAGCACAATCACAGGCACCTGGTTTTCCCGGCGGAAAGAACTCAAAAACTGGTAGCCGTCCATTTTTGGCATCATGATATCCAGCAGCACCAGGTTTGGGTGCTCATGGCGGGCAACAAACAAGGCTTCCTGCCCATCATTTGCTGTAACCACGCGGTATCCCTGGCTGCTCAGGTAATCTTTCAGCAGGGTGCGCACACTGGATTGGTCATCGACAACAAGGATCGTTTCTGTCATAGTACCTCAATTATAGGGTAGAAATATAGCAAAATATCATTTAGATTCCATGTAGTTATAAAACAAAAAATACCCTTTCTTCGATTTCTCACCTGCGCTATTATCCGTTACAATAGACAAAAAGCAGTACGTTTCCAACGTTCTGGAGGAATATTATGGATCCACTTACACTTATTCTGATTGCGCTGGTGCTGATCGTCCTGGTTATTGCCGGCGTTGTGCTCTACCGCGCCAGTCATTTTGCTATTGAACTCCCTGAGGATCATAGCATCCCTCTGGAGGAGATCGACGGTGAAGAAGTTGCCAGTCACATCGGTCTGGCAATCCAGTTGAAAACCATCAGCCACGCGGACGCCGAAAAGGTTGATCCCCTGCCCTTTGAAGGCCTGCGCAATCTGCTGCAGATGCTTTACCCACAGGTGGAGGACCACCTTACCCGCGAGGTCATCAACGACGGCGCGCTGCTTTTCACCTGGCAGGGCTCTGATCCAGACCTGGATCCGATCGCCCTCGCCGCCCATCAGGATGTGGTTCCCGCCAACGAAGCTCCTGATTCTGGATGGACCCACCCACCCTTCGCCGGCGATCTTGCTGACGGATACGTCTGGGGACGCGGCGCGTTGGACTGCAAGGGAACGCTTATCAGCATCATGGAAGCGGTCAACAACCTGATCCGCGACGGCTTCGAGCCCAGCCGGACGGTTTACCTGCTCTTTGGTCACGACGAAGAAGTCAGCGGCTCACGCGGCGCGGCAGAACTTGCCCGCACCCTTGAGGCTCGCGGTGTCAGGCTGGCGCTCTTACTCGATGAGGGCGGCTCCATCACCCAGGGGACTCTGCCCGGCATTGAATCCCCGGTCGCCATGATCGGAGTGACCGAAAAAGGGCATCTCACGCTAAAACTCAAAGCCACCACCCAGGCGCGGCATGCCTCCACCCCAGCTGCTGAAAGTGCCATTGGCGCGCTTAGCCTGGCAATCGCCACCCTTGAAAACAATCCCTTCCCTCAGCATCTCGAAATGATGGAGTTCATGATGAGTTTTGTCGGCAGTGAAATGCCCTTCATGGACCGCATGATGCTTGCCAACACCTGGCTGTTCGGCGGAGCGGTTCGGCGCAAAATGCGCGCAAATCCCATCACCGACGCCAATACCCGCACAACCATCGCCCCAACCATGATCCATGCGGGCACCGCTGAAAACGTACTGCCTGCCACGGCAGAAGGGTTGATCAACTTGCGAATCTTCCCGGGTGAAACCGTGCGTGAGACTTACGAACGCGTTCACGACCTGGTAGCAGATGAAACGCTTGAAGTGCTGCCCCAACATGGCGAGACCATCATGGGCGACCATACCTGGGAGCCAACCGAAATTTCGAATATCGACTCGGCGCAATTCCAGCTCCTTTCGCGCCTGGCGCGTTCAGCTTACCCCCAGGCTTTGGTTGCACCCTTCATGATGAATGGCGCGACCGATGCGCGCCACTACACCGGTCTTTCCCACTTTATCTTCCGCTTCTCACCCATGGTGCTCAGCCAGGAAGACCAGGACACCGTTCATAGCGTGGATGAGCGCCTATCCTTCGAGAATGCCGCCCGCATGGTGGGCTTTGTGCAAGCCCTGATCCGTAATGCCAGCGAGTTGGATTTTGACAGTTCTGAGGGTGAGTATGCTGCTGACGAAGAAGAAACCGCCCAGGAAATCGCGATTCGCCGTTTGCAGGAGCCGCTGCCAACCAAACCGCTGCGCAAGGTTGAGGTGGATGATGACGAGTTGCCTGAACTTGAGCCTCTGCCAGTGGATGATGAGCCCCTGGTTACCAAACCTCTGGTTGAGCCTGATCCAGAAGATTAACTAATGTCCGAAAACGGATAAAGCGCGGTATGACTACCCATCCAAAAACTCTCCCGCTCGATCGGGCACGCATTCGCGCGCTGTTGTTTGACGTGGATGGCACGCTTTCCGACAGCGATGACCATATGGTCAGCCGTGTTGCCTGTAAGCTTCAGTTTGTCGACCGCCTGTTCAAATCAGGGACTGCCAATCGTGTGGCACGCTCCTTCGTGCATTTTGCTGAGTCTCCCGGCAACTGGCTACTACAGGTGGCTGACCGACTTAATTTGGATTCGCTGCTGGCTGCTTTCCTGGACAGGCGGGCAAGCCAAAAAGAAGCAGAACTGCAAAACTTTCCTGCCATCGTTGGTATTGTGCCCATGCTGAAAATCCTGAGCGAGCGTTACCCTCTCGCCATTGTTTCCGCGCGCAACGAAGTTACCACCCGCCATTTTCTGCGCCTCAATCAGTTGGAGGAATTCTTCCCGGTGGTTGTCACCTCCCAAACCTGCAAACGCACCAAGCCATTCGCCGATCCGCTCCTTTACGCCGCAAAGCAGCTTGGTGTTCCAGTCGAAAATTGCCTGATGATCGGCGACACCGTCACAGATATCCGCGCCGCAAAGGCTGCCGGTGCGCAGTCGCTTTCAGTTTTGTGTGGTTTTGGTCTTGAAACGGAATTGCGCCGTGCAGGCACCCAGGAAGTGCTCGTGAGCACCAGCGAGCTTGCCACCTATCTAACCTCGACTCCCATTTCAGCCAGTGGGTTCTAAGCTGATCCTAAACAAGTTTTGACGGTTCCAGTTCCTCCGCTGTCATCATTACACCGCCTTCTTTTTGCAGGTCCAGGGTGTTAACGCGTTTATTCATTGCCTGAAGAACCCCGAGGATCAGGCAAGCAGCTCCGCCAAAGATGTACGTGACTTCAGTCCCGAAGTTATCCGCAATCGGGGCTGAGAGAAACAGCCCAATTGGCATCATAGCAAGCGCCGTGCTTGAAAGCAGCGTAAAGACCCGCCCCTGCACCTCTGGCGGCACCTTGGTTTGCATTAACGGACCCAGGGAGCCATTGGCAAAGGATACCATCAAGCCTAAAAACCCCAAGGCAACCAGTGACCATGCATAGCGGTCTGCTGGGATCAAGCCAAAGGCAAGCGTGCCAACCCCAACACCGATGATCCCCATCAGCACCGTCCACACCCTGCGTTTAAAACCGCCCCAGACGCCCAGCAGCAGTCCGCCCAAAATTCCCCCAACGCCCAAGGCAACTTGCATCCATGCCAGTTCCTGTGCCCCCTTGCCGAAGAAGGTCGTGATATGCAGCGGCAAAAGGCTGCTCATCGGTGCCAGGAGCATATTCAACAAACTTGCCATCAGGATCAAATAAAACAAACCAGGCCAGGAGACAATATAGCGAATTCCTTCCCGCACATCTGCCAGGAGTGAGCGTGGGGTGACTTTGTTGGTTTTTGGTTTGGTTTTGGGTTGCGGCACCTTGACGAAAAAGATCAACATGGAGATAGCAATCGCTGCAGTGACGATGTCCACCGCCAACACGCCCTGCATCGGCAGTACTGCCAACAACAAAGCTCCCAGTGCAGGCGAGAAAACATTGATCATTCCGTCAACCGCCTGGTTCACCCCTCCCAGCCGGCTCAGGTGCTCTTTTGGCACCATCAGCGTGGTTGCTGCGGTGCGCGCAGGCCCCTGGAACACGCCGGCTGCTGAGCGTGTGAGCAGGATGGCGACGATGTGCCAGATTTGGATCGCGCCGACGGCAAAAAGCAGCGCCAGCACTGCTGTAGCAAGTGCCACCACCAGATCCGCAATAATCATCACCAGCTTGCGATCCCAGCGGTCCACCAACGCTCCTACAAAAGGACCAAGCAGGATGTTGGGAACGATCGCTGCCGTGGTGGCAGTTGCAAGCACCGTGGCAGAACCGGTCTCTTTGGTCACGTACCATACCAGGGCAAACTGCACCAAGGCACTGCCAACCAGGGATACAATCTGCCCGATGCCCATCGGCAGGTAATTACGCAGCCATCCCTTGCCGAGAGCACTGGCGCCGTTTTGATTCAAGTCAGCTTGCGGATCTGTTTCAGTCACGGACAATCATCCTGAAATATTTTCTTCAATAATACAGCCGGCATCAGCCGGAATCAATGGGGTTATAGGGCGGAATGGTTGTTTGCCAATCCGCCCTAATTTCATGAAGAGTTTAAATCGCTATGTAGCGCTCGATCTGCTCGCCGACCTGCGCCAGGGATGCCGCCCAGAATGCTTTTGAGCGGATATCGATGCCAAAGCGGGCTGCCAAATCTGCCGCCTGAGCCTCACCCGTGTTGGCAAGCAGAGCTTTGTAGTCCGCCACAAAAGCCTCGCCGCGTTCGCGATAAACGCTGTAGAGACCCTTGGCAAACAGGCTGCCGAAGGCGTAGGGGTAATTGTAGAAGGAAAGATGCGTGCTGTAATAATGCGGTTTCCAGGTCCAGGCGAACTTGTTCAACACTTCCATATCCAGCCCGTCGCCGTAAGTTCTCTTCTGGGCATCCAGCATCAAATCGCTGATCTCATCGGCTGAGAGCTTTGATTCCTTGCGTTTTTCGAAAACCGCCTTCTCGAAGATGAAGCGGGAGTAGATGTCCACAATGGTTTGCGCGTCACTGGAGATGGTGGTTTCCAGGATCGCCCGCTCTTCAAGCGGATCATGGACAGTCTTGAGGATCGCGTTGAAGACGATCGTTTCACACATGATCGAAGCGGTCTCCGCCAGGGTCATGGGGGTATTGGTTTGCATGGGGGTCTTTTCCGCCTGGTAGGCGCAGTAGTTGTGGAAACCATGCCCGAGCTCATGCGCCAGGGTCATCACCTGGTCGAAAGAACCATCAAAATTCGACATGATGCGGCTTTCCTGCACGGCATCCACGCCCATACAGAACGCTCCGCCGCGTTTACCAGGGCGCTGCTCGGCGTCAATCCAGCGGTTCTCAAAAGCGCCACGGGCGAATTCAGCCAGCTCGGGTGAGAAGGTGCCAAAATTCTCCAGTATCAAATCGCGGGCTTCGTCAAAGGTGTATTCCTTGTTCACCTCACCGATCGGAGCAAACAAACTCCACCAGGGAAGTTTCTCGAAGCCAAGGACGCGAGCCTTCGCCTGGAAGTAGCGCCTGAACATCGGCAGGGCATCATCGATGGCTCCCAGCATCGCATCAAGCGTGCCGCGGTCGATTCTTGCCATTTCCAGCGAGGAATGCAGGCAATCTTCGCGACCGCGCTTGCGGTCCAGCGTCACAACTTCGCCTTTGACCCCGTTCAAACAGGCAGCCAGCGGTTCTTTCATTTCTTCGAACACTTGCTGTTCCCGCTTGTAAGCGCTCTCCCGCACTGCCGCGTCTGGATGCGAACGCAGGTTTATCAGTGCCGGCAAAGGCAGCGACTGGAGCTCGCCGTCCAATTCAAAATCGACGCTTTTCTGCGAAGTCAGCACGCCCTGCAGGTCATCCCAGGCACTGCCGCCCGAAAGGGTCAGCTCATTGGCAAGGATTTCCTCGGGTTCAGACATTTGATAGCGGCTTTCCTTGGCTATCTCCAACAGGCGGAAGGCATGCTCATGCGCCGCGCCGGGAATTTCCAGCGCCTTATCCAGCCGATCACCAAGTGCCCCAAGCCAGGCGCTGATCCGTACGCCCAAATCGCGCAGCGGGAGCATCGCGATCGCCATTTTTGATTGCAGTTGCTCAGCAGCTTTGTTGAAGGAATCCGTGGAAGTAATGGCTCCCAAAAAAGCGAAAATCTTGCCAGCGTTCAGTTCGAGGGTATTCGCTTCCTTCACGTAGGCATTTAACACGCGGCTCAACGCTTCAGGGGGTGTGGCAGGATCAAGCAAAGGCAGGTATTCGGTTTCAAACGCCTGCGTTGCTTCCTGGATGGATTTCTTCACTGCTTCGATGTCGGCTGCAAGCGCCGGATCGTCAAGTGAGAGGTAGAGATTTGAAAGATCCCAACGTGGGGCTGTGGTCATGGTGAACTCCTTTTAGATTAATGGGGGAATTATAACTGAGGCAAGCGCCTAATTGGGTGTCTTGCGTCATTTTGCTGATTTTATTTATGCAGTCGAAGGGTGGGTTGGCGTCACAAAACTCATAGAAATCTTTGAAACCTTTGGTATTTAATTGGTCAGAGAGCATGGTCGTAGGGTGGGTTGGCGTCACAGAACCTAACCTACCATTGCCTCGGGATAGCCAACCCACCAACATAAACCTCTTTCATCCTATCGGTGGGTTGGCTGTAAAACGCCCTCTTAATTCCAATGCTCCCAAAAGCCAACCCACCCTACGCAGATCCTTTTTGCAGGGTCATTTAGAAAAACATCAAGGTGCAATTTTGTCTAGTCTGCACCATTTTGTAGGTTTTACGTGGGTAGGGTGGGTCATCGTACTCGAAGAGTATAGAGTCAAAGAGCTGTTTTTTTGTAGGGTGTGTTGGCGTCATGGAACGGATTTTGTAGGGTGGGTTGGCTTTTAAACGTCCTTATTATTCACACGCTACTTAACGCCAACCCACCCTACATAGATCTCTGCGCTGAATGGCAAACAGAAACTTCAAAAAACATTATTAATGTAAAATTCAAACTGTGCCAAACTATCATCGGTTCTATATTCCTAAAGCCGTTGTTGCATTTACCCTCGTTACCTATAACCGCTCACCGATATTTTCGAATACTCAGGTTGCGGAATTATTTCTGGATCTACTCAATAAAATCACTAATAAGTTTCATTACGAATGTATCGCATATTCGCTACTCCCAGATCACGTTCACCTATTAATTCAACTGTCACAGGAAAATCCCAATTTTTCTCTACCCATTCGTGAACTCAAACGCCTTTTTTCTGTACACTACAAGAAATTTAACCCTTTACTGCCCTTACCAAATTCTTCACGACAGAAACACCATGAGACGACAATCTGGCAGCGTAGATTCTGGGACCACGTTATCGAAGATGAACGAGACCTGGAAAGTCATTTGAACTACATTCACTTCAACCCTGTTAAACATGGCTTCGCCGACAACCCAACCCATTGGCCTTGGTCAAGTTACTCCAATTACGTAGAGAAAGGATACTATCCCAAGGATTGGTCACCTGATCTAAATCAATTTGAAGATTCAGACAATTGGGGAGAATAAACCATAGGGTGGCATCACAAGCCATGGGTCCTAGGGTGGGTTGGCGGCATAGAACCCACACCAACCATTGCCTCGAAAAAGCCTACCCACCAACACAAACCTTTGGTATTTAATTGGTCAGAGCATGGTCGTAGATACCGTCTTGATTGTCAAGGGTTTTAGCAGGAATGCGAGCCATAATCC
>CAYSVX010000038.1:0-16914 GCA_964434665.1 uncultured Anaerolineaceae bacterium
TGATCTCTGCCTGTATCATTATCGTCTCTGCCGCTACCCTGTTCAAAGTGGGTGTGCGGGTAGAAGATGCAAAAGATGCCGCTATGGCGCTTGCGCCCCTGGCAGGAGAGGCTTCCTCAATTCTTTTTGCCATTGGCTTATTGGGGGCATCGCTGCTGGCTGTTTCGGTGCTGCCGCTATCCACAACATATGCCATTTGTGAAGCATTTGGGTTTGAACGCGGTTTGAACCGAAGTTTCCGGGATGCGCCAGTCTTTTACGGTGCTTTCATCGGGATTCTCGTTTTGAGTGTGATGATTGTGTTGATCCCTGGCATGCCGCTTTTTCAAATGATGATTCTCTCTCAGACTCTGAATGCAATTCTGCTGCCGTTAATCCTGGCGTTGGTCCTCAAACTTGCTAATGACAGAGCTTTAATGGGAGAATTTCACAATTCCAAACTGACTAACATCCTGGCCATCGCGATTACCACCTTGATCGTTTTTGTGACCGCGGTTTTATTACTCGAACCAATATTCAGCCGTATCTGAAATCGATCAAAACGAGTAAGAAACCCTTCACCCCATTAAGTGATGGGGTGTTTTTTTACTTCTGCAGCGTCTGCAAAAGATCGTAGATGCTGGCGAAGGTTTTTATGTGTTCCCCATCTTCAACCTGCCAGGTAATGGTCTCGTTTTGTGGCAGAACACAAACTCTCGGGCTACCCGGAAGCCACTTCTCAACCACCACAAAGCCCGCTCTGTGCAGCGCCCGCTTGGTCCAGACCACCTCAGGTCCTACCCCCTCCAGAAAAACGGACTTTGAACCAGAATCTTGGGTGTCAAACGTACCTGAAAGTGGGTCAAAACGCACCCCTGCCCGATTGAAGGTCTGGGCAAAGCTGCCGTTCAGCACGAGGTCTTCCGGCGCGCCCTGGACGATCCGCCCGGCTTCATCCATCAGCCAAATCCGGTCTGCATGCCGCAAAGCCAGATCGAGGTCATGAGTGGAAGTCAGAACGGCTTTGTCGTGCCCGCTGGCGAGGTCATGCAGCAAATCCATCACCACCACCCTGCCCGGCAGGTCCAGGTAAGCGGTCGGCTCATCCAGAACCAACAGGCGCGGCTCCTGCGCCAGCGCGCGCGCGATCATCACCTTCTGGCGTTCGCCATCACTGAGGGTATGCACGTACCTATCGCTGAGCTTTTCCACCCCCACCACCCGCAGGGTTTCCCGCACAACCTCCCAGTCATGCTCGCTCATCCGGTCAAAAAGCCCGGTAAATGGGAATCTCCCCATCGCCGTTAACTCATCTACGCGCATTGCTCCAACCGAAATCGGGCTGGTGAGCACCACGCTCACCTGGCTGGCCAAATCCCGCGGATGATAGCTCTCAAGTTTTTTTCCAGATAGTTGGATCTCGCCTGCCAGCTTGTTCTGCAAACCAGTCACCGTGCGAAGCAAGGTGGACTTCCCTACCCCATTTGGACCCACCAGGCAGACGAACTCACCGGCATTGAGCTGCAAATCGAGTTTCTCAGCCACGACCTTCGGTGTTTTCCCGCCGTTCTTGTAACCGATCGTCAGCCCGCTGGTCTGCAAAACGGGTTCCATCAAACGTTGAACGATGTGGCACCTCGCTTTCGCTTGAGTACCACCCACACCACGAACGGCGCGCCAAACAGGGAGGTCACGACATTGATCGGCAGCACAAGTTGGCTACCTGGCAGTTGGGCAACGAGACTGGCAGCCATGGATACGGCTGCTCCAATCAGGATGATTGCCGGAATGAGGACCTTATGGTTGGAGGTTTTGAATAGGTTGCGGGCAATGTGGGGAACTGCCACCCCGATGAAGCCGATCGGTCCGCAAAAAGCCGTGACCGCGCCCGAGAGCACCGACGCGCTAAGCAGCACAATGAAACGCAGCAAGCCGACGTTCAGCCCCATGGTGCGGGCATATTCCTCGCCCAACAGCAGCGCGTTCAAACCTTTGGGTAACAGTGCCATCAATACGACACCAGCAAGGATCACCAGCGCCATCACGTTGAGCTGCGTCCAATTGACCCCGCTAAATGAGCCAAAGGACCAGATGGAATAAGCCTGGATGCGTTCCGGCGCGCTGAAATAGACCAGGAGGCTGACCACGGCGCTGGTGGCATGCCCAAACATCAATCCCAAAATCAGCAAGGTCGTGGGGTTTTGCACCCATCGCCCCACCAGGAGGATCAACGCCAGCACCAGTCCGGCACCAGCCGACGCTGCCAGAACAAGGGAAAATTCACCGCCCAGGCTCATTGCCGGCAGGAAAAGGCCACCCACAAAGCTTGATCCGAGAATCGCCAAAGCCACGCCCAGGCTGGCTCCGGAGTTAATGCCCAAGATGAAAGGATCCGCCAGTGGATTGCGAAACATGGTCTGCATCTGCAAGCCAGAAGCGCTCAGGGCGATGCCAGCCAGGGCAGCCGTCAGTACGCGCGGCAAGCGTGCGTTTTGGATGATGTAGGCCCAGCTTTCTTTCACCCCTTCCCGACCAACTAACACACCCCAGACGTCCTTCAGCGGGATGCTCACCGAGCCAAAAGTAAGGCTGAGAAGCAATAACACCAGGATCAGGAGCAGGAATAGCCCAAAAAGCCATAGACGACTTCTCTGTTGGTTTGTTGGGCTTTTGGAGGCCTGGTTCATTACTCCGCCTTTAAAAAAAGCTAAATCGGCTAATTACTGCAGCGCCTGGTAGTAGACAAATTCGTGCTCAGGCAGCAAGTCAGGATAGAAAGCCTTAATCAGGTCCAGCAGGATCACATCCGGCGCTGCAGCGCCACTCTCAAAGTAATCAACAGCTCCCAATTCGTTGACTCTTTTGCTGTAGGTGTAAACATTGCCATCCTGAAAGGCATTAAAATCAGCATAACGGGCGTCCATCGCCGCCAGCGAAGCAAGTTCACTCATAGCGCCAACGTTGACCCAATAGTCTGCGTCTTTTGCCCTTTCCAAAACGACCTCAATGTCCAGCGGTTGAGCGCCGCTGCCCTCACTACCTTTAAAGACATAATCCGCACCGGCATCCTCCAAAAAAATGGCAACATAGCTCTCCCCGCCTGGCATGTACCAGGTGCCTTCATAGGCAGTGTTGGTCAGGACCGTTACGCGCTCAGTTAGACCGCTCGTGAGATCTTTTGCCTGCTGGTAGCGAGCAACCATTTCGTCAAACAGGCGGTCTGCCTCTACTTCCTTATCAAAAAAGGCAGCGATGAATTTGCCCCACTCAGCCCGACCCAGCGGATTCTGCTCAAGATAATCAGAATTTATGGCCACCTTGAGTCCGGCTTCAAGCAATTGCGGATGCGAGTCGCAAACCGAATAACCGCAAGCAGAGGTCATAACCAACTCAGGGTTGAGGTCAACCAGGCGTTCGACATTGACTTCAGCCCCACTGCCCACTTCGGAAACAGCGCCAGTTTGAAGCCAGTTTTGCACTTCTGGATTGTAAACATAAGCCCCAGAACTAACTGCCACCAGGCTGGAAAGCGCATCGATTTGTTCGAGGAAGGGCAAATACGTGGTTGAAAGCGAGACAAAACTCTCAACAGGCGTGTGCACGATCATGGCACCCTCAACACCGCTTGGGTCTGGCTGACCCTTTGGCACAAGCACGTATTGAAAAGGCTCGGTAGCGCTAGCCCATGGAGCGAGAACGGTCAGGAGCTTGTAGCCCTCTTTGTATTCGAGCGTGAAGTTCTTCGCGTAATCAATGGAAACTTGTGCTTCTTCAACAGGTACTTCGGTGGGCACTTCAACAGGATAACTTTCCTCAGTTGGGACTTCCAGCGGATAAGCTTCCACGGGGGAGGCTGCGGTCTCTACAACCTGAGCTGGGGCTGCGGTCTCCACCACCTGCGCGGGTGCCTTGCAGGCAGGTAACGCCAGGAGGATCAGTACAGCCAGAAGGGTCACGATTCTTTTCATATTCTCCTCGATTTCAAAAAAATCAACCCCTTCTGGATTAGAAAGGGTTGAGAATATGAGCGTTTC
Source organism: uncultured Anaerolineaceae bacterium (assembly GCA_964434665.1). GTDB lineage: Bacteria > Chloroflexota > Anaerolineae > Anaerolineales > Anaerolineaceae > Mesolinea. The sequence continues at coordinate 4,014 of CAYSVX010000038.1, forward strand.
TCACCCACCCTCTTAATCCGAGAAGGTTATTTTGGGTCTTCCTGAGGATGGCTTCCTGGCTTGTCTGATCGACTCACAGTTGCGGTACAGTGCTGGACTTTCACCAGCTTCCGTCATTACACCTTAGCGTCCGGGCGTGGGGTAACCTCAGTAATTCATTTGTAACAATATCTTAGCATTCAAGCCTAAAGATGTCAATCAAAGAAAGATTATTCTGACTTAATTTCGTCTCCGATTCTTGATCCACTCTTATTTGATCGCGATAGGTATATATACTTTAAATCCTGTGACAAAAATATTTACGGTATCTGGAACGGAAGCTTGCATAAGGCTGTCAGTGACCACCAATGAGAAGGTCAGTGTCGATACGCCCGATGGTGAAACGAAAGTTGGGCTGCAAGCTGCCGGATTATCCAACACCACCAAAGAACCTCCGGTTTGAGTCCACAGGTATGTCAGAGGCAGATGCCCATCCGGATCATAGCTTGCAGTCCCGTCCAAAGAAACAAGTGAATTGACCACAACTGTCTGATCCGGGCCTGCGTTTGCCACCGGCGCCTGGTTTTGCACGGTGATGGTAACTGAATCTGGTGCAGAGGCACCACCGACGCTGTCAAATACATACAGATCGAAAGTCAGAACACAAGCAGTTGGTGGGGCGGGGAAAGTCGGTTGAACTGCCTGCGGATTACTCAATGCCACACCTGGTCCACTGGTTTGGAACCACTGAAAAAACAGCGGCAGATTCCCATCTGGATCATAACTTGCGCTGCCATCGAGCGTGACCAAAGCAAGTGTATTGACCGTCTGGTCGGGACCCGCGTTGGCAACAGGCGGTGAGTTAATCACAGTGACATTTACATAATCAGGGCTGGAGCTTGCTCCGAGACTGTCCGTAACAATCAGCTGAAATGACAGAATTGCGGCTAGATTGGGAGCCACAAAGGTTGGTGAAACCGTACCTGGATTTATCAAGGTCACAGGCAGTCCTCCAACCTGGCTCCACAGGAAAGTGAGCGGATAATTGCCATCGGGGTCATTGCTGGCACTGCCATCCAGGGTGACCAGCAAGTTGGTAAAGACCACTTGATCCACCCCGGCATTTGCGACGGGGGCTTGATTAGTTTGACCAGTGTAAGCTAAATCGGCGGTCATATTTGCCATACAATTGCCGATATTGGTTACGCTTACCAGGCTGTCCACCCCGTTGTAGAGCCGGCTATTGGGAGTGGACGAATAATTAAAAGTGCGGTTAATGGTGGACCCTGGGAAAGGATCTCCCGCATCACCAGGATCAGTGCCAAGTTTGATCTCATCCAAACCATCTGCTTCCATAAATTTCACTAGGGGATGGTTTTCGTTGGAGTTAGGATTAGTATTGCTGACGCTTTCATCAATGTGCAAGATGTGCAAACCGCAGCCAGGCAACCCGGCATCGTATCCTGTTAGCTGGCGGTTCTCCACCAGGAAGTATTCTCCTGTGCCGGAGTACTGGTACCATTCCCAGTCTACACCCCCCGGATTTGGCGCCAAAAGAAAAGCAGTGGCATTCGTCTCGGACTGGGGTATCGAAACGCCCGTTTGTGTGCCGCTGATGACTGTTGGGGTCAGCCAACCCTGGTACCACTTCAGCCAGGCATCCGGCAGCGCGGGTGAGCTACCGATGGGGTTGGACCCAGTGGCATTCCAAACTCCAGTCGCCATGATGGACCAGTCGCCGGTCCCATGCGAAGTGTAGTCAGTGTCATAAAGGTCAGGCCAACTCAGGTCATGCCCCAACTCGTGCGCCATCACTCCGATCGTTGCTATGTGGTTTTGATGGATCTCGCCAACCTGTGAGTACCCGCCATTATGATACCAATCCCCCAGGCGCACCCCATCCAGGTAAGGGAAGCCAACGCTGTTCAGATCCCAGTGATGCGCCCAGACACTTGGCGTGTTGCCGCTGTAGGAAGCCTCAAAGCCTGCCACTACCACAAGGATATGAAGTTCGCTGCTTGAGATGTAGCCATCCGTGTTTGCATCATAAGCGGCAAAGTTAACAAACCCGTCAGCTTGCGTCAGGGCATTATAGACAATCCACTGGTTTGCGGTGGTAAAGGTATTGCCGGTATTGGGATGGGGATATCCCAGGGGGAGCCACCCAACCACGCCGTCATTGGCGGTGCCGTGTGTCTCTGTTACCGGATACAGGTTCAGATTGGAATACGAACCCTTGTCATAAAAATCCTTGACGCTGGCAGAAGCCCCAAACACCTGGGTCGCGAACTGAGCAGCTGTATACGTGCCAGTACGGTCGCTAAAGCTCGCCAGCAGAACCAAAACGGGCTGCGAGCCGTTATTCTGATATTCAATGCTTGGCATACCAGGGTGGGCAGGCTTTTCACTTTTTCGTCGTAGGTGTGTGCTTAGTTCCGATGGAGCATCTGAACCAGCAGGCACGGTTTTGCCTGCCAAGCTATATGCTTTGAGTTGCCCCTCCACCAGGTCGGCATACACCCACCAACCTGATTCATCCTGCATAATGGTATAGCCATCCATCGTTTCAAATCCATTAGACCATTCGTCACCCCACTGCAAGGCTATAAAATTGGAACCATCCGGCTGAAGAAGGGTGTGTTCGACAGGCGCTGCAGGCGCAGCCAAAACAGCCTCAAAATACAAACCGGTTATTAAACAAGCAGTCAGAGCTGCCAGAAAACACAACAAACAATATTTTTTCATGATCAACTCCTATTTTCCATGAAATGAAGATTATATTGGCGCGGATCTTCCAGTTTATTCTGGAAAAACTTGGTGACGTTTGCCACTCATCGTGATGCAATTCTTGGTTTGAATTTGATTACAAACGATTGGTATATTAAGATAATAGCGGAATTACAACAAAATTCAAGTTAAATTGACTTTTTCCTCCGAGAAACTTTTTTCATTCCATTCTACTGATCCACACACCTTCCGCAATGAATGGCTTCCTTTTCATAACAGGACAAAAGGTCCTTTTCGCACTGGTCCGATAGCAGATCTGCTCCCAAATATGATGAAAAAAGTAGGAAAAGGCAGCATTTTTCTCATTGGTCCCTAAACCATTGTACAATTAGCCCGATGAAAAAGATGAGCTTGCGCGCCCTACCGGAAAAGAACCTTGCCAAATTTCAATCTCAGCAAACAGGCAATGATTGCGCCGTACATTCTCTCGTCGCTGCCATTGAACTGCTAACCAACGTCAAGCTGGACCCGCAGGAAATCATCGATGAAATCAATCGCCTCTGGTGGCGCGGGCGCTTCTTCCGCCTGGCACCTCATTCCGGGATTACTCCCCCCATGCAGGTGCGGCTGCTGCGGTATCTTGCAAAAAAGCACAACCTGCCGCTCCAAGCAAAGTTGTTCCATTTAAGCCCGGAGCTCTTGAGGGCAACCGCCGAAGCAGAAAACATCGCCAGCCTCGTAACTATCTATTGGTGGTTTGGTCATTCCCCGGCGATTTATTACATGGATCAACCTAAAAACTACAACATCCTGCACGGCGCCAGCGGACACACTATGGTCTTTGCGGCTTTCGACCCGCAGCACTATAGCGGTACCACTCAGACCCCCTGGGGCTTCATCAATTCCTGGATAACACAAGGAACCGGCTTGTTTTGGATGGAGGACGCTGAATTCCAAAAAACCTGGCACACGCCGATCCCGCGTTGGGGGAAAAACGCTACAGTCGTCATCTCACTCAAGGAAATTGAATAATAGTGAAACCATTCGCGCTGCTCGGCAGACTTGCCAAAAAGTACTCCAAACTGATTTTTCTGACATCTTTAACCATGCTCGGCTTGGTTGGGGCGCAGCTTCTGATCCCCTGGATTATTCGACAGCTGATTGACCGCCTCACCACGCAGCCGCTAAATCAAAGCACGATCGACTTTATCACCCGCATCTCGCTGATCGCCTTGATAACTTTCGTCGCCAGGGCTGTCATGCAGTTTATACGCTCCTATGCCGCCCATAAAGCTGGCTGGGGGGTCGTTTCGGATGCCCGCCGCCTCGTGTATGAGCACGTCCAAAAACTTTCCTTGCGGTTCTACGAGGACAAGCAAACGGGTCAATTGATGTCAAGAATTATCAATGACACAGACCTGTTTGAGCGGATGATAGCCCACGCGCTGCCAGATGTGATCGTAAACGGCATCACACTGATTGGCGTCACGATCATCTTGGTCTCATTAAATGTGCGGCTGACCCTACTCACTCTGATACCCATCCCCATCATCATCCTTGCCTTAATTGGCTACAGTAAGTTGGTTCGCCCCGCCTTCAAAAATCGTCAGCAATCAATCGGTGAGTTGAACGCGGTGCTCAATGACAGCCTCTCCGGCATTCGGGAAGTAAAAGCTTTCGCCCGCGAAGAAGACGAGCTGGACAAAGTGGACAGCAAAATCCAGCTTGTCTTGCACAAGAATCTGCGTGCCTTGAAACTGATGGCAATATTCAACCCAATCTTCGACTTTGCCGCGGGCATCGGTCAGCTGCTGGTGATTTTTTTTGGCGCGCGCATGGCGATCGAAGGTTCACTTTCCATTGCAAATTTGGTCGCGTTTTTCCTCTATCTCGACAGTTTTTACACCCCCGTCCGCAACCTGGGAAACTCAATGGAAGCGGTCCAGGAATCCCTGGCTGGTTTCGAACGCATCGCCGATATTCTGACCGTCTCGCCAGAGATCGCCTCCCCTGCTGAACCGTACGCTTTCGGAGAGCCCATTCAGGGAAATGTAAGTTTTGAAAACGTCTGTTTCTATTACAACCAGGGTGAAGAAGTGCTCACAGACATCAACCTCAGCATCCCCGCAGGCACCACCGTCGCGCTGGTTGGTCCTACAGGGGTTGGCAAGACCACATTAGTCAGCCTTATCCCGCGTTTTTATGACACAATAGAAGGAAAAGTCCTTATTGACGGGGTGGATGTGCGGGATATTGATCTTGACTTGCTGCACCAATCGGTCAGCATGGTTTTACAGGACGTTTTCCTATTCCACGGAACTGTTCGAGAGAATATCCTCTTTGGTAAACCCGACGCCTCCGAGGAAGAAATGATCAGGGCTGCAGAGATAGCCAATGCCTCTGAGTTTATCGACAAAATGCCCAACGGTTATGACACCTTGATTGGAGAAAGAGGCGTCAAGCTCTCTGGTGGGCAAAAACAGCGCCTCTCCATCGCCCGAGCAGTGTTGAAGGACAGCCCGATCCTGATCCTGGATGAAGCCACATCTTCAGTGGACACAGAGACAGAATTGTTGATCCAACAAGCCCTGGAACGCCTCATCAAAGGGCGCACCACGATCATCATCGCCCACAGGCTGTCCACCGTTCGGAACGCGGATCGAATTGTGGCTTTGGAAGGCACCCGGATTGTGGAAACAGGCACACACGAGGAGCTGCTGGCAGGGAAAGGCCTGTACCACAAACTCTATACAGCTCAGCAGCATTTGTATTGAGCTTATTTGTAGCTAAAGCGATCTCGCCGGACTCCTGGACGTGCGAGGTCTTTGACCTTCAGGTCTCCAGTGGTTATAACTTGGCAGGCACGGCATGCCGTGCCGCAACCCAACACTCGATCTCGCCGGTCTCCTGGCCATGCGAGGCCTTTGACAGACAGGTCTCCAAATTTAAATGCGGGCATGGCGTGCCGTGCCCCTACCCAAAATTGGTCCTTTTCTCAGGGCGAGGTCTTGAATCCGCAGCAAAAAGCATGATCGTGCCGGCGTCTTCGCCGAGCACGGAATTTGACCGCCAGGTCGCCAACCAAGACCGGATGGGCACAAGACCCATCCCTACTAAGGATTCCTCCGTACGACGGAGGTTCACACCCGCCGCAAAAAAGATCGTGTCGGCGTCCTCGGTGCGAAGCCTCCCTGTGGGACCGAGCACGGTATTTGACCACCAGGTCTCCAATTTATCTAAAAACCGGATGGACCAAGGCCCATCCCTACCGGGGAAAATTCCATCCATAAGCGTAATCAACCCAACGGGAACACCGTCTCGGGATTCTGCTCAATCACAACCGGCCACACCTGACCCGCGCTAAGGTTGCCCAGCTGACCAGTAAAAGACTCTACCACCTCATCTTTGAATCGAACGGTCACCGTGATCTCTTCAAAAAATTCTGTGTCCAAAATTTGCCCATTGTGAGCTTCCATCAACCTGATTGCCTGGTCATATAACCGATAAGGCGAAATGAACATCAGTGTCGTCGTCGGTAAGAGCACAGCAAGTTTCACCCCTTTCAACACCTCCCGCACAGCATCCCCATAGGCTCTCACCAGCCCACCGGTCCCCAATTTAGTGCCGCCAAAGTAGCGCGTGACCACCACGGAGACATTCCCAAGTCCGCTGCCCTGCAAAACTGCCAGCGCCGGTCTGCCAGCGGTGCCGGAAGGTTCGCCATCATCGCTACAGTGGGTGATGATGCTGTTACCGTGACCAATAATGAAGGCTGGGACGTTGTGGCTGGCAGTTGGATGACTTTCCCGCACCCTGGCAAGATGCGCCCGTGCTTGTTCGACGCTTCCGACCAGTTCCAGGTCGGCAATAAAGCGTGAATTTACCACCAGGATCTCTGTCTGGACCGGTTCAAGGGGTATCAGGCGTTGTTTGGTCGGCTCATCCATGGCAATTGGCACTATAATGCATTGATTATAGCTGGAAGATGAGGTCATCTTTGAACGAAACTGTGCTGCTCCTTGCAATTCCATTGAATTTCATCAATTTTTTGCTTTTTGGCTATGACAAATTCCAGGCAAAGCAGGGCGGCTGGCGCATCCCGGAAAAGGTTTTGCTGGGTTTGACCTTGCTCGGCGGCGGGGTTGGCGCATTGGCTGGGATGTGGCTTTTCAGGCACAAGACCCGTAAGAACCATTTCTGGATTGCAGCGGTTATTGGCGTCGGGATTCTGATCTACTTAACCTTGTTTTGGCAGGGCTAATCTCTGGCTGTAAGCAACCGTTCCACCGTGCCGCGCTTTGTGCGCCAGGCTGAAATAAACTGCAACCTTGAATGGCGTAAAGTAAGGTTTTTGCGATATTTTCTGCAAACACTCCATTTATATGCTATATTTAACTAATTCGCTCTAAGTCCTGCCTATAGAGAAGAGGAAGGATAACAGTGGTTGACATTCAGAATATTTCTGAGATTCGTCCGTCAATTTCGGATGAGTTTTCGGTCGGCACGCTTGTGCCCCGAACGGAAGCCATACAGCGTGCCTACACTTGGGGGCAAAAGGTACATGCCGGGCAAGTTCGCCTTTCTGGCGAGCCTTATTTTGAGACGCATTGCGCCTGGGTGGCAGCTTTCGTTGACAAGTTGGTGCAAAAAGAAGCCTGGACGATTGCCGCTCTGCTTCACGACACCGTCGAAGACCAGGGTGAAACTCTTGACGAGATCAAAGACCTCTTTCCGGGTTCATTGGGCGAAGAAGTCGCGCACATCATCGATGGCTTGACCAAAATGAGTAATCCGCGAGATGGTTCCACCCGCGAATTGGAAACCCTTCGCAAAATCGCCATGTTCCGTGATCCAGCAGTTTTTGTCGTCAAACTTGCCGATAAAAGTCACAACATGATGACCCTGCACTACCAATCTCCCGGCAAGCAATGGCAGAAGTCCACTGAGGCAATCCGCGCTTACGGCAAACTGGCAGGCATTCTCAATTGTTACCGCTGGCGCCGCTGGATCGAGGACATGGCGTTTCCATACGCTGAGCCTGGATCTTTCAACAAAGTAAAAAACAAAATCGACTCCGACCCCCGACTGAACATAAACTTCATCCGCTATTATCTCGGCGAACTGGGTCATCTGATGCAAGCTGAGGGCGTGGATGGCGCAATTCGGTTCACAGTCAACGGCTACTGGCAAGCCTGGGATAAGCTTCAGCGTATGGCACGCAGCCACCGCACCTCCCTGGAGGATTTTTCCGCTGTCAATGACATCGTGAGCTTCCGGATGCTGGTGCGAAACGATGACGAAACTGCCTGCTACAGGCTGCTTTCGCGCGTGAACCGCTATTTCAACCGCTTTCTGGATCAGGATCGATTTGATGACTACATCGCCTCCCCGCAAAATGGCTACCGTGCGCTGCAAGTGACATCCTATCTGCCCGGTACAGGCGCGATCGAAGTCGCGATCGCGACTGAGAGCATGGAGGGCGAGAACACCTGGGGAGTCATTCATGCCATCAACCATAATCAGGACATCAGTCGTTACCGACCGGTGCAGATATTGACCCCGTTTGGTGGAACACGCTTCCTGCAGGAAGGCAGCACCATGCTGGATGGCGTCGCTGCAATCCAGGAGTTTTACCTCGATAAGATTCACAAAGTTCTGGTGAATGGAGAAGAGCGGCACCTTTATGACACGCTTAATCCGGGGGATGTTGTGGAAGTTTTGAGTGGTGAACCGCACAAGATTCCCGACCCGGACTGGTTGAACCACTGTAACGCCTCCACAGCCCGGCTTCTGAGAAACGTTCTGGCAATGGTCAACCTGAAGGAAGCCAGCCGTCGCGGGCGCGAGCTGATCCATAACATCATCTCGGAACGCGGCATACTCGACCTGGATGATGTGCGCGCGTTAGATCCAAACCGCATCGAAGCCCTGCTCGGGCTCCTGGCTTGCGCCAACCTGGATGATTTGTATGCTGCCATTGGCGGCAGTTCAATTTCCTCGGACGAATTCCAAAACGCCCTCGACCTGGTGGGAGTATCCCGGACAGCTCTACGGTGGACATCTTTGCTTGTGGAAGGTCCCGAAGCCACAAATCGTCCTGGTGGATTGGCTTATTTTGCCGGTATAGTCTCAGAAGTAGGCGGAAATATCCTTCGAACCGTGAGCTCCACCTCGAAGAATGGCGACTTCCGCCTGCGGATGATCCTTGGCGGCATTGAAGATGAGCAGCGCGAGTTATTGATTGATCGTTTCAACTCCAGCCGCTTCCCGATTACAAATGTGGAAATTGCGTAATTAATAAAGGTCTTATTTGTCCTTTTTTTATCCCGTGTTAGAATCAGACGGAAATCTAAACAAGGCTTTGAAAGTCGTTTTTTGAAAGGTTAATAACCCTTATGCAAAACAGAGAAACCAGAGCATTCCTGACCTCCATCGGGCTCTCGTTGATTGCCTTCTTTACGCTATTGCTGCCCAACCTGGCATTCGCTTCAACAAATAATCCCCAGGGCATCGGTCCAGGCGGAACTGGACCCACCCAACCAGCCTCAGAGAATGTAAAAGTCGAAGCGTACTATTTCTACTCAACCACTTGCAGCCACTGCATGGACATTTTGCAGAACATCGTCCAACCGCTGGAAGCTGAGCACCCTGGCTTGCTGGGTATTGAATTGGTTGAATTGGGCGAAAGTGTCAATTATGAAGCGCTCATGAAAGCCGAGAGCGCGTTTGGGATCGGAGCCGGCGACCGCGGTTTGCCTGTCGTCCTGATTGGCGATCAGATGCTCAACGGCGAGGAACAAACAAGAGAAAAGTTCGTGGCACTGGTCGAAGCCGGGCTTGAAGGAGATGGCATCAAGCTCCCGGAAATACCTGGGGTGGATCCTGCTTCGCTGGTAATATCACAAGCTCAACCTACGCCTGATGCAGGGCTTGTATGCAGCCCCGAAGATCCTTCGGCGTGTGAAGTTTCAGCCCCGATTTATGGCGCGTATTTCTATCAGACAGGTTGTAAGGAATGTGCCCGGGCTGAAACGGATATGGCATATTTGAAATCGAAATATCCTCAACTCATAATCGAGGAGTTCAACATTTTCGATGAAGCCGCGATGGCTGAGTGGATGGCGCTGCGAGTTGGCGTAGAGAAAAACTTCAACACACCGGCACTTTTCATTGGTGATAAAGCCTGGATTGATGAAGCCGAGTTCACGCCAGCCTCCATTGAACCTATTTTGCAGGAACTCGTTGCCGATGGCTCTCCCGCTTTTTGGCAAGATTACAATTCGGAGGACGGCAACTCAGCTCTGATTGATCGTTTCGAAAAGATGGGTTGGCTGGCAGTCGTTTTGGCAGGCTTGGTGGATGGGTTGAACCCCTGCGCTTTTGCCACCATCATTTTCTTTGTATCTTACTTATCGCTGAGCGGTAAAAAAGGCAAGCAAATTCTGATCACTGGCGCAAGCTTTACCTTGGGCGTCTTTATTGCATATTTGCTGGTTGGTCTTGGATTCTATAAAGTGCTTGACCTGATCTCTGGTTGGACATCGATTATCAGCAAGATCGTTTACATTTTGACGGCAGTTTTGTGCCTCGTGCTGGCTGTGTTGAGCATTCGCGACTTCATCAAGGTGCGGCAGGGCGACCTGAACGATATGGCATTGAAGCTGCCAGAGCCTCTGCGCAAGCGCATCAATCAGACAGTGCGAGAGGGAAGGAAAGCCAGCAGTTACATTATCGGCGCATTCGTGACCGGGTTGCTGATATCGTTATTGGAGCTGGCTTGCACCGGACAAATCTATCTGCCTGTGATCATCTCGATGAGCTCGATCCCTTCAATGCGCGGTCAGGCACTGCTTTTCCTGGTACTTTACAACCTGATGTTCATCGTGCCATTGATTGTCGTCTTTATTCTTGCTTTTTACGGTACAACTTCAAAGCAATTCACCGAATTCCTGCGCAAACACGCCGCAGCGGTCAAGATTGGCATGGCAATCGTTTTCCTGATTCTTGCAGCCTGGCTGATCGTCTCGTTGTTGAAGTAAGAAGACCAGTAACATTTATTAAGGGCGAAGCATTCTGAACAAACCGCTTGGAAATGACAACGGTTCTTTTCCGAATGCTTCGCCCCTACATCTAAATCTCATTAATCCGATGTTAGCAATCATCAGGAGTGCTGTATACGGCGGATTGGAAGCACACCTGTAACTTTGCCTGATGATGTATGCTGTGCTTCCAATCTCGCCCTACCGATACTGAGACATGAATAAAGTAACACCGTAAGTTGTCCTTCTGAGGTGCCAGCCATCAGCAATCAACTATGAACTTAATTAGTGGCTGATTTTCTTTGCGAAACGTGCGAAAGTGGAAACCATGTGAACATGGATACCAGAGAGCTCTCCACCAATAGTCACCTCTCTTGCGGCTGCACGCAGACTTTCGGCGTCATCAAACCAGGGCATGGTCATATACGTGCGACCCAACTCACCGAGCGCGTGCGCGTCGCTGCCTGCCATCAACGCTTTTCCATGTTCGAGGGCAAAATAGTAAGCATTCTGATTGTATTCCTCGCGCAGGCAGCGGGCGTTAAAAACCTCAATCCCATCGAGGGAGGGCAAGATTTGATCAAGCGTGCGATCAGTCCACCAGCTGCGATGTGGGTCAAAAGGATGAGGCAGGCTGATGAAAGCTCCCTGCTCCTGCAACCGCCTCACCACTTCAGGTGCTTCCAGACCCTGCGGGATTTCTTCGGTCATGAAGTAGCCTAATATCTCGCCTTCAGGCGTCCTGATTTCCTCACCCAAAATAACGCGATCGGGTGCCATTTTGTAAGCCTTAAAAGCGCCTTTCATGCTGCCGTGGTCGGTGATGGCAATCTTGTCGATGCCACGCTTATCACAAGCTTTGAGCAACGCACCCAATTCAACCAGGCTGTCATGAGAATAGATTGTATGGCAGTGAAATTCTGCCCGGACAAAACTTTGGGTCATTCGTTGTAAATCCTGGGAAGCCGATCCGCCAAGCCGCAGACAACTTCGTAGTTGATCGTGCCCCAACGTTTCGCGACCTCATCAACGCTCAAGGTTTCATTACCCTGGGTGCCGATCAGGACGATCTCATCCCCCACCTTGGCATCAGGTACGCTATCCAACTGAAGCATACACTGATCCATGCAAACCCTGCCAACAATATCCACGCGTTTGCCGCCAACCAGAACCTGCTGATTTTCGGCACGGCGGAAACCATCGCCATAGCCGGTCGGCATCACCCCAATGCGCTCTTCTTTGCTGGTCACGTAGGTGGAGCCATAACTAATGCCCTGACCAGCTGGAAAGTTGTGCAGTGAGATAATGCGCGCTTTCCAGGCGAGAGCAGGTTTGAAGCCATCAGGAAGTGAGTCACCTGTTGGGGACATGCCAAATAGCAGGTCACCCGGACGGACGATGTCGTAGTAGGACTGGGGGAAGTTGAGCACGGCAGCCGAGTTGGCGGCGTGGACTTTTTCGGGTTTGAGCCCTTTGCTTTCGAGATCGCTCAAAAGCGCGTCAAAGATAGCCAGCTGCCTGGGGGTTGAGTCTGAGTTGGGTTCATCAGCACGGGCAAGATGGGTGAAGATCCCAACAACTTTGATGCCTGTGTCTTTGAGGTTTGCAAGGAAAGATGCAACAAATTCTGGCTTCATCCCAAGCCTGCCCATGCCTGTTTCAACTTTAAGATGGGCATGCAGCGTTCCACCATGAATGTTGACGTATTCGAGATAATTTTGTGCCAGTTCGGGGTCGAAAAGCGCCACCGTGATGCCATGCTCGATGGCTTCCGGCACCTTGGCTGCGGGGGTGAAACCCAGCACCAGCAACTTGCAGGATATGCCGGCGCGACGCAGGGTAAGAGCCTCTTCGATACGCGCTACGCCAATCCAGGTTGCGCCGCCAGCAATGGCAGCCTGGGCAGCCGGACGGGCGCCGTGACCGTAGCCATTGGCCTTGATCACAGCCATCACTTCCGCTCCGGTCTTTTCGCGGATCAGGGCGGCATTATTCTTGATGGCATTTAGGTCAATTTCCAGCCAGGTTGAGTAAGTGTTAATATCCACGAGGGAAAAGTATATCACTTACGAGGGAATTTGTTGAAGTAGGTGAAAAGATTGTGTAGTGGCAACATGATAATGTCCTAAAGTAGCAATTTAGAAATGTCCTAAAAG
>CAYSVX010000039.1:0-16851 GCA_964434665.1 uncultured Anaerolineaceae bacterium
CTTCTTCCTGCCAGGTTTGGGTGATTGAAGCGATGGTGCGTCCCATAAGAACCTCATCCGAAAAGTAGCATTTGTGTCTGTTGCGCGGTTTGCAGCGCGAGCGGCTCTTCCCAGCAAACATCCACATTGTTTTTGAGCATCTCAAGCAAAACGACCCGTTGGTGGGCAATAAGAGGGATCGGTCGGACACTGATGACCACGGGTGCCGATGAACTCAGCCGCGTTAGCAGGTCGAGGCTGTGGTCCAGCAGGCGCTGCGCGTCTTTGAGCTCGACATCTTCGTCGAGAAAAGTCGCCAGCAGATCCAGCACCACCAACGGTTCCTTCGGCGGTTTGGCAGCTACAGCCTGCAGCATGGCCAGGACCTGGTAGCAGGTGTAGGCGCGTGAAAGGCGGATATTGCACATGACCCGCACGGGGTCGGAGGTGTAGGGGCGGATCAGTTTGGCAACCGAATACATGTTGGAACGGTTGCCGCAGTCCAGAACGGTTACACGCTGCATCAGGCTCAATTTGGCGATCAATTCGAGCATTTTGTTGGAAAGCGCTTGGGCGCCAATCGCCAGGAAACGCCTGGAGGGCAGGGGAGTGCTGAAGGGTATCAGTGAGCTTTCCATGTTCTAATTATATAGAACAATTGTTCTACTGTCAAGAAATGCAAGGGATAAAATGCCTTAAGTCGTGCAGGTTTCGGATGGTTGCGCGGTCGTCAATTATCAGCTAAAAAGGAGAAATTGTAAGATAGGGAAGGGGATTCTATGAGATAATACAGGCGAACAATCCGGTCTGGGAGGCAGATCACAACTCGCCTTGACTTAAACTGCGTTTGTTTTCTGTCAAACCTCACCCCCAGATCCTTAGAGAAAGGGAATCATTTATGAACAAGAAAATCGTCATTGCCGGGTCGTGTCGTACTGCGATAGGGAAGATGAGCGGTATGCTCTCAACCGTTCCCGTAGCAAAGCTTGGTGAAGTGGTAATCCGGGAAGCAGTTCGCCGGGCTGGGATCCAACCAGCTGATGTCGACATGGTCTACATGGGTTGCGTTTTGCAGGCAGCTCAGGGGCAAAATGTTACCCGCCAGGCTGCAGTGAATGCCGGCATTCCGATCGAATCCTCAGCTGTGACCATCAACGTCGTCTGCGGTTCCGGTCTCGAGGCAGTCAACATGGCGGCCAGGATGGTTTTGCTTGGTGAAGCAGATGTGGTGGTTGCAGGCGGCATGGAGAATATGTCCGCTGCCGCGTATGCGCTTCCGCTGGCACGGGCTGGCTACCGCCTTGGCGACGGCAAGCTGGTCGACACGATGGTGAATGATGGGTTGACGGATGCTTTCAGCCAGCTGCACATGGGCATCACGGCTGAAAACGTGGCAGAACAGTGGCACCTAAGCCGCCAGGAACTGGATGAATTCTCAGCAATTTCCCAGCAAAAAGCCGCCAAAGCCCAGGCTGAAGGCAAATTTGTTGACGAAATCGTTCCGGTCCAGGTGCGAATCAAGCGCGATGTAATCGATTTTGTCGAGGACGAAGGTATCCGAGGGGATGCAACCGCCGATGGGCTGGCAAAGCTAAAACCTGCCTTCAAACCGGATGGGGTGGTTACTGCGGGCAATTCCTCCACAATTAACGATGGTGCCGCAGCGGTAGTTATCATGAGCGAAGAAAAAGCGCGTGAACTTGGTGTCACTCCTGAAGCGATCTGGCTTGGCAGTGCTTTGGAAGGCGTGGAGCCTTCAATTATGGGTATTGGTCCCGTGGCAGCTACCAAAAAATTGCTCGAAAAGTTAGGCAAGGACATTGCTGATTTTGATGTTATCGAAGCCAATGAAGCGTTCGCGGCTCAGTCTGTTGCGGTTCTGCGCGACTTGGGTATGGATCCTGAAAAGGTGAACGTCAATGGCGGTGCGATCGCCTTGGGGCATCCCATCGGTGCATCCGGATGCCGCATTCTCGTCTCACTCATCCACGAAATGAAGCGCCAAGAGCATGCGAAACTTGGACTGGCAACGCTCTGTATCGGCGGCGGCATGGGCTGCGCCACCGCGATTGCGAAACCTGAGGCATAAGTATGGCGCTTGTTCTGTATGAAATGATCGGACAGGTCGGACTGATCACCATCAACCGACCTGAAGCTCTTAACGCGATCAATAGGGCTGTTCTGAGTGAGCTGTATGAAATTCTGGATGCTGTGGATCTTGAGGCAATCCGCTGCCTGGTGATCACCGGGGCAGGTGAGAGAGCCTTTATTGCTGGCGCTGACGTAGCTGAAATGTGCTGCATGAGCGAAAGCCAGGCGAGCACTTTCAGTGAAACCGGAAACGCACTGTTCAGAAAGATCGAAACCTTTCCCATGCCAGTGATCGCTGCGATCAATGGCTATGCTTTGGGCGGTGGGAATGAGCTAGCGCTCAGCTGTGACATCCGGATCTGCAGTGAGAACGCTGTTTTTGGTCAGCCAGAAGCAGGTCTTGGAATTACTCCGGGGTTTGGTGGCACTCAGCGACTTGCCCGTGTGATTGGTTCCATCTCAAAGGCGAAGGAACTGCTGTTCACCTGCAGAAACATCAAAGCAGAAGAAGCGCTTCAAATCGGTTTGGTGAGTTGCGTCTTTCCGCAGCAAGACCTGCTGGCAGAAGCGCTAAAAATGGCTGATCGGATTGCCGGCAATGCTCCCATTGCGATCCGGACCATTAAGCGCGCTGTTAATGAAGGTCTGGACATGCCAATTGCGGACGCGATCCAGCACGAAGTTGACCTTTTCAGCACGTGTTTTTTGACTGAAGATCAACAAGAAGGTATGCAGGCTTTCATGGAGAAGCGCAAAGAGAAAGTCTTCAAGAACAGATAACCATATTAATTGGCAGCCTGGATGTTTTTCCAGGCTGCTTTGCCAAAAGGAGAAACTATGAAAGTAGGAGTGATCGGAGCAGGCACCATGGGCAGCGGGATTGCCCAGGCCTTTGCTCAAACAGAGGGATACGAAGTTATTCTCACCGACATCAATCTTGAATTCGCGCAAAAAGGTCAGCAGCGCATCGCCAAAGGGCTGCAAAGCAGGGTGGATCGGGGCAAAATGGAGCAAGCCGCTGCCGATCAGGTGAGCGCCCGCATCACTGCCGGACTGCTGGAAGACTGCGCGGATTGTGACCTGGTGATCGAAGCAGTATTGGAAGAGATGTCCGTAAAGCGAGCAACTTTCAAAACCCTGGACTCAATTGCCAAGCCTGAGTGCATTTTTGCCAGCAACACTTCCTCGCTTTCGATCACAGAGATCGCACAAGGCTTGAACCATCCCCTGGTGGGGATGCACTTCTTCAATCCCGCGCCGGTCATGAAACTGGTCGAAGTTATACCTGGACTGTCCACAGCTCCGGAAGTCGTGGAACAGGTTTCTGAGATTGCAAGAGGATTGGGCAAAACACCCGTCGAGGTCAAGGAATCGGCTGGGTTTGTGGTCAATCGCATCCTGATACCTATGATCAACGAAGCGGTGGGAATTCTTGCTGAGGGTGTAGCAACCGCTGAAGGCATCGATACCGCCATGAAGCTGGGTGCCAATCATCCGATGGGTCCGTTGGAGTTGGGCGATCTGATTGGATTGGATGTCTGCCTGGCGATCATGGAAGTCCTGCATAAAGAGACTGGTGACAACAAATACCGTCCGCATCCATTACTGCGCAAGATGGTCCGGGGCGGCAAGCTCGGGCGCAAAACCGGCGAGGGTTTTTATACCTATTAGACATTTAACAAAAAGAAGCACAGCAAGTTTGCTGTGCTTCTTTTTGTTCAACCTCAAATCAGTTTTACTCGTGGAAGGAATTAGGTATAACCACCGGCAACGAGGGGAATTGTGGTTTGCACAAACTAAAAATATCAATTCCAACGAAGTAAATAAGTAGTAATATTAAATTATTCCATTTCTCTTTCACAACAAGGAGCATAACATGCGCAAAGCAAGAGTTCTGTTAGTCCTATCCGCAGTTCTGATGCTGTTATTCAGCGTCGCAAGCCCGGTCATGGCAGACCCAGCGGACACGGTCCGGGTTTGGGTTTCCTATCGGGATGGTGGAAAGTCAGAAGTCTTTAAGGTATTAACTTCAAGCAGCACCAAGATTCATTATGATTTTCCCGAGCTTGGCGCTTATGTTGTCAGCCTCCCGGCAGCAGCCCTAAATGGGATCCTCAACAACCCCTGGGTCATTGATGTAGAAGAAGATGCTGAACGATATCCGGTCAGCGCGATGGAGGGTGTAGTAACAGAAGAAGCTCTGGCTGTTGTCGATCAGCTTGGTCAGACCGTGCCTTATGGCATAGACATGGTCCAGGCTCGCGATGTTTGGGATGTTGACCGCGATGGCGATGTGGATACGGGTGCTCCAACTGGCGCAACCCGGACGCTGTGCATTATAGATTCAGGATACTATCAGGGACATGAAGATCTTCCAGACGCTGATGGGGGGTACTCACAAGTGGGTGGTTACTGGTACACCGATGGTTTTGGTCATGGCTCGCACGTAGGCGGCACGATTGCTGCTTTAAATAACGGTATCGGCGTTGTCGGTGTGACACCTGGAACTGTGAATCTATTTATAGTCAAGTTCTTCAACGACGACGGGAACGCAACCTATGCATCCAATCTCGTAGACGCACTTAACCGCTGCCAGGCTGCTGGCGCGAATGTGGTCAGCATGAGTCTGGGCGGTTCCCGCTTAGTTCGTACTGAAAGGACAGCCTTCGCTAATGCTTACGCTGCCAACGTGCTAAGCATCGCAGCAGCGGGTAACGAAGGAACTTCTGCTCTGTCTTATCCCGCGTCCTACGACTCGGTGATGTCAGTAGCAGCCATTGACAGCAGCAAAGTGGTCGCAGATTTCTCGCAATATAACAGCCAGGTGGAAATTGCCGCGCCAGGTGTGGGCGTTCTTTCGACATTACCCTTCATCGATACCAATAAAGTCACTGTGGACGGTATCGATTATGCAGGCGGTCATATTGATTATTCTGCCAGAGGAACTGTCAGTGGTGCTCTGGTTGACGGTGGACTGTGTGGTACAGTTGGTTCCTGGAGTGGCAAGGTCGTCCTCTGTCAACGTGGAACGCAGGACTTCTACACAAAAGTAATGAATGTTAAGTCAGGCGGCGGTGTTGCGGCGATAATCTATAACAATGTTCCCGGTGACTTTTTAGGAACGCTGGGAGACGGCAACACCTCGACGATCATAGGTATTTCCCTCAGCCAGGAAGCAGGTCAATACCTGGTGGCTAACAAAATTGGACGAACCGCAACAGTCTTTAGCCAGGTTGCGCAACCGGCTAGCGGCTACGAAGCCTGGGATGGCACATCCATGGCGACTCCGCATGTTTCAGCAGTTGCTGCCTTGGTGTGGAGCTGGGATCCAACTTTGACGAACGTGGAAATCAGGAACGCCCTGACTGCCACAGCCCAGGACCTGGGCGCCGCGGGAAAGGACGTATATTATGGTTATGGTCTGGTGCAAGCCAGAGCCGCGCTGGAATACTTGGGGTACGGCGGCACGACACCTCCCGAGAATACCGCTCCAACTTTGTCAATTTCAAGTCCTGCAAATAATTCCTCCTTTGCTGAAGGCGAAACAATTACCTTCACTGCCACAGCGGATGACGCAGAGGATGATTTGCTTGATAGCGGCGATATTGTTTGGACACTTGACGGTGAACCATTCTTTACCGGACCTAGCTATACTACAGCTCAGATTGCAGTAGGTCTGCATACGATCATGGCTTCTGTTACAGACAGCGGCAATTTGACGACCACCCAGCAGATCACCATAGAAGTTACTCAGACGACCGGCGAACAGACCCTGGTTGCGAGCATTAAGACTGACAAATCCGCTTACATCAATGGTCAAAAGGTGACTGTCACTGTGACGGTGAAAGACCAAAATAATGCTCCAGTCCCTTCAGCCTCTGTGAGTGTCAAACTAACACCACCAACTGGCAGCCAAACAACCTATAATGGCACAACCGGTACCACAGGAGTTTATTCCTTTACTTACCGCATCAACACACGCAAGACAGGGACAGGTACTTATACACTCGTTGCAACTGTCAGCAAGAGCGGTTACACAGATGCAACCGCCTCAACAACGTTCTTAGTTCAGTAGCACATCAAAAACCAAAAAGCTGCCGGAAATCCCGGCAGCTTTTTGGTTGTGATTTAGGACCTGATCTACGCTATCTGCTTCAAAGCAGCACTGATGATCAGTGGAGCACCGGTGGCAGCTTTGATTTCGTCCAGGGTGTATTCCGGGTTTTGTTCCACAAGCACAAAACCTTCATGGGTGACCTCAATCACTCCCATTTCCGTAACGATCAAATCGACCGAATTAATCGCTGATATAGGTAATGTGCATTTACGCAGGAGCTTCTGAGATCCTTTGGCGGTGTGTTCCATTGCTACAATGACTTTTTTGGCACCGCTAAGCAAGTCCATCGAACCGCCCATACCTGGAACCAACTTACCAGGGATCATGTAGCTGGCAATATCGCCATTTTCGGCTACCTGCAAAGCTCCCAGAACAGTCACATCCACATGCCCACCGCGAATGATGCCGAAGGACAAAGAACTATCGAAAAAGCTGCCGCCAGGCATAATCGTGACTGGCATTCCGCCAGCATTGGAAATGCAGGGATCAATCTGGTCTTCAGCCGGCACAGGACCAAGGCCGATAAAACCATTTTCAGATTGGAAGATGACCTCACTGTTTTCAGGAAGGAAGTTTGGTACCAGGGTGGGCAAGCCAATACCAAGATTGACCAGGCTTCCATCCTGTAGTTCCTGGGCAACTCTTTTGGCAATAAATTCCTGCAATTGCTGTTTGTCCATCATAGCGCACCTCCATCAATAATGTGGTCAATAAAGACAAATGGAACCACAACATCATCCGGACAAATTTCGCCAACTTTCACTACCTGTTGTGCCTCAGCAATCACGATATCAGCCGCCGCAGCCATGCAGGGATTGAAATTGCGTGTGGCACCATGGTAAGTCAGATTACCTTTTTCGTCCGCTTTTTCCGCGAAAAGTAAGGCAATATTGGCTCGCAGCGGTTTCTCGAGCAGGAATTGTTCACCATCGATTTCGATAACCTGTTTGCCTATCTCTACTTCCGTTCCTAATCCTGTTTTTGTCAGGATGCCGCCAAGACCAAAACCTCCAGCCCGGATCTGTTCAATCAGGGTACCCTGGGGGATGAGTACAACCTCGGTTTCGCCTTCCAGCATCTGACGGCCGGTTTCACGATTGGTACCGATGTGCGAGGTCATGATTTTTTTGAACATTTTGGCGACGACCATCTTTCCAACACCGCGATCGATAAAACCAGTATCGTTGCAGATGAGGGTCAGGTTCTTCACTCCTTTTTCGACGAGAGCGTCAATAAGCCTTTCTGGTGTTCCGACTGCCAAAAACCCTCCTACCATTATCGTGTCGCCATCACGAACAAGATCTACTGCGTCATTTAAACTAATCAACTTACTCATAACTCCTGCCTTTCTTTGGGTGTTGATTTTAAGTTTTTAACATCTGCTGCTTGCGTGCAGCCAATTCTGTACAAATATAGCTAGCAACATCATCCGCGTACTTGCCAGGACCGAAACCAGCATCGCAGCCCAGCTCTTTGGCAAGTTCGTGGCTGATTCTGGGACCTCCAATGACAAGCAGAAAGCGAGATCGTATGCGTTCAGCTTCAAGCAGCTCTACCAGCTCGGTCAGGTTTTGGACGTGGACGTTTTTCTGAGTCACTGTCTGAGAGACCAGCAGAACATCCGCGTCAAACTCCACCGCTTTTCGAATGAAATCTTCATTCGTCACCTGGCTGCCAAGGTTTAGCGCTTCGATCATCTTGTATCGCTCCAATCCATAATGACCGGCATAGCCTTTCATATTCATGATTGCGTCAATTCCGACCGTGTGTGCGTCGGTTCCCGTGCTGGCACCAATCACTCTGATTTTCCGACCAAAATTTTGCTGAATGAATAGGTCAGTCTCATCCATGGTCATACGGTCGATATCTACGAATTCTACACGTACTTGCGTATAGTCTATTGAATGGTTGAGACTTCCATATACCACGAAGAAACTGAATGACTGATCGAGTGGGGCATGATGGGAAACCGTCGGCTCAACCAAACCCATTTTCAATGCCAGCTGACGCGCCGCCTCAACGGCAGTTTCACTGTCAGGCACGGGCAGGGTGAAAGAAAGCTGGACCTTACCGTCGTTCATTGTGTCACCGTAAGGTTTCAGATGCGTAAGATCAAGTGTTTTGTCGAAGTCGGTCTTGCTTGTTGAATAACGTCCACTACTCATTTTTTCCCTCCTCAAGCATAGCTTTGGTGCGGTGGTAGCGTTCGGATCCGTTCTGGGATTCTTCCATCAATAGGGAGATGAAGGGATTCATATATTGATCTTCTTTGACGATTACGCCTGCAAGACCTTTGCCTCCTTCAAACGGGCGCTTGATGCCTGCCAGGCTACCTTCCTCGATGGTCCGGAAGAGACCATCACGACGGATGCTTTGGAGGAGATCAAGAGCAAGGTCAAGAACATTCGCAGCTCGCTGTTCCATAATCCCGCCTGCGCGAAACTCGATGTCTTCTCCAAATTCTGCAAAACTGGTAGCAATGTAACGGGCATTTTCGATCGCAAGGGCGCGGTCTGCCAGGAAGGGCGTGTGAATGGCTTCGGTCAGCATTCCAAGCAAGTGGATGCGTTGATCGCTGATGACTGTCACAATGTTGAACAGTGCATCCTGAATATGCGATTTGAAGACATTGCCCGTTTTGAACTTGGTGGGGGGCATATATTTAAGCGGGGCGTTGGGGAAAATCTGCCTGGCAAGCTGTGCCTGGGCAAATTCGTAGAGAAACGCGTTTTTAAGTTCGGGATTCATCTCAAAGGCATGCCCCAATCCCATCTGCTCTTCGGGTAAACCAGCCTTCAAGGCAAATTGCTCGTTAATCAGCTGAGAGGCCAACACCGTGTGGGCTTCTTCGTAGGCATCGGAAGTGGTCAGATAGTTGTCTTCACCGGTGTTGATAATGATCCCTGCTGCAGCGTTAATCAGGCGTGAGAACTCCTGGTCGATGAGCGTACGTTGCATATTGATGTCGCGGAACAGGATGCCATAAAGCGCGTCATTCAGCATCACATCCAGGCGTTCAAACGCGCCCATGACAGCGATTTCGGGCATACATAGACCTGAGCAATAATTACAAAGTCGGATGTAGCGCTTTAGCTCTGCGCCAACCTCATCCAGCGCTTCGCGCATCAGGCGGAAGTTTTCCTGGGTTGCCATGGTGCCGCCAAAGCCCTCAGTCGTTGCACCAAACGGAACGTAATCGAGCAGGCTTTGGCCGGTGGTGCGAATCACAGCAATGACATCCGCGCCTTGCGTGGCAGCCGCTTTTGCCTGAAGGATATCTTCGTAGATGTTGCCGGTCGCAACGATAACGTAAATCAACGGTCCGGAATGATCGCCGAATTCGAGCAATCGCTCTTCACGGATGATGCGATTGCGGTGAATCTTTGAGACTGCTTCCTCGGCGCGCCTTTCTGCCCACAATTGGATCTCAAAAAGGTCTGCTGGTTCAACCTGGGTGAGATCCAGCTCCCCCAGGGCAACGGCTTCGGCTACAGCCTGGGGTTCCTTGCCAAGCGAGATGGCTGCCTGTCCAAGCCAAAAGGTTACCCCAAGCCCCAGCATCTGGCGGGATGCGAGGTGTTCAACAACCACATTTGGCAAAGGCACGCCCATCACATCGACGCCGTCAATGCCAAATAGCCGGCAAATTGAGCGCTCTATGGTCGTCGTGGTGAATTGTTGGGTGTAGGCATGAACATCTTCCACAACCTGGCGGGCTGCTTCGCGCGCCAATTTTACTTTTTCCCAATCTATGTTAAGTTTTGCCATTATTCCTCCTGCCGGGCTGCGTCCATCTCGCGTATTAATTTGTCGTCCACACCTAACAGCTCGGCAATCTTGATTGCACCCGATGGAGGTTGATGAACACCATCAATTTCTTCAAGGTGATAATCCATTAGATTCTGAATTTTCCTGACACGAGTCAGGTCTTCATGGTGCAAATTTACAGACAAATTCGACAAAACTGTGGCTGATTTCTCCTCATTTTCGCCGATCTTTGGGGGGTTGTATCGATAAGCCGCCAATTCTGCCAGAACGTCCGGGCTGATACCGCGTACCTGGTAAAACCGAATTCCCGGTGACCTTCTGACATGATAGTGCGTGGCGATGAAAAACGTGCTGCTGGATTTGCCATACACATTGCAAAGCGCTTGCACAATCGCTGTCGCGTCAGAGGGATTTGTTCCCCGGCAGGGCTCATCCATCACTATCAAGCCTTGCTGGGTTTGACTCTTGCGGTAGTGATTGCGGATTTGAACAGCCTCGAGACCAAAAGAGGAAAGACCACGATGCAGATCACCCTCATGGCTGGATTCGAAAGCAAAAAAATCAAATAGCGGCGTTTGCAAGCTTTCGCAAAACGGGAAATATCCCAGTTGAGTCATCAACAGAGCCAAGAAAACCGTCTTCAGGGCGACAGTCTTACCACCCATGTTGGCTCCTCTGACAATTGTTGCGCCTTTGTGGAGTTCGATCGAAATCGGAGTGAATGACAGCCCTTGTTTCTCAAGCAATGCGGCAACCAGTGGATGGAAGGCATTATGTAATGAGGCACCGCTGTGATGCTCCACCAACTCCGGGAGACAACCATTCCAACGCAACGCAAGTATTGCTTTGGCAAGTCGGAAATCGAGCATCGCGCAACTGGCAGCGTTGCTACGAATTTTTGGCAACCATTCAGCCAGCTTTACGCCCAGCTGCCTGCGGATGGTTTCCTCTTCCTGGTCTTCCTCTGCTGTTAGTATGGCGCGCTGTGTCAGCAAGGTCTTGCGTTGCGGTCCTGTTGCCTGGCGGATTTCTTTTTCCAGCTCTTTTTTTCTGAGTCTGATATGCGCGAGCTCTGGAGAATAATCACTGTAAATGTGGAAAGTGGGGTTTCCTGTGCTGGCCGGGTCAAGCAATGCGGCTGCATATTTGGTGTCAACAAAATTGACCCCTGCAGCCTTGAGCAGGATTTTCATCTGTCCAATGCGATTGAATATTGCAAAGGCACTCTTGAGCTCAAAGAACTCGGTGTCATCCAGCAGGTTGCCTTTTTCGAGCCTTCCAAGGGTGCCTCGAAGTTCCCTCAGACGAGATAACTGAATTTGCGCCTCTAACACTTGAGTGTTGTTGTCCTTGACCAAAGTAACCAGACGATCGATGGCGCTCAATTCCTCATGCAACGCGGTCCGAGAACTATTTGTGTACAGGTGAACAGAATTTTTGAGGTTGTTCCCTTGTGGACTGCGACATTGGCAGGCATCCAGAACTTTGAGCAGCCCTAATTCGTCCAATAATTCCGGGGAGATGATGACCGAGTTTTTCATGGTGATCTCACATCGTCCTAGGTCCCAGATCTACCACGGGAATAGGGATAATCTTACGCAATTGCTCAAGCATCAACTGAGAATCAAGGCACTGCCCGTTCGAACGGGTGGGATTGAGGCAGACCAACCGCACATCCAATGGATTCAGGACTGCAAGGTCGACCTTGCGATCACCAAGTTTTTGGAAGCTTCCGGTCTTAATGAACAAACGTGTGCCGTCTTCCACAACGAGGGTCAAATTTGCAAAGTTAGTCTCGCTCAATAATTCCTGCAGCACCTGGTCCGTCAGCGCGCCTTGCAGACAGAGATAACAAGTATCAGGCTTCAAGGCACTGGCGATCAGCTTGCCATAACCAACCAGCGTTGGGGTGTCCAAAGTCGAGATGGAGAGATGCGGTTGGTTGCCGTTTAGCATGATGACGCGTTTGTTGGGATTTGCTGTTATTGCCTGAGCTAACAGGGTTGCGGTGTCTTCGGGAAGAGCGGGCGATTGCAGTAAGCCCAGCGCGAAACTGGTTTTTTCCGCGAGTTTTTCCGGATTTGCAGAAGTTTCCGCACTGACACATAGAATTACTGCCTCGCTCATTCCGCTGCCGGCTTGCGAACGGCGCGATAGCGCTCCATCAATAATAAACAGGCATTCCGGTTCCTGTTGGCGCATCAGGTTGCCGATGGTGGCAATTTCGTCTGTTACACTGGGACCTGCCAACTCCACGTACCCGTCGCTAAGCGCCTTGCAGATAATCACTTCCCCCAAAGCCGTCCGGATGTTGCTGAGTTCCAATATTTCAAGCAAGGCGTCACTGTGTTGCAGTGCTCCTTCAGCGCTGGCGATCAACGTACCCATCGGTATGTAAATACGCGGCTTTGGGTTCCCGCTCAGAATGTCTTCCAATTCGCCATCTCTACCAACTGAGGTGAGCGCTAAGGGTCTTGTTTGACCGGATTCCTGCCAGGCGGCAATGATGTGGTTGAGGCAGGTTGTCTTCCCGGCATTTTTTGACAGCCCAATGATAGCCAGCGACTGTAGGTCTTGCAGACCTGTCAGCTGGAGCAGCTCATTGCTTGTTTTGGCCGCAACCGCGTTCATACCACCGCCAATTATTCCTTGTGTTTCCTTCTGTTTCGCAGTAAACCAACCGGCTCGAGGGTCATTTGCTGACCAGCCAGCAAGCTGGCGACGCCGATCAGCTCAACCTTTTCTTCACCTCTGCAAACCGGGCAGTTACACTCGTTTTTGTAATCATCCGGCTGTGTATAGGTGGTGATAACGCCTTCGAAATTCCGTAAAACGACGTGATTGGGGTTCTGCGAGATCAGATAATCAGGCATCACCGGGATCTTGCCTCCGCCACCAGGTGCGTCCACCACATACGTAGGGACGCAGAAACCAGAAGTGTGCCCCCGCAGACTTTCGATGATCTCAAGACCCTTGGCAACAGGCGTGCGGAAATGTGAAAGTCCGAGCGAAAGATCGCACTGATAAATGTAATAAGGGCGCACGCGAATGTAGACAAGTCCGTTTACCAGTTTGCGCATGACGTGCACGCAATCATTTACTCCGCGTAAAAGCACGGATTGATTACCCAACTGCACACCAGCATCCGCAAGCAGGGCAGTTGCACGCTTGGAATCAGGGGTGATCTCGTTGGTGTGATTGAAGTGCGTATTGACCCAAACTGGATGATACTTTCGGATGATTGTGCATAACTCGGGTGTGATTCTCTGGGGTAAAACAACCGGAGTACGCGTGCCAATCCGAATGATTTCGACGTGATCGATGTTTCGCAGGTTGGAGAGGATATATTCCAGGCGTTCGTCGCTCATCAGGAGAGCATCGCCACCAGAAAGCAGCACATCCCGTACAGAGGGGGTTTTGCGGATGTAGTCAATGCAGGCATCAATCTGCGCGCGTGTGCGGGCGCCATCTTTCTGACCAGCCAAACGGCGGCGGGTGCAGTGCCGGCAGTACATGGCGCATTGATCGGTGATGAGGAAAAGCACACGGTCAGGATAGCGGTGCGTGAGACCGGGAACAGGTGAGTCCCCATCTTCCTCAAGCGGATCTTCCAGGTCTTCCGGGCTGCGATAGGCTTCATCGCCGGTCGGTACAGCTTGTTTTCTTACCGGGTCATGCGGGTCATTTCGATCGATCAGGCTCAAATAATACGGCGTAATTGCCATCCTGAAGTGTTCAAGCGCTTTTCTGGAGCCCTGTTCTTCTTCCGTGGTCAGTGGCAGGTACTTTTTTAGCGTGTCCACATCCGATATCCGATGGGAAACCTGCCAGTGCCAGTCATTCCACTGTTCATCTGTCACATCCGGAAAGAGTTGCCGTCGCCTGGCTTCACCGCTCATGTTGATGTATTTTTCTTCAGCTTTCATTGCAAAACTCCTAGATTGTGAAGAAGGCTTCTGTTCTCACAGCAGTCTTTGAATCGATTTTTAGATGTAACTCTGTTCAAAAATTTCGCGCAGCGCCTTGGATTCGCGCAGTACCTGGAGGGTAAATTCCGCGTGGTTGCGGGTGTAGCCGTTGCCAATAATCATGGTGACGTCTTTCCCGATGCCTTCAGCGCCTAAGGCAGCACGTGTGAAGCTGGTTGCCATGCTAAAGAAGTAAACCAGACCGCCATCACGCACAGGGAGAATGGTGGACATCTCTGTACCGTGGATATTGACGACGTTAATGGCAACATCATATTCTTTGCCATTATTACACTCAAGGGCTTTTTCAAGCACTTCCACCGGATTGGCTGCGTCTGCTACGAAGTACTTATGCGCAAAGTGATTGTCCAGCAAGGTTCTTTCATAGCGATTGTTGCGGCTCATACCTACAACGTTTCCGCAGGGACCCACGCGTTTCATGGCTTCGTAACCGCAGAGCATACCGCTCTTGCCGCCAGCGCCGAGGATGAGTACTGAGTCGCCAGGCTTGACGATGTTCGCGGTCTGCGCGGGCGCGCCGGCAACATCCAACGCCGCCAGTGCGAGCGCTTCGGGCATATCGTCGGGCAGTTTGGCATAAATGCCACTCTCAAAGAGGATAGCCTGCCCTTTGATATCCACGCGGTCGGTCTCAGGATGAACCGCCAGGATCTCCTCAATGTGCAGTGGGGTAAGGGAAAGCGAAACCAATGACGCGATGCGATCGCCAACTTTGATGTCGGCGCGGTGCTGCAGGGCAGGACCAATCTTGGCGATACTGCCCATCAGCATGCCGCCAGAGCCAGTCACCGGGTTTTGCATCTTGCCGCGTTCAGCAACAATCCCCAGAATCATCTCCTTCAGCCGGTCTTCGTTTTGCTCGGACGCGGTCCAAAGCTGCCTGAAACTGGCAGAATCGATGTTCAATGCGGAAACATCGATCAGAATTTCGTTGTCGTAGATCTCCATTGAGTTGTCGATCTTCTGCGCGGCTTGCGGGAGCAGCCCTTTGGGCTCGATCACGCGGTGTGCACCATATTTATTACCCATTGACATATAACAATTCCTCCAAAGATAAATTAAACTAATTTACACGCTCAGGCATGCCCAAAATCTGGCGGGCTTCTGCCGGTGTGGCGATTTCAAGGTTCAGTTCCTTTGCGATGCGGACAATCCGCTCCACAAACTCAGCGTTCGAGACAGCATTTCTTTCGCGGTTGTACTTGAGGTTGTCCTCAAATCCCACACGGACATGGCCGCCCAAAAGCATGCCCATCACGTTCATGTCCAACTGGCAGCGGCCGATCCCAGTCACGGTAAAGGTTGCGCCTTCTGGCAGGGATTCCCTGAGAAACAACAAGTCGCGCGGGGTGCCTGTTGCGCCGCCATTCACGCCCAACACAAAGTTGAAATGCAGTGGTGGTTGAATGTGACCCTTGCGCACCAAACGCAATGCCATATCGATGTGGCTTTTGTCGAAACACTCCAGTTCGGGTTTGATCCCGCGTTCGTTCATGCGGGCTGCAAACTCGATGATCATGTTTTCCGTGTTGACGAAGATATCGTCGCCACCAAAATTCATCGTTCCGCAATCCAGGCTCGCCATTTCAGGTAAAAGTTCAGTTGGTTGGAGTCGTTCTCCAGCAGACATGCCAGTGGCTCCACCAGTGGTAGGCTGAATGATGACGTCCGGGCAGGCTGCCTGGATGGCATTGATAATCACCCTGAAGCGTTCGCGGTCCTGGGTGGGGGTGCCATCGTCGAAGCGGGCATGCAGGTGGATGATGGCAGCGCCGGCTTCGCGGGCGAGCTTTGCCTCACGCACATACTGATCGATCGTGTAGGGGACAGCAGGGTTATTCTCCTGGGTAACTTCAGCACCGCTGATCGCCGCGGTGATGATAACCTTGTGTGCACTCATAACTCTCTCCTTGGATATTTTCAAGCCGGGATCAACCCAGGCGTTGCTTGTTCTTTGGGGTGACGCATGTGCCAGTTGCTCGGCAGACCAATACCGGCTTAGCCAGAACTTCAGCCGCTGAATCCGAGATGTCAGGGCGAGGAGCGATCACTTTCCAGGCTTCAAACGCCATTTTTCGTGAGGTGTTGCCTTCGCTGGTGATCCAGCCCTTCGCCTCGATGAAATCCCCGGCATAAACAGGCGCGAGAAATTCGATGTTGTCGTAAGCTCTGAAAAGCCCTTCGTCGCCATCGCGCCGGATCAACAGTTCAGTAGCCACGTCGCCAAATAGCTTTGTCATGTGAGCTCCGTCAACGAGCCCGCCGCCATAGTGCGCGTTTTCGGCACCAATTCGTATTCGAATTACCACTTCAGTCATCATAACCTCCTCAAAATTAAAAACGCTATGTGCAAATAATGACACATAGCGCTCCATGCAACCGCATGACAGTGGCCGAACTTCGTTAGGCGCACCAAGGCGGGGGAGAGGACTCTCCTTTTGCCCTTCGGCGACGGATAATTCGTTTCTTCACCCAGTCCTGGGATGATAGCGAAGTTTCTACACAATCCGCCGCGCCTCTAATGATTTTTTATTCAATTGACGTCAGGCATTCCCGACAATCAGATTATAGCGTGAGAGTGCTGTTTCCGGAAGGGGGAAACTTGGGGTTGCCACAAGAAACCATCATGACCAGAATCAGTCTTCGTGAGCTTTTCCTGCCCATGGGTCTTCTTACAAGGTTTGCCCTGTGCCCGCGCAGCAGGGTAAAGCGATCTCACCCTGCTTTCGTCATCGCGACCACTTCTTGCCCTTGGATCTCCTTACAAGGGTTGCTAGGCGATCTCATTCTGATTCTGTCACCGCGAGCCTACCTTGCGAAGCGATCTTCTCCTTACTCCGTCATCGCGAGCTTTATTTGCGAAGCGATCTCATTCTGCTTCCGTCATCGCGAGCCTACCTTGCGAAG
>CAYSVX010000040.1:0-16278 GCA_964434665.1 uncultured Anaerolineaceae bacterium
GGGATGATAGCGAAGTTTCTACACAATCCGCCGCGCCTCTAATGATTTTTATTCAATTGTCGCCAGGCATTCCTGACAATCAGATTATAGCGTGAGAGTGCTGTTTCCGGAAGGGGGAAACTTGGCGTTTTTGCCGCAAGAAACCATCAGTGCCAGAATCCGTCATCGCGAGCTTCTCTTGCGACACGATCTCTCCTTTTTCCGTCATCGCGAGCTTCTCCTGCCCTTGAGTCTTTTTACAAGGGTTGCGCCTGTGCCCGCGTAGCAGGGTAAAGCGATCTCACCCTGATTTCGTCATGGCGAGCCTCTGTTAGATCCTGTTGGGAAGCAATCTCAATCAGATGTCGTCATCGCGAGCCTCTATTGCGAAGCGATCTCAATTTGATTCCGCCGTATTGAGCTTATGTGTTGAAGCGATCTCATCGATCCAATACATTATACAATCCTTACACACATTTCCTGGTCTGATAATGATGCAGGGTGGGGGAGGAGAGTATAATATCGTCTGATTTTTTGAAAAAGGTGAGTTATGACAATCAAAACAACTGAAAGCGGCACAACACTTCGCAATCGATTAGCGCGCTCGATCGTCCTGGCTATCCGCACGCTCATGCAGCAGGGCAGTCCGGACGAAAAAAGCCTGGACATGGCGGCGTATATCGTCCTGGCGCTGGAGAAGATCAACGAAACGATTGACGCGGCGATGGTAGCCTGGGAAAAGCGCGACTATTGGGTGAAGGCAGATCAGTTCCGCCAGGAATGGGCTTGGATCGAAGGCAGCCATGCACGTCTGAAAGCTGCGGTTCTGGCGCAAGATTGGGCGGAAATCGCGACAGAAGCCATTTCCGTAGGGCAGCGTTTTAGCAAAGTGAAGATTGCAGAGAAAAATCGGATTGGCGAACCCTGGCTCGGCGCGTGGAACGCGTTGAAACATTCCAAATAATTACAGCCTGCAAATAAGTTCTTTTTGAGAGCTAAATCGGTGGGTGGGGGTCTGATCGGAAAAAATTACCTATTGGTTATGATAAGTATCATTATCGCAAGCATGATCAACGAGAAACGATGGGTCTTTTCCCATTTGTTCTGGGCTGATAAATCAAACGATAGATTCGTACGTCACGATGTGTTTTGGGTATAACGGATTATTCAATAGTTCATTGGCGAAGAATGTTGGATAAACAGTTGTCTCAGACTCTTTCAGTTCGGAAATCTTGAGCCATTCCAGGCGTTCTGGTAATCCACCCAAGGTTTTGCTGTTGGAAGTGATCACACAATTGGGATCCCACTTCATCAGATAGTAAAACGCCAATTCGTGGCAGCTCAGCCCTTCAATCGTTCCGGCTATTCCGCGGAAAAAGTTTTCATGGATGAACACCAGGCGCTCCACCTCGAACTTCCAACCTGTTTCCTCCCACACTTCTCGTACAGCAGCTTCTACCAGGCTTTCACCGTGCTCCACGCATCCGCCAACTGAATAATAAAACGGATCGCTGTCATTCCGGATCATCAACACCTTGCCGTCGTTGATCAGAATCCCGCAAGCCCTCAGCCGAAACCAATCATTTCCGTTAGTAAACGTACACTCTGTTTTGCTCATAGATACTCCTTGACAACATTAATTCTAACTCTGTTGTCACCTAAATGATCAATCGTTTGTGCTTCCCACATCCACTGCTCTTTCACGATTATAATGAGAGTGTACTTTTGAGAAATTTCGGTATTTCATTATACTATGCGCAATGTTTTGTAATTAATAGGCTTATTATGGAATTATCGTTAGAGGAATGCATCCACAAATACCTGAACTCCGTCAAGCTTTCGCGCAGCGCGAATACGTTTCGCACTTACACGAACGCGATGAACTTGTTCACCGAAGTTCTGAAAGAAAATGGGATTGAGCCTGAAAAAGCTGACGTTTCATCCCTGCCTGAAGAAGCGGTGATCTGGGTTCTGACCGCCCTCAAGGATTTCTCATCCGCCACGGAGCAGGTTTACGTCACCTCTGTCGTTGGGCTATTTGAGTTCATCGCTGGGGAGAATCTTGCGCCAATCAACCTCCCCCGCATCCGATTGCTGATCAAGCAGCGCGCGCGCCGGCCAGGCATCCGCCTGCCGCAGTTCCCGAAAAGCGCCATCGACAGCGTTTTGGACTACGCCGCGACGCTGACTTCGAAACCCACAGAAGATGAATCCGACCGCCTGATCAATTTGCGGGACAGGGCGTTCCTACTCACACTTTCCGATACCGGCCTGCGCGTGCACGAAGCGTGCAACCTGCGCCGTGGGGACATTGACTGGCTCGAACATCGCGCGATCGTGATCGGCAAAGGCAATAAAGAAGCGGTGGTTCGCTTCTCAAAACGCAGCCTGGACGCTCTCAAGATGTACCTATCCGAACGCGCAAGCCTGGATGGCAACAGCGGCAAAGCGCTGGCATCCCAACCGGTTTTCGCGCGGCATGACCGCGGCGCGGGCAAGAAGGTCAAACCCATTTCAACCACCACCGGGCGGGAAATTGTCAATCAGCGCGTGCGGGAATCCCTTGGCGAAGAAGCCGTCGGCACCATCACCCCCCACTCCTTCCGCCACTATTTTGTGACCACGATCCTCGGCAGCACCGGCAACCTGAAACTCGCGCAGGTGCTGGCACGCCACACCAACATCGCCGTCACGCAGCGTTACTCGCATTTGAGCGATAGCGAGTTGGACCAGGAATACCAGCAAATCTTCGACTGATGCCTTGTTGGTGGTATCATAATCCCTTGAAACCGAACATTTGAGGAGTTTATGACTGAGAATCGTATCAAGGCTCACCCTATTCTGATTGATGATTCTGTAGCAGACATTCCGTTTTATTGGCAAGACCAAACCTTCCTGGCAAAGGAAGGTGAAATGATTTCCTCCGCCCTTATGGCTAATGGCGTCACCATTTTTGGCCACCACCCCAAAGACCACTCCCCCCAGGGGATTTTTTGTGCCAACGGGCAGTGTTCGCAGTGCATGGTGATCGCCGACACGCTTCCAGTCAAAGCTTGTATGACCGCTGTGAAGAAGGGAATGCGTGTTTTTCCGGCTGAAGGTCTTCCCAAATTACCTGACGTTCAACCGCTGAATATACCTGCCAACCATCCAACTCCGAAGTATGAGGTTGAGGTGCTCATCATCGGCGGTGGTCCTGCTGGTCTTTCCGCGGCGATCGAACTTGGTCAGGCTGGCGTCAGCACGATCTTGATTGATGATAAGGCGCATCTCGGTGGTAAGCTCGTTTTGCAGACGCACCGTTTCTTTGGTTCAAGCGAAGCGGTTTACGCCGGCACGCGCGGGATTGACATCGCCAAAAAGCTTGAGGCTGCTCTACGGCAGCACGCTTCGGTGCAAATCTGGGAGAACAGCACAGCCGTAGGTGTTTTTGAGGATAAATCCATCGGCGTTTACAAAGACGTCAAAGATTACGTACTGGTCCATCCAAAAATGCTGCTCATGGCAACCGGAGCACGCGAAAAAAGCCTGGCATTCCCAGGCAACACCCTGCCCGGTATTTATGGAGCCGGCGCGTTTCAGACACTGGTAAATCGCGATCTGGTGCGCCCCTGTGAGAATCTTTTCATCATCGGCGGCGGCAACGTGGGGCTGATTGCCGGTTATCACGCGATTCAGGCTGGCATTCACGTGTGCGGCTTGGTGGAGGCAGCTCCCGAATGCGGCGGCAATAAAGTACACAAAGACAAGCTGATCCGGTCCGGAGTGCCTGTCTTCACCTCCCACACGATTGTTGAAGCCCTCGGGAAGGATCACGTCGAAAAAGTGGTCATCGCCCAGGTGGACAAGAACTTCAAGCCTATTCCAGGCACTGAGAGGCAATACGATTGCGACACGGTTCTGATCGCGGTCGGCCTTGACCCAGTCAATGAATTCACCGGGCAGGCAGAACGCGTTGGTTTGCCGGTATTTTCGGCTGGCGACGCCCAGGAAATTGCTGAAGCATCTGCTGCAATTTTCTCTGGCAAGATAGCAGGTCGCAAAATTGCTGGCTTTCTTGGCAAGCAAACAGATGAAATCCCTGCTGAGTGGGCCACTATTGAAGAAATCCTGAAATCCCGCCCGGGAGAAGTCACTGAACCAAACCTGCCTGAGCTTGAAGAAGGAGTTTTCCCCATCATGCACTGCACGCAGGAAATCCCCTGCGATCCCTGCTCAACTGTCTGTCCGCGCCATCTCATCCACGTGGATCCGTCGGATATTCGGCATCTGCCCGAGGTGGACTACTTCGCGGAGAAAGGCTGCATTGCCTGCGGGCGATGCGTGGCAGTCTGCCCTGGTCTTGCAGTCACACTGGTTGATTACCGTAAGGGCAAAGAAAACGCGCTTGTCACCCTGCCCTTCGAGCAAGACCCAATGAGCGTTGCTGAGGGCGACGAAATTGAGCTGACAAGCACCGAGGGGATGACAATTGGTAAGGCAACCATCAAAACTATCAAGAAGATAAAAGACTATGCGAATGGCACTTCCCTGCTGACGGTGGAAGTTCCACGGGAGATTGCCAAGTTGGTCTCCGGGCTGCGCGTCATCCAGACTACTGAGCCCACTCCATTCGAATTTGACACTGAACATCCCGAAAGTCTTGCCGATAGTGCCTACATTTGCCGTTGTGAGAGGGTCACAGCCGGTGAAATCCGGAAGTTGATCCGGGAAGGCGTGCGGGACATCAACCAAATCAAAGCCGTAACAAAAGCAAGCATGGGCGCCTGCGGTGGAAAAACCTGCCTGAATATGATCAAGCGCATGTATCTCGCCGAAGGCATTCCCCTTTCGGAGGTCAAGGAAACGCCTGTCAGACCGGTTTTCATAGAAATGCCTGTCAGGGTCCTTGCGAATTTGACTGATGAAGGAGCGCCCCAATGAGCCCAGAGACCAACTTTGACGTTATCATCGCAGGCGCAGGCTCGATCGGCACTCCAACTGCTTACTTCCTCGCTGAAGCCGGATTTAAGGTTTTGGTAATCGATTCACGTCCGAGTACAGGTCAGGCCTCAAACAAACACGCCATCGGCGGCATCCGCGCCACCCATTCGGATCCTGCCAAGATACTGCTTTGTTCTAACTCCATCGAAATCTTCTCACACTGGGAAGCTGAACACGGACAGGATATCGAATGGCGAGCTGGCGGATATAGTTTTGTCGCTTACGACGATGCCATCGAAAAGACTCTGAAAGACCTGCTCGACATGCAGCGTAATCTGGGACTGAATATCAACTGGCTTGATCGCCAGGCTTTCCTGGAGCTCGTGCCCGATATAAATCCCGCAGATTTGCATGGTGGCACGTACTCACCAGGAGATGGCTCGGCATCGCCGCTCAAAGCTTCTTTTGCCTTTTACCAGGAAGCAGCCAGGCATGGCGCAGTCTTCCAATTCAATGAGCACGTAACCGGCATTGAAACAGTAGCAGGTAAGGTGCGATCGATAACGACCGATCAGGGTCATTATTACACCAATTGCTTTATAAACGCCGCTGGGTCATGGTCCGCTGAGATTGGTCGGATGGTAGGGCTTGACCTGCCTGTCAAGCCGGATGCGCATGAAGCCGGCATCACTGAAGCTGTTCAGCCTATGTTCACACCGATGATCGTTGATATCCGCTCCAGACCGGGCTCCAGCAACTTCTATTTTTATCAACATCCAAGTGGGAAGATCATATTCTGTGTGACGCCTAACCCTCAGATTTGGGGGTATCTGGACCAGGACACCAGCGCCTTCCTACCGCTCTCCAGCAGACGCTTGATTGAAACAATGCCAAAGTTGGCAAATTGCCGGGTAAGGCGCACCTGGCGCGGTACCTACCCGATGACTCCGGATGGCAACCCGATTTTAGGAGAAGTTGAGGGGCTCGAAGGCTTCCTGCTTGCAACAGGTGCCTGCGGTCAGGGCTTCATGCTCGGACCAGGGGTTGGGCAAGTGCTGACTCATCTGATCCAGGGAGATTTGTCTGAGCAGGAACGCCAATGCCTTCATAGTATGCGCCTTGACAGGGACTGGACAAGCATGGAAAAGCTTAAGTAAGCTTTAAATTGTGGCTTACAATTAGCTGAATAATGGATAAAGACCAATTTATCAACAAATTACCCAAGAGCTACTCTGCGGCTGAACGTGAGCTCATTCAAAAGGCTTACAGCTTTGCGGAAATTGCACACGCGGGGCAAACACGCGCGAACGGTTTGCCTTACTTCACGCACTGTCTTGGGGTAGCAAATATTCTGCTTGACCTTGAAGCCTCGCCCAACATCGTAGCAGCTGGATTGCTTCACGATATTCTGATGGATTCTCCTACTGCTGTGGAAACACTCAGGAAGGAGTTTGGGCGCACAATTACCGGATTCGTGGAGGATGTCACGCGCATCACAGCACTTCCCCAGCTTTCCCGGGCAGACCAACATCCTTCAGAG
This sequence comes from uncultured Anaerolineaceae bacterium, assembly GCA_964434665.1. Classification (GTDB taxonomy): domain Bacteria; phylum Chloroflexota; class Anaerolineae; order Anaerolineales; family Anaerolineaceae; genus Mesolinea. Next base: position 6,443 of record CAYSVX010000040.1, read on the forward strand.
CGCACCCCCCTGGCCGCCTCGACTCCGCTCTCCGAGCTTAAATTATCCGAGGATCTGGCTGAGACCCTGCGAAAAATGTTATTGGCAATTGGGGAAGACATTCGAGTAGTAGTCATCAAAATGGCAGACCGCCTATACAACATGCGGACTTTGAATTCCCTGCCGCTGGACAGGCAGCGGATTATCGGTCAGGAGACACTGGATATCTTCGCTCCCCTGGCAAACCGACTCGGCATCTGGCAATTTAAATGGGAACTGGAAGACCTCGGCTTTCGCTACACCAAACCTGAAAAATACAAGGAAATTTCCGAGCAACTTACCCTGCGAAGGGCAAAACGCCTCGAGGAAATCGAGCAGATTGTGGCTGACCTGCAAAATCTCTGCGCTCAGGCAGAAGTTAAAGCGAATATTTCGGGTCGCCCCAAGCACATCTACTCGATCTACCGCAAGATGCAGGGAAAGAGCAAGAATTTTGACTCGATCCGGGACTTGCGTGCTGTACGCGCAATTGTGGATGATGTGGAGACCTGCTACAAAGTGCTTGGAATCATACACATGCATTTTCAGCCAATTCCGGGCGAGTTTGATGATTACATCGCGGCAAAAAAACCGAACAATTACCAATCACTGCATACGGCAGTCATCTACAGCGACGGCAAACCCCTCGAAGTCCAGATTCGGACCTGGGAGATGCACCACAACGCCGAATATGGTATCGCGGCGCATTGGCGTTATAAGGAAAACGCGGCTTCCCTATCAAGTGATTATGAGCAAAAAGTGCAATCTATGCGCAACTTGCTCGCCTGGTCCCAGGAAGTTGACGACAACCAGACCCTGATCGATGGCATGAAGTCAGACCTCTTTCATGATCGCGTTTACATACTGACCCCCCGCAGCGATGTGATTGACCTTCCGAAAGGTTCCACTCCAATCGATTTTGCCTACCAGGTGCACACTGACATTGGTCATCGGTGCCGCGGGGCAAGGGTAAATGGGAAACTTGTGACGCTTGACTATACCTTGCACACAGGAGACCAGGTTGAAATCCTGACTGTCAATCGTGGAGGTCCGAGCCGGGATTGGTTAAACGTCAACCTTGGACTGGTGAAGTCACCACGTTCTCGCGCAAAAATTAAACAGTGGTTTAAGCAGCAAGCTCGTGAACAAAACCTCGAACACGGCAAGCTGCTCGTCGAAAAAGAGTTCAAGCGACTCGGACTGACCGGCATAAACCTGGAAGACTATGTGTCCAGCTTCAATGTGCGCACGCTTGAGGACCTCTATGTCGGGATCGGTTGCGGCGATATTGCAATGGGCAAGCTCCTCACCCGAATTGAAGAGCTCAGCAAGCCGAGTCTCGCAGAAACCGATGAACTTATCCCTGAAGCCCCTCGCAGCAGCGCGGACAGCACATCAATTACAGTCACAGGTCTTTCAGGATTGGCAACCAACTTTGCCCGCTGCTGCAATCCGATGCCTGGCGATGAAATCATCGGATATATCACTCGCGGACGTGGTGTTACTATTCATCGCTCCGACTGTCCGAATGCATTGCGTGTTCACGATACAGAACGATTGATAAAAGTTGATTGGGGCAGCGCCACACAGACCTTCCCGGTTCCTCTGCAGATTACCTCCTACGATAGACAGGGATTGATGGCAGATATTTCCGGTGTGCTTTCCACGGAGCCTGCCCGATTGGTTGATCTCTCGCTAAGTACCAGGCAGCACATCGTAAAAGTAAACCTGGTAGTTGAGATTTCAGATATTTCACAATTAAGCCGCTTGCTTGCCAGACTCGAAAACATTCCAAACGTAATCGAGGCTATTCGCGTCAAACCAGGATGACAAACTTGCTTTTCTTTACGGTTTATGGTTCCTAAGGTAAAATGCCCTCGAAAAATAACTATCTTTTTTTATGGAGTTTATGAAAATGCCAAGAATTCGTTGCCATTATCTGGATTGTATTTTTTTGGATGAACGCTATTGCAGCGCAGCAGCTATTGAGATTAACCCCGATGCCGGCTGTCTGACTTATTCCCCCGATGAGGAAGATCATGCTGGTTCAAGTTGGGAAGACGAAGAACTGGATGATTGGGACGAAATGGGTGCGGAAGACGAACACGAAGATCTCTGGGCTGTCGAGGAAGACGAAGACGACGACGACGATCTGGCTGGAGAGAATGAAGAGTATTAATCTCGCCTGAGTTTAATGCGCGGCATGCCTGCGCGAAAGGGAGTTACTATGGACGACTTTAGACCAGCAATTGCTTTAAACGTCTTTATTGAGCCTTACTTTAGAAAAGAGATACTGCAGAAAATATTTGAGCATCTTGACATTCTTCCTGCTGATCTGCGCCGGGATTTGGTGACCCAGGTCAAAGACCATGTAAAGATCAGCGGATTCCGCAATCCGATGGTTGCGCCTCGTGCGCTATTGGTTAGATACGCTGAATCTGTTTTCGAAAAAGACCCGTGGTTTAGTCTGATCTGTTTCAAATGCTGGCAGTCGTTGTACTCTCAATGGCATGATGAACTGAAAGAGAACCTTACCGGGCTCGGGTTTTCAATCTCTGAGCCAGCTTCATCAGGATATCCTGATGCCATGAATACCTTTCTTGAAGGCTGGCCAGAGGGAATTGACTTTGACCCCCTTTACGATCAGATCTCTGCAAAAATTGAGGGGTTTTCATTGAGTAAAGATGAAACAGCTCTGTTGAGCGTTCTGCTAACAGGCTACTTGCCTTAGAAAAGAGAAATAATGGAAGACACCTCTGGAAAAACAACTATTGCCCCAAGCGTTTTGCACACCATTGCAAAATTAACCACTCTCGCGACCCCTGGCGTCAGCCGGCTCAGCACTCGCGAAGGTCTCAGCAATATGCCTGAAGATGGAGTTAGAGTGGAGGTCCAGGGAGATTCAATTGAAGTTGAACTCTACATTATTCCTGGAAGTGAAGAGAACGTGCGCCTGGTAGCCCAATCAGTTCAAAAGAGAGTGACACGGGCGATCACAGAAATGGTTGGCATGGAAGTTGCTCGCATAGACGTTCATGTAACCGATATCGATTTAGAAGCGTAGGTGCAATGAAATCAAGGACCGAGGCGCGCATATGCGCCCTCCAATCACTTTATGAGCTCGACCTCACCGATCATTTACTTGGTGAGGTCGTTGCTGACAGGATCGATGCAATGGGTCTTGATGAGACCCAGTATGAATTTGCGCGAATGCTGACTGCTGGGGTACGTGAATTTGCGGATAGATTAGACTCACTGATTGCTGAACACGCCCCTGAATGGCCATTGGACCAGGTGGCTGTAGTTGATCGCAACATCTTGAGACTTGCACTTTGGGAAGTGGCTGTTTATCGAAAAACACCTCTAAAAGTTGGCATCAATGAAGCGGTAGAGTTGGCGAAAGCATTTGGCACGGATAGCTCTCCTCGTTTTGTGAATGGTGTTTTAGGAAGCCTTGCGGATAATATCGAGAAGATTAAACAGACTCTAAACAAGTAGCAGGTAGTTATGCCATCGACAAAAAATCTAACATACCTCCGGCTGATCTTGAGTTTGTTAGCGATAAGTTTTCTATTTGGATGCGCAATTCGCATCGATCTGGCTGACGAACCTCTTCCAACCAGGAATCCTGAAATACCCAAAAAATTGACTGCGCCAGCTGTAATTCCACAGGAATTTTCCGTGGAATTACGCATGCCGGTTTCAACAGAAACACTAATTGCGATAGACGTATTTGATGAAGTAAGCGGGATGCTCTATAACATAGAACGGTATCCGCTTGTCCGCCAGGCAGATGGGAAATATAACGGTACACTCCTGCTCCCCGAGAATGCAACCCTGAGATATCGCTACGTGATGACCGCGCCGTTGGAAGTTCCGGAACAAAAGGCGGATGGAACACCAGTTGGATACCGTGTTGCACATGTGGAAGAACACAAGCTTTTCAAAGATATTGTTTCCGCCTGGCCAAACGCCCCCTACACAGGGGAAACCGCTGATCTAAACGGGATAGTCCACGACAGCAAGAGTAACCAACCGCTTCCTGACGTCCTAATCAACGTAGCAGGTCATCAGACGTTTACTGACATGACCGGCAGATTCGTGCTGAACGATCTGCCTGTTGGTGTCCATTATCTCAGCGCAGTCTCCATCGACGGCAGCCATGTCACGTTCCAGCAGCAGGCAAACCTGGTGGCTGGGCTTTCAACACCGGCTGTAATCCAGATGACGCCTCTACCCCAGATTAAGGTCACCCTGAACCTTGCGCCGCTAAGCGACGCGGTTGGCGCGCCTGTACGAGTAGCCGGTAACTACGCGCAATGCGGTGCAATATTCAATGAATACTCTCAAGGTTCTTATGCTTCGCGCATGCCTTTGATGTCCCGCAACGAAGATGGAAGTTACTCGATTCAGCTAAACCTTTATGCCGGCAGCATTCTTCGCTACAAGTACACGCTGGGTAATGGTTATATCAATGCTGAGCGTGATCAAAATGGCGTTTTGGTACTGCGGACAATTACACTGCCCAATCAAGATGTGGTCATAGCCGATGAAGTGGCAACCTGGCGGATTGATAATCAACAGCCCACTACTATTATCACCCAGGCACCAACTGGCACCCCACCTGAGGATAATGTAAGCATCCAATTCTTCACCAACCATGCCCACCAGCCTATTCCCATGTGGCCGATGGATAATAATCAGTTCATGATCCTCTTTTTTGGAAGTTCCAGCCTTGGTACAGTCACTTACCGATTTGTCAGGAATGATCAAGCAGATCTTTCCGTGGATCCTGTCAGCACTGCCAGTCCTTACAGGGTTGAATATATTGCTGATACTCCCCAGACAATCCAGATCGAAAGCTGGACTTCGTGGGAGAACAACGAAACAACCCCCATTTCTGCGAATGGAGTTGAGGCTTCCCGCTTGACTGGAGTGGAGTTGATGCCAGTTTTCCAACCCAGTTACCTCAGCCGTTTCCGCCAGCTTCCTGAAGAATTAAAAAAGTTGGGGATCAACTGGCTTATCCTGACACCCTCCTGGAAGGTCATCGAGAGAGCGGGATTGCCTTACCTTGAGTTTGATGCAAGTAATTCTCCTTTATTGAGCGAGTTAGCAGAAATTGTCGCCCTGGCCAAATCAAGCGGTTTTACTGTCGCACTCTACCCTCAGATTACCTTTCCTGGTTCCTCCCCCCAAAACTGGTGGGATTACTCTGAAAAAAGCTTGTTGTGGTGGCAACAATGGTACGCCGAATATGAGCGATTTGTCATGAGTTACAGTCAATTTGCGAATGTAAACGGCATCGATCAGCTGATCCTTGGTGGAAGTGGCGTGGAAGCCAGTCTTCCAGGCGCGATTAAAACCAGTGGATCCAACTTTGGAACCCCCAAAACAGCTGAACAACTTTGGGTGGATCTGCTTACCAAAGTAAACACATACTACACGGGTCAGGTGCTGTTTGGCATACCCGCAAATGATGGCAACCTTTCAACTTATAGCTTTTTTGACCAGGTAGATGGTTTCTATCTCGCGCTGAGCAACCAGGATCTGCTGCCCTATGGATATGATCAATACACGGTGGGAACGTACCTGGACGGAACTGTGTTCGCGTTTTTTGAAAGTGTTGAGAAACCATTATTCTTCGGGATCAACGCCGCATCTCTGACGAGCAGCCGTGTCGATTCTGAAACAGGCGACGATCTGTTGATAAGCCCGTACGACCCGCAGTATGGTGCCGGTAACGTCGATTTGGCGACCCAAGACTACTTCTACCAGGTTTACACATCAGTATTGGCTCAGCGAGGCTGGGTCAGTGGAATCAGCACCCGTGGGTTTTTCCCTGTCTTAAAATTGACTGACTTTTCGTCCTCTATCTACGGAAAGCCGGCAATGAATTCATTCATTAGTCTCACCACACAAAATAACTAAGAGGAAAGTAAATGGAACTGTTGCACGAAGATTTTAGATCTGAGTTGGAAAAGTTAGGGTTAAGTGAAGTCAGGGATGTTCGTTATAACCTCGATAGGGCTGGTCTGATCACCCAGGCAGTCCTCGACGGCGAAGGCGTGTTCACCGATTCGGGCGCGCTTGTTGTCAATACGTCGCCTTTTACTGGACGTTCTCCAAACGACAAATACCTGATTGATAATGGCGACCCCGATCTTTGGTTTGCTTCCGGCACTGAGTCTCTTTCTGACGAGCAATTTTCAAATCTGCAAGCCAAACTGGTTCAAAAAATGAACACCCAACGCCTCTACGTTCGGGATGTGTTTGTCGGTGCAGACCCTGAACACACAGCTAGGGTAAGAGTCATCACAGATCTTGCCTGGCAGAATCTGGCAGCCTCAAATATGTTCATCGAGTCAAAATCGAGTGAACCGCACGTTGATCCTGATTTCACAATTTTGGTTTCTTCACAATTTGCAGCCGATCCACAGGCAGATGGTCTGCGATCACCAGCAATGGTCATCCTGAATTTTGATGCCAAAAAGATACTAGTTGGCAGCACACTCTATGGTGGTGAAATTAAAAAATCAGTTTTCACCTTCATGAACTACCTTCTTCCCAAGAAGGGTATTTTGCCCTTGCATTGTTCAGCCAACAAGGCTCAGGATGGCAGCGTTGCGCTCTTCTTTGGGCTCAGCGGCACTGGCAAGACCACACTTTCTTCCGACCCGGAACGTGCCTTGATTGGCGATGATGAGCACGGCTGGAGCGATAATGGCATGTTCAATTTTGAGGGCGGTTGTTACGCTAAGACAATTCGCATCAATCCGAAATATGAACCCCTTGTCTGGTCTGCCATCAACCGTTTTGGATGTCTGATCGAAAATGTACCGCTGGATGAGAATCATCACCCCGACTTTGACTCCAGCGAGATCACCGAGAACACCCGTGCCTCCTACCCGCTGGAATTTATTGCCAATTATGAGCCTTCCGGAATGGGCGGACATCCAAATCATATTTTCTTCCTGACAGCTGACGCGTTTGGGGTCATGCCGCCTCTGGCGAAACTCAGCAATGCCCAGGCGATGTATTACTTCCTGAGCGGCTACACTTCCAAACTGGCTGGAACCGAACGCGGTCTTGGCGACAAGCCCCAGGCAACCTTTTCGACCTGTTTTGGTGCTCCATTCCTGCCCCTCAAACCGACCGTCTATGCCAGGTTACTCTCGGAAAAGCTGACAAAACACGGCACGCAGGTGTGGCTGCTCAACACCGGGTGGTCTGGCGGTGGGTTTGGGACTGGCGCGCGAATCGCACTTCCTTTAACCCGGGCAATGATTTCTGCCGTCCTGGGAGGCGCTTTAGATCAGGTTCAGACGCACACTCACCCCATTTTCGGTGTCGAGATACCCGACGAGGTTCAAGGCGTGCCGCAGGAGGTTTTGAATCCCGAGCTTTCATGGAGCGATCAAGACGCGTATGAGAGCGAAGCAGCCTTACTAGCGCAAAAATTCGCCGAAAATTTCAAGAAGTACAGCGATTCCGTGTCCCCCGAGGTAGTGCAAGTCGGACCTCGCGTCAAATAGCCATAATTAGAAAATGGAGGTCTGATGGACAAGTTTGTTATCACCGGGGGACGACCGTTGTACGGCACCATGCAGCCGTCTGGCAATAAGAATGCTGCGTTACCGATGATGGCTGCCTGCCTTCTGACTGCTGAGCCAGTTATTTTGCACAACATGCCCAATATTAAAGACACGCAAACCATGCGCAAGCTCCTCGAGAGTCTCGGCGTGGAGGTTGAGGAGCTCGAAATCTCATCCTCATGGCGGTTACAGGCAAAGAATATCCGCCCGTCAGATCTTGACCCTGACTTGTGCCGTCAGATACGCGCTTCAATCTTGTTAGCTGGTCCTATGGTTGCCCGTTTTGGAGATTTGGTCTTACCCCCTCCTGGAGGGGATGTCATTGGTCGGCGCCGGGTTGACACTCACATTCTCGCGCTGGAAAAACTTGGCGCGACTTTTAATTACGATGGAGTGTTCGACTTTAAATCTGAAAGGCTGCAAGGAGCGGATATCCTCCTGGATGAAGCCAGTGTGACAGCGACAGAAAATACGATTATGGCGGCTGTCCTTGCCAAGGGCACCACCACTATCCGCAATGCTGCATCAGAGCCCCACATTCAGGAGCTTTGCAAAATGTTGAACGCGATGGGCGCGGATGTGCAAAACATCGGCTCAAATACATTGGTCATCGAGGGAAAAGACAATTTGCATGGAACAGAATTCACCATCGGACCTGATTACCTGGAAGTGATCAGCTTTGTTGGCGCGGCTGTTGTAACCCATGGAGAAATCCGAATCAAGAACGCAGGTATTGAACATCTTTCCATGATCAAGATGGTCCTGAAGCGGCTCGGGGTCGACATAACCTTCAACGGGGATGACATCCTCGTAAGCGCCAACCAGCGCCTGGTTATTGAACCCGATTTGGGTAATGCCATTCCTGAGATCAGTGTGATGCCCTGGCCTGCCTTCCCAACTGACCTGATGAGTATCGCCATTGTGATTGCCACCCAGTCGACCGGTACAATCCTATTCCACGATTGGATGTATCCCAGCCGCATGTTTTTCACGGACAAACTGGTCTCGATGGGAGCACAGATCGTGCTGTGTGATCCCCATCGCTGCATTGTCAATGGACCCACCCGTTTGAATGCGGAAAAGTTGGATAGTCCGGATATTCGGGCTGGTATTGCTTTGGTTCTCGCCGCGCTCTCAGCCAACGGAACTTCCACCATTCGCAATGTCGCCCAGATTGATCGCGGATACGAACGCATTGAGGAAAAGTTGCGGGGGCTCGGAGCTGAGATTATTCGGGATAAAGCATAACTTATCGCCGATTTGCTAAAGCTTACCTTAACCAAAAAAGAGATTGGTGTTCATACCAATCTCTTTTGGTGTTAATAAGTCCGGTTACTTTTGAGCTTCGCAGACTTCCAGAAATTGTTTGACAGTGTCTTTCAGCATCGGCTCGGGCAGAGCGCCTACCTGGCGGTGTACGATCTTTCCGTCTTTGAGCATCAACATGGTAGGAATGCCCTGCACCCCATATTTTCCAGCCCATTCCTGATTCTCATCAGTGTTGACCTTGGCGACAATCAGCCGACCAGCATTTTCCCTGGCAACTTTATCCAAAATTGGGGCGACCATCCGGCAGGGGCCGCACCACGGTGCCCAAAAATCAACAATGACTGGCAAGGGATTTTCGATTACGGCTTTCTGAAAAGCTGCGTCTGTTACATTGATAGGTTCTTCGATCATTAGGTTAATTCCTCCGATTAATTTCCATTAGTATACAAGCGTTGGAGCTGATTTTCAATCCAAAAGCTTATTCAGCTCACCAACCCAATTTGTCGAAAAGAGGTTGCCAAAGCACGCTGATCCCAATGATCACAGCTAAAATCGCCGCGATCAGCACTGACGCCGCGCCGACATCTTTTCCCACTTTCGCGAGCGGATGCTTCTCAGGACTGGCAAGGTCAACTATGACTTCCAATGCCGTATTCATGAACTCTGCCATCCAGACCAATCCTATTACTAGCAGAATTGCCAGCCATTCTAATCTTCCAATTTTTGCCCACAATGAAACTGCCACCACGATGACCGTTGCTGCAAGATGAAGCCAGGCATTTTTTTGTGTCTTGAGCACATAAAAGAAGCCTGAGAAAGCATACTTAAAAGAATTCCTTCGACCCCGGATGAATTGCTCGGTTTCTTTTCTTCTGGATTTCATGGCGAACTAATTTTACCCTGTCAAGGCTAAATAGAAATGTCCTAATGCTGGCTAAATAGAAATGTCCTAAT
>CAYSVX010000041.1:0-16196 GCA_964434665.1 uncultured Anaerolineaceae bacterium
GGCGCGCGGCTTGAACGCGCCCTGATCTTCTGGATGCTCGACCTCCACATTCGCCAGGGCTACAAGGAGTTTTATCCACCGTGGATGGTCCGCGAAGAGGTCATGTTTGCTTCCGGGCAACTCCCCAAATTTGCCGACAATCTCTATCGCGATCACCAGGAGGATTTTTGGTGGGTGCCGACGGCCGAAGTTCCCCTTACCGGTATTATGATGGGCGAGATAGTCGAAGAATCAGCCCTTCCGATGAATCTTACGGCCTACACCGCCTGCTTCAGGCGTGAAAAAATGAGCGCTGGAAGAGACGTTCGGGGCATCAAACGCGGGCACCAGTTCGATAAAGTCGAGATGTACAAATATTGCCTGCCCGAAAACGCTGAACAGGAGCTTGAAAACATGGTTGCGGACGCCTGCGCCACCTGCGAGGGGCTTGGGCTGACCTACCGCATCCTCAAACAGTGCACCGGCGACCTGAGCTTTGGCTCGCACAAGACCTACGATGTGGAAGTCTGGGCACCTGGCTGCCAGGAATGGCTCGAGGTTTCATCCATATCCAACATCGGTCAGTTCCAGGCGAGGCGCGCCAACATCAAGTATCGTCCGGCGGACGGCTCTTCCCTGCAGTACGTGAACACGCTGAACGGCTCGGGTCTGGGCTTGCCGCGCACGCTGATTGCCGTGCTCGAAAACTATCAACAGGCAGACGGCAGTATTGTGGTGCCAGAAGTTTTGAAGCCGCTCATGGGCGGGATTGAGGTAATCAAATGAGTCCCGATAGGATCCGGATTTTGGTAATTGCAGGTAGCTCGATTCTGAATGCTGTTGGCTTCTTTGGTCTCTTCCTGGTGTTCTTTCCGGGGCTGACAGTCAGTTGGCTGGGTCACCTGGTTTGGGTAATCTATGTGGGTTTCAATCAAGGACATTCTCCACTGCAATTTGGTCTCACGATTACGTTATTTGTGGTCAACACTTTGCTAATGCTGGTTGGGTCGCTGTTGGATAATCTCCTTGGAGCCAAAAAGACTCGCGATGCTGGAGTTCCCTGGTGGGAGATTCTTGTGAGCTGGCTGGGGATGCTGATTGGCGGCATCTTCCTGACCCCAATCGGTGGAATCGCGATCGCGCTGGCGCTCCTTTATATCCTGGAATACCGCCGTCTCAACCAAGACCGCGAAAAAGCCTGGCAAGCTACCAAAGCGCTGGCCTTCGGCTATGGTCTGGCAGCGGGCATCCGCCTGGTTATGGGTTTTGTGATGGTATGCCTCTGGCTGGTCACGGTGATTTTCCTGTAAACCTTATATGCGGTAGTCGTATGTCAGGTTCCGCTTTTGAACCTGACATCATACTCACCCATCACGTTTTCTCCATGAAAGTCTTCGTAGGTCAGGTTACGCCTTTCAACCTGACATAACAAATCCTGGCATCCATCAATTCTTGATTTTGTGTGCGTTCGCATAAGTCAGGTTCCGCTTTTGAACCTTACACCAAGATTGTTGGCACGCGTAAACCTTGTCTTTTCTTATTTTTTTTATGAATGCCCATTCTTCGTAGGTCAGGTTCCGCTTTTGAACCTGACAAGACCTACGCCCGCCTATGCAGGTCCCATCTTTTTCATCCCCCCCCCTTTAAAGCCCTTCACTCCCCGTACGAATACATGCCCTTATGGAATTCTTTTGGATCAATTACTGGCGAGGCATGCTCGTCTTTGCCGTAATAATTCCAATAACTGGACCACTCCCAATCAAAGGTGTCTGAATAGCCATGTTTGATCGGATTGTAATGAATGTAATCAAAACTATGTTGGAAGTCATCCTGATCCTTGATGGTGTGTTCCCAAAACCGTCTTTGCCAGACTTCATTGTTTGGTTTTTCAAGTACTTTACGAATTGAGGTTGTGGTTTTTCTCTTAATTTCTTTGATTCTTGAGGAGAAATCGTGGTCGCCTTCAGCCAGGGTAATCAGGAGATGAATGTGATCAGGCAGGATGCAATAAGCGATCAATTCAAAATGGTGATAACTTTGGACCGTAAATAAGGAAGACAAAAACGCCTCGACACACCTTCGGTCTTCAAAAAATCTAATTCTTTTCGATGTCACCAGGGTGAAAAAGTAGGTGCCACCGGCGACGTAATTGCGGATGAAATTTGGCATCAAAGAAGTGTAATTTGGCAGGTTGAAAAGCGCAAATAAATCAGCAGAAATGGTTAAATTGCTAGTTCGATTCAGTTAGTTTGTGATGTCAGGTCCAACAGCGGGACCTGACCTACGCCAATTATTCACTACGACCAACACTTATTTGAAAGCTGGCGTTTGTGATGTCAGGTTAAACCCCGCACAAAGACGCGGGGCAGGATCGCAACCTAATCAACGCTATCTAATCGTTCCAACCAATTGAAAAACTCACTCGTGAGCATGCGTTTGTGTTGTCAGGTTGAAAAGCGCAACCTGACCTACGCAAATAATTCATTACGACAAACGGAAATACTTGCTCCTGAGCCCATGTTTGTGATGTCAGGTCCAACAGCGGGACCTGACCTACACCTGAAACAATTATCAAAATTTTTGCCTCGCCTGCCTGGCCAGAAAGAGCACGATTGAACCTGCAACTGCCGCGTTGAGCGAATCGAGCTTGCCGAATTGAGGCAGGCTCAGCAGATCGTCGCATTTTTTGCGCACCAGGTCGCGCAAGCCTTCCCCTTCATTTCCCACCACCAGCGCCACACCCCCATCCAGCCGCAGCTGGTGTACCGGACGGGCTTTGGGTGAGGCGTCAAGCCCATACACCCACACATCCTTAAGCTCCTTCATGCGATCAATCGCTTGAGCCAGGTTATACTGCGCGATGAGAAGATGTTCCGAGCCGCCGGAAGAAGCATGCACCACCCCCGGTGTGATCTGGGCAGCCTGGGAGGATGGCATAACCACCCCGTGCACGCCCATCAACTCCGCGGTGCGCAGGAGCGAACCGAGGTTCTGCGGGTCCTGGATCAGATCCAGCAGCAGGAAGAAAGGCGCCTCGCCGCTCGTCTGCGCGTGGGCAAAGAGATCCTCAAGCGCGGCATAAGGGTATTCACTTGCTTCAAGGGCGATGCCCTGGTTGTGCCCGTCAATGGCGTCAAGCTGTTGCCGTTGGGCTTCCAGCACTTGCACTTTGCGTTCCTGCGCCATTCTAAGAATTTCGGGCAGGTGACCGTCCAATTTCATTCCGCGCAGCAGCATCAGGCGGAAAACATGCCGGCGTTTGGCACGCAGCACCTCATATACCGGATTACGCCCGGTAATCCATTCTTTCACGCCTTCTCCCAGGTCCAGGTGGTGCCGTCTTTGCTGTCTTCCAGGGTAACCCCCAGGGTTTTTAGCTCATCACGCAGCTTATCGGAGAGCGCCCAGTTTTTCTCAGCGCGAAGCTCGCGCCGCAGCCTGACCAACAGGTCGATGAAAGGGTCGGCAGAATTCGCGCTGCCGGATTGCTCCTCGAGCTGCAGCCCGAGTACGCTGGTCAGTTCGCTGAATACCTGCTGCGCAGGTTGCAGCTGCGCGTCCGTAGCGCCATCGCCGCGAGCCTGGTTCAGGTTGCGCACCAGTTCGAAGATTGCGGCTAACGCGGCAGAAGTGTTAAAGTCGTCGTCCATGCTTTCTTTGAACGCCTGTCGGGCTTGCTCAACTGCATTCTGCAAGGCAATCAGCCTTTCTTCGGGCAGACCGATCGCGCCTGGCAAGGCGGGCTTTTTGGCGCTCAGCAAGCGGCGGTAACCCTGTTCGGTTTGCTCAAGGACATCCTCACTATAAGAAAGCGGGCTGCGGTAAGAGCCGTTGAGCACCCATAAGCGCATCACATCGCCAGGATGTTCGCTCAAGAACTGGTCGATCGTGATCATGTTGCCGAGCGATTTAGACATCTTCTCGGCTTTCAAGCCGAGCATGCCATTGTGCATCCAATAAGTAGCGAAGGTTTTATGGGTAAGCGCTTCGGTTTGGGCGATCTCATTTTCGTGGTGGGGGAAGATCAGGTCATTTCCGCCCCCGTGAATATCAATCTGTTCTCCCAGGTGCGACATATTCATCGCCGAACACTCGATGTGCCATCCGGGGCGCCCCTTTCCCCAGGGGCTTTCCCAAGCTGGTTCACCAGGTTTGGCGGACTTCCACAGCGCAAAATCCATCGGATGCTCTTTGCGGTCATCCACCTGAACGCGCGAGCCGGCGTTCATGGTTTCAAGCCTCCGCCCTGAAAGTTTGCCGTAATCCGGTTTGGATTCGACGTTGTAATACACATCTCCATCAATCTCGTAAGCTGATTCGTTTCGGATTAGCTGGCTGATCATCTCAATGATTTGGGGCATGTCTTCTGTGGCGCGTGGGTTTTTTGTGGCTGGTTTTACGTTCAAAGCGTCGAGATTGGCTTTGTATTGGTTTATGTACTGATTTGCCAGTTCGAAGGGATCGCGCCCCAGTTCATTGGCTTTGTTGATGATCTTGTCATCCACGTCAGTAAAGTTCATCACAAAATTGACGTCATATCCCGAATACTCCAGGTAACGGCGGACGATGTCGAACACCAGGGCAGACATGGCATGCCCGATGTGGGACTCGGCATAGACTGTCGGACCACAAACATACATCCTGACCTTGCCAGGTTCGAGGGTTTTGAAATCTTCCTTTGAACGGCTAAGGGTGCTGTAAATCTTAAGGCTCATCATGTACTCCCGGTATTTACTCGTGGTTCGGTTTGGCAAAAATCATCCGTCCCGCGGAGGTCTGCAAAATCTTGGTTACGGTGACTTCAATTTGCTTTTCGATGTAGCGCTGACCATTTTCGATGACTACCATGGTGCCGTCATCGAGATATCCAACGCCTTGATTGTATTCTTTACCTTCCTGGATCACGGTGATCTGCAGGTTTTCTCCAGGCAGTATGATGACCTTGACCGCGTTGGCGAGGTCGTTGATGTTGAGAACCTTGACGCCCTGTAATTCAGCCACCCGGTTGAGGTTGAAATCGTTGGTCAGGATCGGGCTGTTCATCTGGCGCCCGAGCAGCACCAGCCTGTCATCCACCTCGCGTACGCCTTCCACGTCAATGTCGCTGATGACCACGTTCACGTCTTTACTCTCCTGCAAGTCCCCAAGCACGTCCAAACCGCGGCGTCCGCGTTGACGGCGGAGGCTGTCGGCGGAGTCAGACACGAACTGCAACTCGTTGAGCACAAATCGCGGGACGACCAGCGTTGCTCCAAGGAACCCGGTCTTGGCAATATCTGCAATGCGCCCGTCGATGATCGCGCTGGTATCGACCAAAACGCGCCTCTCACCTTCGCCCTTGGCACGCGAAGGCATCTTGATGGACATGTTCTTAAGCAGACTGGCAAAATCTTCCCGTCGTGTGACGAAGAGGACCGCGCCCAGGTAGCCAAAAATCAGCAAGCCGGTGAGGGGTAAAATCTGCCCCAGAGGTTTTGGCAGCAAGGAAAGCGGGTATGCCATGATCGCGGCAATGATCAGACCAATGGTCATGCCAATTAGCCCGCTCAACAAGGATTGGGCTGATGATTTTGCGAACAGTTTTATCAAAGCCTGGAAGGGCTTGATCGTGATGTAGGGGGTGATTAAAAAGCCAAACGCGGCGAAAATCACCGCAGTGAGACCGGTTACCACACCCTGTGAAAGGTTGGGCATATCGACAAACTGCTGGACAAAATTATAAATGGGGAGACTGGTGAATACTCCAATAATACCAAGGATAATTGCGCCGATGATGCGTGAGATTAAGGTTGCTCTCATATAAGACCTCCATTTTAACGTGCAGAATAAATTCAAAGAGAGTAATAATTTCAATAAAATAATAGCACTCTCGGAGACCAGAGTCAAAGGTTATTTCAGTTTCTGATGAATTTCATATGGACTTGAGGCGATAGGTGAAAGCTGATAGGTGAAGTCTGATAGGTGATAGGTGATAGGTGATAGGTGATAGGATAGGCTGGAGTTGATAAATTCGTTGAGATAAACGATTTTTTATCATCGCAAGGGACGAAGCAATCTAAACTGTTTTTCTAATGAAGGTTAAAAGGTTCACTAACACTTTGTGAGTAATATCCACCATCTTCTATCCTTAAACGTTTTGGTCTGCCGGGAGTTTAGATTGCTTCACAACCCTTGTAAAAAAGCACAAGGGCAGGAGAGGTTCGCAATGACATAAGGTCACCATGTGACGAGACAAGATTCACCCCCTTTAGTTCCCCCTCTAAAGAGGGGGTCGTTTTGGTCACCCGCTCTCCAGAGGGGGACGGTGAAACCGGGGGGTGATAAGGCTCTTTGTCGGATTAATGAACCCAATACCCTATACCCTGCTGGCGCGGGCACAGGCGGCACGATGTAAAAATAGGATATATATTGCACCAACATTCCAGACCTCAAGAAGGGGCAACTCAGGTACTTTCAGGGCAATCAGAATCTGGTCAGAACGGATTTAAACAGACTGGTCGGTTTGGGATTGCGAACTGGCGGGTTTGGTTTCCGGGGGTTTTGCCGCAGTGAGTTGAAAATAGGGCTTGGAGGGGTTCGTCAGCAGCCGCTGCAGGTTCAGAAGTGAAGCAGGATCATAAACGGTGAAACCGCAGACATCACAAATCCAGGCAGGGAAATCCGGCACCATTACAGGCTTGCCATTGGTGCGGGCGGAAAAACTGCGTTTTCCAGCCTTGATCCTGCCGAAGTAGCAATGCGGGCATACTTCGGGAATTTCTGGGAGAGGTTTTGAAATTCGTTTCATTCTGAAGGATCGCTCTTAGGGTGTAGCGTGAACCAGATCCGGATTAATCAAAACCCGGATACGATCGAGCGGCCAGTAGACAATGATGGCTTTTCCAACCACCCAGTCCTCTTTCACGAAACCCCAATCATGCGAATCTGATGAGTGATTGCGGTTATCTCCCAGAACAAAAAGCTCACCTTCGGGCACAGTCCAACTGCCGGTATAGCCAGGCAGGGCGGCAATGTAGGGTTCGGTCAATACCTGTCCATTGACAGTGACGACACCGGCTCCAACTTCCACTGCATCTCCAGGCAGCCCGATTACACGTTTAATGTAATCTTCGGTGACCGTACCCTGGTAATGAAAGACAATGATGTCCCCGCGTTTGGGTTCGCCAAGTTTATAGGCAAGTTTGTTTACCACCAAAAGATTGCCCTCATGCAGTGTAGGCTGCATGCTGATGTTATAGACACGTACCCTTGAGGTGACTGCATTGAGCAGCAAGAACAACACCACCGCCATGAGGATAGTCTCAATTAGATCGCGCCAAAAACCGCGGTTTTTCTTAGCAGGGGCAACCTGGGGTGTCGCTTCAACTATGTTGGTTTGAGTTTCGTTTTGTTCCACAAGCATCCATTCTATCACGCTGTTTGGCAGCGAGAACTCCCGGTATTATAAATCAAACCGGCAGGTTAATCCTCCAAGCTTTTTCGTTCGCGTTTCTTCAACACAAGATGGATGGGCGTGCCGATGAAGGGAACCTCCTTGCGAATCTGGTTCTCAAGGAAACGCATATAGGTGAAGTGTCCCAGGGTCGGGTCATTGCAGTAAAGCAGAAAAGTCGGCGGATCGGTTTTCACCTGCGTGCCGTAATAAATTCGGAAAGGCTTGCCAGTACCGGAAGTAGACTGATGCATGTCCTGGGCGTTTATCAGAATGCGGTTCAACAGGGAGGTCGGCACCTTGCGCAGGCGTTCCTCTTGAATCTGTTTAACCAGGGGTAAAACCTGGTGCAAGCGCTGACCGCTCAAAGCTGACAGGAACAATATCGGAATATACGGCAGGAAGTTCAGCTGCTGGCGAATTTCGCGCTCAAATTCGATGCTGGTGTTCGTGTCCTTTTCGACCAAATCCCACTTGTTGACCACCAGGATCACACTTTTCCAGGCTTCATTAACATAACCTGCAATATGAGTGTCCTGCGCGGTGATCCCCGTGGTGGCGTCCACGACCAGCACCGCCACATCACAGCGCTCAATTGCCTGCATGGCTCGCAGAACGGAATACTTTTCGACACCCGGGATGATGGACCCGCGTTTTCGAATGCCAGCGGTGTCAATCAGGACGTAGTCCTGCCCGTCAATAGTAACGGGGGTGTCGATCGCATCGCGGGTTGTTCCGGGTATATCGCTGACGATCGCGCGGTCTTTACCGGTGATCTTGTTCAGCAGGCTGCTCTTGCCAGCGTTTGGCTTGCCCACGATGGCAACCTTAATAGCGGTTTCATCAACTTCTGCTTCCACCTGGGCAGGGAAATGCACCGCGATCTCGTCCAGCAGATCGCCAGTGCCGGTGCCGTGGATCGCCGAAATGGCAAAAGGCTCCCCAATCCCCAGTGAATAAAAATCCAGGGCGTTCAGGCGGGCGTTTTCGCTGTCGGCTTTATTGACAGCCAGCACAATCGGCGGCATCAGTTTTCCATCCACCTGCCGTTGGCGCTTACGCAGCATGGTCGCGACTTCCCGGTCAGCTTGGGTAACTCCGCTGAGCGCGTCCACCACCAACACCACCACATCCGCTTCCTCGATTGCCACTTCCACTTGGGCACGGATCTCATCGATGAAATCCGCGGAACCAATCGAAAGCGGCGCCTGGTCGCGCTGCTTGCTGGGGTCAATACCGCCAGTGTCTACCACGAAAAAGTTATGACCAGACCAGTCACCTTCCGCCACAAGGCGGTCGCGCGTGGTGCCTGGGACGTCATCAATGATGGCGAGGCGTTGTTCCACCAGGCGGTTGAAAAGGGTACTTTTACCCACGTTGGGTCTTCCGACGAGCACGATGACAGGTTTGTCCATTATTTTCCTATTTACTTGTTCTTCTATTATCTCGTGATTACGACTTCAATCAGTCCGGGCAGCGCCGAGTCAAGCCTCAGTTCCGGGCGGTCGAGCTCGACCTTAGGGGATAGCTGGTAGGTGCCCTCAGTCAGCCCTGTCAGATCCAGGGTGACAAACACCGAAGTCGTTCCAATATTCTCGAGCAGATTCATCGGACCGGAGATGTAAACATCCACAGTGACCGGTGACAGGTTTGCTTGCAACCCGCTCACAAGGTTGATGGCGGTGACGGGCACTCCAAGGATTTGGGTTGAATTGTATATTGCTTCGACACCCACCGAAACCAAAACAGATTGATCCCCAACGACCACGATGCCTTCAGGCAGCTGCAAACCTACCCGCGACTCAAAACTCTGCTGCGCGCCGTTCAGGTTTACTGGTTCGGTTTCAATAAATGCAGGCATGCCGCGGATCAGGTCGTGGTTTTCGGCATAAACGGTCAGGGTCGGCGGGTCAACAACAATGCTGGTCAGGTGATAACCTTGCGCCACAGAACCGCTGGTGACAATCTTGACAAATACATTGCGATAGCCAACCAACTGCTCCACGCCCATGCTCACTACCACCCGGTTAGGGCTGAGTACAACCCCTTCCACTTCCACCCCGGCTTCGTTAAGCGGCTTCAGGTCCAGTGTGCGGCTGATGTTGGTTGTAAGTTCAGAGATGTCGATGGTTGCGGCGACCTCCACCACGGTTTTCACCAGTGATTCAGGTCCCACTAATTTTGCTTCATCCAGGCTCAGAGTCGCGCTGCGCGTTTGAAACCCCACTGGCAAGCTGCCGATTTGCACCAGGCTGATGGGCAGCGTGCTTGAAGCAACCTTTTCAAGCATGAAGTTCACCGAATCCGGGGATACTTCCACCACTTGAACAGGTTTGAGACCAACAATCACTTCAGGATTTAGGGTATGATCGCCGGCCTCCAACCCCGAGAGGTTGATATTCGCGCTTATCTGGCTCAGATCATTTGCCAGTCGGGTATGGACCGAGCGGGGAGCCTTGAGGGTGACAGTTACACCTTCCACTTCCTGATGGGTGATCACCAGGTCCGGGTTTTGTCCCAATACCTCGAGTTGAATTTGCGTTTCATAAGTGACCGTCTGGTTGGGATCGCTGGCGGTAACCGATGACACCCAAACAATGATCGCCAGCGCGAGGGCTGTCAGCAAGGTCGGCATAAAGGAGAGCAACTTACGAATTGGTTTCATCAGTCTCCTCCTCTTGCCCAGTTTTGCGAAGCTTGAAATACGAAAGCCACGATTTTTGGCGGGGCAGCACTTCGGTCGAGGTCATGAAGGCGCGCATATTGTTCAACAAGCGGTCGCCATCCAGCCGGCGGATCAGCCGACCGCGATGGGCGATTGAGACCGTGCCAGTTTCTTCTGAAACAACCACCGCGATCGCATCGCTGACCTCGCTGATGCCAAGCGCGGCGCGGTGGCGCAAACCCAACGAACGATCCACCGTGGCATTGAGCACGCCACTGCTCGAGAGCGGCATCACACAAGCCGCTGCTTTTATCTTGTTCTCGTCAATAATGACTGCGCCGTCGTGCAGCGGTGTGTTTGGATAGAAAATTTGCATAAGAAGCTGCGGGGTAACCACGGAATCCATCAAAACGCCGTTTTTGTAATAACTATCCAGGAATTGTTTGCGCCGGAGGATTATCAACGCGCCGTGCCGGCGCTGAGCAAGCTGCAAAACTGCGGCGGTGATAGATTGCAGCGTCTGCTCGAGTTGTTCACTGGCTTTCGCGCTGCTATGCTTGAACAATCCCAGGTCGCTGACCGTGCCCATGCGCTCTAACCCGCGCCGAATCTCAGGGGCAAGCACCACAGGGATCGCAAAGATCAGTGCTGGAGAGATAGTGTCGACCAGCCAGGAAAAACCAGGCAGGTCCAGCAGCGAGATCAACAATGTCAACAGGATAATGATCAGGAAGATTCCACGGAGTAGGGTTTGGGCTTCGGTGTCGCGCAATAGATAGAGGATGAACGCGAAAACGATCGTGACCAGCACAATATCCAACAGACTGGACCACGTGAACCGCTCCAGAATGAATAGAAAGTTACTCCAAAGTTCCTGCATACTCGTAATGTCTTCCCTGCCTTAAAGTATACCCCCTAAAACGCGCATTTTCACCCCTCAGCCTTAGATTTTTGCGAAATAGACCTCGCCAGGCATCAAACCATGCTTGCGCAGGAAGTTGTGGTAGACCACATGATGCACCGGCGGTTCGTCGTCGCCGTAGGTAAACCCCAGCAGTTTTGCTTCCTCTGGTGAGAGAAGTTCCCTGGACACGATCAGCATATCGATCAATCCCGCCAGGTAGTTCTTCAGCAGCGGAAAGCTAACCTTTGAGGGCAACTGCTCAGAGCGGAAAGGTGCATGCGCCAGGTGCACAGCCATACCCTGCTCGATGCGGAAGATCATCAGTTGGAGCAACTCTTCGCCGTGATAAAAAGCCACAACTGTGCGTTGTCCGAGCAAGCGATAAAGATCCTCGTATTCCCAGGGTTGTTCGGTTTTTTCCTCCATGAACGCGGAGGCGGTCGCAAAATCCTTTGGGTCAAGATGTCTGAGGCGGATATCTCCATCCTCGCAAACTACTTCCACTGGTGACAAACCCAAAGCACTGAATTGCCCGGAGGTCTGATTGTAGGTGTGGGTGAAATTGACATCAGTATGAATTACGTGGTCTGCCAGCTGGATCTTTTCGGCTTGAGGCGATTGAGATTGGATGCGCTGCAGTGCCGCGGCTTCATCCAACCCGCGGTCTTCCATCAGCCGTTCGAGCCGTAGCGCGTCATTGGCTGCGATCGCCCAAACCGTATCACATTGCTGATCGATCCCCGACTCAAAAAGCTTGATAGCTTCGATCGCCACAACACTGCGTTGGGTTTTGTTAATGATGTCAAGGATCTTTTGGGAGACCAGGGGATGAATGATTGCTTCCAGTTCAGCCAAAGCGCCAGGATCGCGGAAAACGATCCGTCCAAGTTTGCTGCGATTGATCTGCCCGTCGATTAATGCGAGATCAGCACCAAAATGTGAGAGGATCGGTTCGTAAGCGGGATTCCCGGGCAGATAAGTTTCCTGCGCAACCAGGTCGGCATCGATCGCCAGAGCGCCAAGGTTTGCCAGGTGCTGCAAGACCACACTCTTGCCAGAGGCGATATTCCCCGTGAGACCGATGACAAAGGGATCGGGTACCATTGCATAAGTATACAACATACCGGCTCTGTCGAGGAAAAACAGGGTGAATGCTATAATTTGGGCATGTTAGCAGAACGCGTAGCTCAGTCCATGCTCAAGGAATGTGGTGTCAACCCCGATCTGCCATTGGTGGTCGGAGTTTCGGGCGGTGCCGACAGCCTCTGCCTGGTTCACTGCCTGAGAGAGGGCGGCTTCAAACTGATCGTCGGGCACCTCGACCACGCCCTGCGCGAGAGCTCCGCTGCCCAGGCGGACGCCTTGAGCCACATCATGGCTGATTGGGAACTTCCTTTCTTTCGTCAACGGCAGGATGTGGGGCAATACGCAGCCCAAAACAAACTTGGCATCGAAGAAGTGGCGCGTCTGTGCCGCTATCGTTTTTTGTTTGATCTCGCCCGCGAACACGGCGCCCAGGGGGTGGTGGTGGGGCATCATGCCGATGATCAGGTGGAGACGGTCCTGATGCACTTCTTGCGTGGAAGCGGATTGAATGGCATGTCTGGCATGCAGCCCAGGAGTATTTTGCGCACAATTGAGCCCGAACTGCCCCTGCTGCGCCCGATGCTGACCATCCACAGGCAGGAGATCCAGAAATATTGCCAGGCGCATGGTTTGGAAGTGCTTGAGGATGAGAGCAACGCCGACCTCAGCTTCTTTCGAAATCGTTTGCGGCACGAATTGATCCCACAGCTGGAAGAAAATAATCCAGGTTTCAGGCAAGCGCTCGCGCGCACCGCGCTTACCCTTTCAGCTGACCGGGAACTGCTTGAAGCCCAGGCTGATGATGCCTTCGCGCGTGTGCTCGTCCGGACTGAGCAATGTGGGCTGGTTTTCAATAGAGATGTCTTTCTTGGTTTGCACCTTAGCCTTCAGAGGCTGGTTTTGAGGCAGGCGTTGGCAAAACTTTTGCCGGACCTGCGCGATTTGGGTTTTGAGGCGGTTGAGAGAGCACTATCAGCGGTTACAAGCGGAAAGTCGCGGGCTCCCCTGGCAGGCGGCTTTTGGGTTTTCTGTTTCGAGAGCGAATTTGTGGTAGCCCCTCGCCTCTATCAGCATCGGCACGCGGAATACCCGCAGCTTCCAGACTTGAAGGGGCTCAAGCTGAAACGCGGTGGTCGGGTGAAGCTGAACGCGGGCTGGGAGCTAACCGCCGAACTGGTAGATGCCCGCAAGTTCAAAGCCCTGTCCGATGAGCTCAAAAGTCATTCCATGCACGCCTGGCTCAACCCGCTGGACCTTGAATGGCCGCTGGAGATTCGCCCGATGCTAACCGGCGAACGCTGGTCTCCCTTGGGCATGGCATTGAAGCATCAGAAATTGAGCGACTTCTTTGTCAACCAAAAAATCCCCCAAACAGCCCGGGCTGGATGGCCGCTGGTGCTGAGTGGAGGATCAATTCTTTGGGTGGCTGGGCTGCGTATTGCCCAGGCTTGGCGCTTGCTTGGAGATGAAAGCGAGATCCTGCACCTCCAGCTGCACGCGCCGAATTAATTAGTTGATCCAGTAAAACTGGAGCAATTTCTCCCGGATGGCAGGAAAATTAGGGAAAAGCACAGAAGCCCCGCCATAAGTGGTGCCTGGTACCGCGTCATCAGGTGTCAGGCGAAAGGTCGTGAAATTTAAATCCACGAATTTCCTGGCAGGCAGGACGTAGAGAATGGAATTCGAGACGGTCAGGTCCGTTTTAACGGTTCTGAAAATTGCCCGGACCACATTGTCCAGGTTGAGGATCTCGGATGGCTGGAGTGCCTTTTTTGCCATAGCCTGGATCACTTCCTGTGCCCGACGGGTGCGATCAAAATCGGATGAGTTCAACCGGGCGCGCACATACCACAGCGCTTCGTCAGAGTTCATAGGCACTTCGCCCGGTTCCACCACACACCAACCCGAGTCGTTCATGTGGCATTCGTCTTCCATGTGTTCGCCAACGGTGACGACGATCCCATCCAAAACATCGATCAGGTGTTTAAACCCTTGAAAATCCACCATGGCATAGTGATCGGGTCTGAAGCCAAAATTGGACGCAAAAGTGTCGCTCAGCAGTTGCCAGTCGCCATAAGGGAAAGCGGTATTCAAACGCTGTTCACCCAGACCCGGTATGTTGACCCACATATCGCGCGGGAAAGAGATCAGATGTACCTCGTTGGTGCGGGTATTCAACCCCACCAACAGCATCACATCGGTCCGGTAGCCCAACTCTGGGCGATAATCCGAGCCGAGCAGCAGGATCGTCTTTACTTCGTTGGGGATTGGAATAGCGTCGGGATTGTTGGCAAGCCAGGGATCCTCCTCGGTCGGGTTTGGCTTATTCCAAAGGTTGGTCATAAAGCCGGGGTTGCCGTCGCGCATCTCATTGATGCTTGATACTGCCAGCAAAACAAAAAACAGGGCAGCCAAAATAAGCAGTACGCCCCATGGAAACCTGTGTTTCCGTTGGTTCTTAACGGTATATGTCATATTCTCTTCAATTCAATAAGGTTTTAGGCTGTTTCGCCTTCAGCTGTCTCTTCTGGAATGGGGTAGCCATTATCTTCTGCCAGGCTGCGAAGTTTGTTGCTAACTTCGCGCCATTGCACCTTGGAAATGCCGAGTTTCTGGCGAATCTTGTCTTTCTCGACTCCATTTGTCAGGTCAATCAGCGCGCTCGTCCAGCGCAGCATGTCGAAGGAGATGTGCTTTTCCATACTGGCGGCTTTGGTGACGTCCTCCAGCAAATATTCCAGGCGGCGCTGTGACCAGGGAAAAACTTGGTCTTTGATCTGATACTTTTCCGCGTAGTCGCGGTATGCGGTCACCCAATTTGCAGAAACCTCCACCTTGCGTTCCTTGTAGCGGTAGCGTGACTGACCATACCGTATGTGGACATAAGCCTGGTCGGGGTTTTCGATCTCGAGATGGTTGGTCATCAGGCTTAGGCATTCGCCCTTTTTCATGGCGGTTTCAAGCACAAGCAACATCAGCGTATACGGACGCGGGTCAGGGTTGGCGGCTGTGCGCAGCGCGTCAGCAGTGTCGAGTGCCCGGGTGTATTCGGACTGCGTGAGTACAGTTGGCAGGGGGCTGATGACCGTCTTCTGGATTACCTTCTCGGCGGGGTCAGAATTGAGCACGCCGCCCTTTACGAGCCAGCGGAAAAAGGATTTGATCGAAGTGATTCTCCGTGAGAGGGTCTTGGGGCTGCAGGGAACTTCGCGGTCCTTCTCGAGCCAGCCGAGATAATCTTGCAAGTCTTTTGTGGAGATGCTGCCGATGGTTTTATCAGTGGGCAAAAAGTTCTCTAAAAGTGCCAGATCAGCAGTGAATGCTTTGAGCGTGTGGTGGGACCTGCCCTGATCGCGCAGGTAGATTTTCCAAGCCTGGATAGCAGGCTGGAGCAGGGTGCTCTCCTGGATGTGTGCGCTAAAGACTTCAGTTTGTGCGTTCATAATGACTCCAACGTTTCGTATAGTCAAATAATTGAAATTTAAGTTTAGTCCGCAAGTAATGGTTTGTCAACCGGGACAACTGGTATAAAGCTGGCGAACTGGGCTTTTCCTCAAGGTAGCCGCCTTTAAGTTGTTCTATGGTTCTTGCATGGTTGAGAGACCGCTGAAGATCAAGACCTGTAGGTCGGAATGAGCCTGCCTGATGATGGCTGTTTATTTTTGAGGTTGGCGCAGGCTCACTCCGACATTGGATTAAATAAATCCAAACCACCAACAGAAGTCTGCGTAGGTCAGGTTGCGCAGCCTGCCCCGTGTCTTTTTGCGGGGTTCAACCTGACGTTATCACTTTTGCTTACACAACATGAGGTGTAAGGTGGGCTTGGCGTCATTAGGATCTGAAGGTCAGACGAACCTGTAGGTCGGAATGAGCCTGCCTTGTGACCGCTATCTTATTAAGCTCGGCGCAGGCTCACTCCGACATCAAATAAACCAATCCAACTCCAATGTAATGTATAGGGTGGGTTGGCGTCATTAATCACGGGCAATATGACCATGTTTTTATAGCCAACCCACCGCAGTATATGCAAGTCCAGCATCAACGCTGTGATCAAGGAACAATGCTGTTATTGGTGGGTTGGCTATTTCGATGTGAAGACAGATCAAGATAATATGACGCCAACCCACCCT
>CAYSVX010000042.1:0-15972 GCA_964434665.1 uncultured Anaerolineaceae bacterium
CCCAATGTGCTTTTTTGTAAAGCCCTATCGTCTCACATGTGTTTGAACTCGCTCAGCACTTTCAGCGAGGCTGACAAGCAAAAGCAAATAATTGGACGAGGTTTTATAATGGGCGCATGGCAAAAACAGTTACCGGACGAAAGGCTGTCTGGCAGATACTCGAAACCGTCGGCAAAGGGGATGCTGGCGAAGTGCTGCGCGTCCAAACCGCCCTCGGGAGAGAACAAGGCGTGATGAAGCGCCCTGTCCAAAATGTCTCAGGCGGAACCATCGTGCGCCAGGCAATGCAAATCGAAAATGAAGGCATGGTCCTTGCTTTGTTAGACGGTCTGGATGTTGAACGCCACGGAAGAAAAGTCCACACTCCCTTGCTCCTGGACCAGAGCATCGAGGGCACATCCTCCACCGCCAACCTGTTCATCGTCAGCGAGGAAGTAACGGGCGTGTCGATCTCGGAGCTCTTGCGGCGCAAACTGCAAGGAGGCTCACCCATCTCCCAGGTGATCGTCCTGAGTGTCTTGGCGGCTACTTTTCAGTTGCTGCAGAAAGCACATGAAAAGGGCGTGATCTGGAATGACGTAAAGATGGATCACATCTTTTGGGATGCACAAGCCAACAAGCTTTCCTTCATCGACTGGGGCAACAGCCTTAATTTGAATAGAGAGTCCACAGATAAGAACGTGAGTCCGATGCTGGATTATCAACAATTGCTCGAAGAAGGCCGGGCGTTGATCGAACAGACCTCCCCTGAGCTGATTGCGGATATTGGTTGGCCATTAAGCGCGAGCAATCTGAATGATCAAGAAATAAACCACCTGCAAATGCGGGTGGAGTACATGGAAAACTATCTTTCCATGCGCGTGATCGAGTACAAACTGCTCTTCGGTCGTTATCTTAAGAGCCTGGATTCCTTGGATGGCTTACAGCAAACCCTGGATCTGATGCGGGCTTTACAGCAACTTGGTGTGGAAGTTGACCCAGCTGACCTGCGCTCAGCCAGTCAGAAGTACTTGCTCGAGAGATTGGATCAGGGCGACACCAAACAAGCAAACGAGGCGTACCTGATACTGGAAGAACAGCTTAAGCACGACCTCGCTCCAAACTGGCAGCTGGGAGGCTATCTGCTTAAGCAATTTGGTGAAATTGAATCAACCACCCTCGCAAGGCTGCTTCATGCGGTATTTGAGAGCGATTGGACCAACGCTGCCTGGATTTTTAGAGAGAACTTTCAGGCAGGAGATACAGCGCCAGTCAACGACCCGGTTCTCAATTCTATGCGCAATCTAAAATTAATATCAAACCCTTACCCACCAATTTCGACAGATTTGGTCGGGTTGCACAAGCAGAGTGCCCGTTGGGTGGAAACAGCCTTGCAGAAAAAACTCGCGCCTGACTCGATCGCCACCCTGCAAAGCCTGACCGACTCCATCGACAAGATCATTCATGAATGGGAGTTGCTCAAACCCGGTGAAAAGTTGGGGGACAAGTTTCTGCTTTTGCGTCAGATATTGGATCACTTTTCCGCCCTGCAACTGCGCCCAGCCACCGATCTGCAGACGTCCATCCTCGCGGCTATGTCAAGGATCAGGGATATTTACCGCGCCTGGGCAGAGTGCGACCTGGTCACTGCCCAAAACCAAACCAGGGAGCTGTTTTTGCTCGAACCAAGCCTAAGTTATCTGCCCGCCCTGGAAACCGACTTCAGCCGGATGACCGATTGGTTGGAAACGCTAAATCAGGGTCCCTCGGAGCACCAGGCAGTAAATCAATTTGCCTCGGAACTGCTCGCGTCGCTTCCTCCCCTGGCTCAGCGGTTGGGTGATGTGCCATGGCTAACCATGCTGCTGCATGCCCTCCGCAGTATGGAAACAGCCCAGGCAATCGACAACCTGCGCGAAGAAGCACGCCTTGCACAGTGGCCTCTGGGCTGGTTGGGTCTACAATCGCTCCATGTAGAGATTCCTGAGGCTTATCGCGTTTCAGTGCGCCTGGATGCCGCTCAATTGGCTTGCCTGGCAGATTATCATCAAGCCCTCAAAGCCTCTTTGTTGCCCTCAGAAGCGCTGAAAAAGATCCGTAAGCAGCTGCCAGTCTTCCACCAGGGTTATTACGATCTGGCAGCGGGGTTTGGCGCGCTGTTTTCACAGCTCCATGGCGATGCCCCTCTCCCTTCCCTAGAAGTTTTTCCCCAGGAGGACCAACAGCGCGTGCGCCAGGTTCTCGAATTGCTGGAAACTGTTCGTAATTGGAAGCAGCACGTACGGTCTGGCAGTCCGGCAACATTCCATTTTCCTGAAAGCTTGGAACGGGATTGGAGCATACTGGGGGAGATCCGCCGTCAGGACGAGACCTGGCGAAAACAATTGCTTCCAAAACTAAGCGAAATCAAACAAAAACGCTGGGAGCAATTCCCATTGGACATCCCTGCTGGGAACAACGATCTGTTAACGATTTCCCGTGCTGCTTTGGCAAGGCTCCAGTTGAGTTGGAAACGTATCCCTGAACAGGGGTTATACCGTGAGCTGATTGAAGAAATGATTTACCAGATAGATACCGCTCAGGCAAATTTCTTCCAGTTCTGGCAATCATTGCAGCGCAGCGCAAGCGTGGTTACGCAATGGTTGAGTGGAACCTACCAGGCAAATTTCAGCGAAATCAACCAGAGCTTGCTAAAGATTGCCCGGGAAATGCGCGGCATCGAACTGGCGTACAAAGTCGTAAACCAGCCCGAAATGGCACGCACACGGACCGCGCAAAACAGCGCTGGAGATTTGATGTTCACGCTCGTGCAGCTCGATGAACAAATTATGCCGCAATCCCGCAAACCCTCGATTTTCCGCAGCTGGCATCAGCAATTCCTTGAACTGCTCAAGAAGGGTGACCGCGCGAGCATCGTTGAGAGCATCCAGACGATTGAGGCGATCCATCCATTGTTACCCTGGTTCGACGAACTCGTGCGGAGAGATGCTGATTACTTCGATTTGCCCAAAAGCCATCGATGGTAGAATAGCGAATTATGCGCGAAGCAATTCTTGACTCTCAAAGCGGCTTGTATCTTGCTGAGCCGCTTGATACCTGGCTGACAGCTGCCCAGCAGGATTTTGCCATCCCCGAAGCTGGCGGCTCGAGCGCGCGCGTCTTTTTGCTGAAGAACGCGCTGGGCAAAACAGGCTTTGGACCAGACCCAGCGTTCAAAGTAATGCGGCACGACAAGATTGCCTACGCGAAGCCGCTTTTCCTCGAAGAGTACAACATTCTCGCTGGATTGCACGGACTGAATGGGCTGACACCCATGCTTCAGGCTGGATACCTAAAACCCGCTTCAGGCACAGTTTGGCCGCCCGAAGTCGCGCCCCTTTCCAAGATACTGGAAAAACAAGGGGAAGCTTCCTCAATTCGGGGCACGCTCGCGCTTTTTGACCTGGACGAGATCCAGGAAGTCATCGACCAATTTGAGGAGCGCCTTCAGGACGGTTGGCTTGCGTTTCTCATTCTTGAACGCCGCTGGGAAGACAACCTTTATTTGCTTTGTGATGCCGGTTACACGCGCGGTAACTTCGTCCGAAACCTGAATATGAAACAAGTGATCGACATCTCCATCCAAATTTGCGGTATGTTGGAACAAGCCCACGCAAAAGGCGCCATCTACCTGGACCATAAATTACTGCACTATTATTGGAACGAATATCGTCAAAAAGTGATCATGCTGGACTGGAACATCGGGCACTGGCTCCCGCAAACCTTCTCGCCTGAAGTACAGCATTCCGACCTGGTGCAATTCAGCTCCCGTGCCCTGCATCACATCTTCACCGGCAGGCAAGCTCCGGGTTCCGTGGCAGTTGGTCCAAACCGACCGGAAGACATCGCCAATGCCCCGACGCATTACAAAGCCTCATATTCGTTCGATGTCCAAAACCGGCTGAACGCCGATGAGATGAGCTTTCTCGAAAGCGCCTTGGACGGACGCTTTCAGACTCCAACCGAGATGAAAGAAAAGCTCATGTTTCTATATAACAAAAGGCAGTAGCACCAAGGCTGCTGTTTAACCCGAAAGGACCTCAATGATTAACGACCTCATTGAAAAGGCACTCAGTGTTTTATCAAACCCTTCCCCAAGCGATGACGCGCTTGCGCAGGTGGAAAGCGAACTCTCCACCCTCTTGGAAGCGCATGCCACCAACCGGTTGGGTGACGATATCAGCGTGGACGAACTCGAAGAAGCCAACAGGCTGCTTCGTGAGGTCCGGCGCGAGAAATCCCGCCGGCTCGCTGGTCAGCTGACGCCAACCAGCAGTGAACCCGCTATCACCCCGCCACCGGCAGCAACCTCTGCTGAACCTTCTGGCGAATCGATCTTTCAAAGCGCATCTCCCCAGCAATCAGCAAAAATGCCCGATGTTCCACCCCTGACCCGAACCAACCTGGGCGCGGAACTCAATTCCGGCATCGATAGCGACCCCTTGAGGCGTTTCTTCCAATCCGCGCACGACCCGGAGGCTGAGCGCATGATGGATGAGGCTGAAGAGGCGTTTTACAAAGGCAATTACCAGGTTGCCATTCCTTTGTATGAAAAAGTCATCCAGATGGAGCCAGGCTGGACGCGTGCCCAGGAGCATCACAGCGAAGCCGAAGAGTATCTTCGTTCGGGCAACATCCCCTCGGTAGCCTTGCCCCCTGAAGCGGGCAAAGCCTATGGCAAAGCCCAAAGCGCTGCACGCGTTTTCCGTTACAAGGTCGCGCTCGATTACCTTGACGAGGCTTTTGACCACCTGCAGGATGCCGGAATCAAACGCTGGCGCGAAGGTGAGGAGCTACGCCACGACCTTGAAAACCAGATGCAAGCTTATGATGTCTATAAAGAAGGCTTGAACCTGCTTTCCCAGGGCGAACTTGTGGGAGCCTTGGGCAAGATTCAAACGGCTGCCAGCGCGGTGGCAATCCCCGAATACATCGACAAGGCCAGCGAAGTCCGTCAGGACATCAGCTTGCTAAATGACGTCAGCGACACGGTAAGCTTGAGCGGGAAGATCCCGCCCGCTAAACTCGCGGATGCCCGGACCAAATTGGAACGGATCCGCATGAAATACGGCGAGGTTAACCAGCTCAGCCGCCTGCGCAACCGACTCGAGTTGTTGATCCCAGCGACCATTCAAAATCTGCTCGAAAACACGCAGCGCCTCAAGCTGGAAGCCGCCGAAGCCCCAACAGCAACACTCGCGCGCCAAAAGGTGGACGCTGCCCGCGAAAACCTGGATTTGCTGCGCCAGCTGGATGCCTACGATTCGCAGAGTCTCTCGCTCGAGAACGAGATCAGCACCCTCGAGACAGAGATCCATGCCAACGAAGACGCCATGACGCGGGCTGAAGAAGCCATGAAAACTGGCAACAAGTTCTTCGCGCTGGATGCCCTTAAAATCAGCGCCAAACCCCGCAAACGCTTCCCCCAGGACCCAAAGATCCTCGAATTGAAGCGCAGATTCCTGCCGACTTACGTCATTGGTGGTTTGGCGGCTCTGGTTGCCCTGATCGTGATCGGTTTGCTGATTTCTCTGGCCTTCAGAGGCATCTCCAATGCCGCCTACGAACGCAATCTGGCTCGCACACCAACCATCACGCCTACTCCAACCATTACGCTGACACCCACGATCACGCCCACTCCAACCATTACGCCGACGCCCACGCCGGATTATTCCCCCACACCCACTTACACTATCACCCCGACGCCAGTCGTGGTGGTGCAAACGCTAAGGGAAGTTTGGGCACGCAGTGACTGCTACGACAATTTCCGCGCCACTGGACGTATCCCAGCCGGGATGACTCTGACTCTCCTGCCGATGGCAGAACGGCGCTTTGACACTTTTAACCGGGAATGCATCCTGGTTGAATATCGCAGTGGCGACTTCGCCATCCTTGGATATGTTCTCATGGCGGATGTAACCACAGTCGAACCCTGAGCCCCACACTGACTCTAATAACGCTCCCTGTCAAAGCGGCAGGGAGCGTTTATAATTATTGTTTACATTGGAGAGTCGATGGAAACGCTTGAGGAAAAATTTCAACAAAGTTTAGACTGGATTTATAGCTGGGTGGACTTCAGTATGAAGCGGCACGTGGATGACACACACCGTTTTTTCAAGCTGGACCGCATGCAAAAACTGATGGAATTGCTCGGAAATCCGCACGAAAGCTTTCCGTGTGTACACGTTGCAGGAACAAAAGGCAAGGGGTCAACCTCCTCGTTCATCGCTTCAGCAGTGCAGGCAGCCGGTTACAAGGTCGGGCTATACACTTCTCCGCACCTGGTCGAATTCCAGGAACGCATCATCATCAACGGTCAGTGGATCAGCAAAGAAGATTTGGTCACTCTGACCGATGAACTGCGACCGTTAACGGAGATCGTCAAAGACACCACCACCTTCGAATTGACCACAGCCCTGGCTTTTCTGTACTTCAGAAAACAAAAGGTGGATCTGGCAGTCCTGGAAGTCGGGCTTGGCGGCAGGTTGGACGCTACGAACGTGGTTAATCCAGTGGTCTCGGTCATCACGCCAATTTCATACGACCACATGGCGGTTTTGGGCAATACCCTGACCGAAATCGCTTATGAAAAAGGCGGGATCATCAAACCCGGCAAACCTGTAGTGATCGCGCCGCAAACCGACGAGGCAATGATAGAGCTTGTTCACCTGGCAACCGAGAGGAAATCCCCTTTCACTCAGGTGGAAAACGTTTTCGATTATCACGAAATCTCGCACAACCTCAGCACACAAAAGATTCAAGTGCGGCGGATGGATAACTCCACCTCACCCACCAGGCCGAGTTTGGCTGGCAAGGAGCTTCTCCTGCACCTCCCGCTACTCGGACATCATCAGATGGAAAATGCAGTCACCGCACTTGCGGCTCTGGATGAACTGAAGCGGACAGGCTTCAAAATCAGCCGTCGGGCAGTCCAGCGGGGATTCAGGCAGGTAGAATGGCCAGCCCGCTTTGAATTATTACGGCGTAGACCACCTGTCGTGATTGATTCCGCCCACAATGGCGATTCCATGGAGCGGCTCGTTGAAACGCTTGACGAATATTTCCCCGGCAAGGAGTTTGTTCTGATTTTTGGAGCTTCCGCTGACAAAGAGCTTGACACGATGTTCAAATTCATCCTTCCACGAGTCAAAACGGTGGTGGCAACCCAATCGATCCATCCCCGCGCAGCCGACGCGGTTGAACTGAAAATGCAAATTGAGCCCTATGGAAAACCCGTGATTGCTTTTCACCGCATGGAGGAAGCTTTGCCCGAAGCCTTGAAGCTGGCGGGAAAGCAAAAAGGGATCATCGTTACAGGCAGCGTCTTCGTGGCTGCTGCCGCAAGAGTGGTCTGGACTGAACTGACTGCCCAACATCAAAAACAAGAAAAACAGGACTAAGCATGCCCCGAGATAACTTTCCGCAAGACCGTGATTTTTTCAGGTCATTTAACCCGCCTGATCTGAGTGGATTGGACTCACTCAACTTTATCAAAAACCGCAAGACTGATAAGCTGGGTCAATTTGATGCTGAAGTAGTCTTCCGCAACGAAGGAATAGTTTTACCTGAATCGATGACTGCTGTTCAGGTGAGCAAAGATTCCCCCATCCTGGATGTCATCCGCCGGGCTTCTGAAAATTACCAGACGGTCATTATGGCGTTTACTGAGGACGAAAACCTCTTCACTCCAGATGATTATTACCCTGTGGGTCTGGAATGTGCGGTGGGGAATCCGATCTTCGCGGATTCTTCCAACGTAATTTTCCTTTTCCAGGCACGCC
The DNA here is from genome assembly GCA_964434665.1 of uncultured Anaerolineaceae bacterium. GTDB lineage: Bacteria > Chloroflexota > Anaerolineae > Anaerolineales > Anaerolineaceae > Mesolinea. The sequence goes on from CAYSVX010000042.1 coordinate 7,800, forward strand.
GGCGGGTCAATCTGATAAAACTCAGGCTCAACCAGGAAGATGTTGTGCAGGGAACCGCGGAAGTGGTAAAGGAAAAAACCAGTCAAGCAAAAACCACGCTGGCATTGCACAGAAGTGTACTTAAGGCGGTCGAATCCTGGCATTATGTGAGCGGCACTTCCGCGCCTGAGATGCTCAACATGATGGGTGAAATCAAACAATCCGGTATGCTCGCGGATGCCATTGCGACAGCAGTTGATTTTAACGACCGACAGCGATTACTGATCCTGCAAGAAATTGATGGTCTGAGTCGGCTGCGCATGGTGTATGCAATGCTAATCCAGGAAAATGAGTTAATCGAACTCGAAAATGAGATCCAGGATCAGGTTCAAAGTGAGATGGACAGATCCCAACGGGAAGCATTCCTGCGTGAGAAGATCTCCAAGTTCCAAAAAGAGCTGAATGATGGACGCTCAGCCGACCCCGAAATTCGCACACTGGAAGAGAAGCTTGCCGCGCTGGATCTCCCCCCTGAAGTGCGTGAGGTAGCGGATCGCGAACTTAGCCGGCTGCAGTCCATGCCCCTCTTTTCACCGGAAACAGGAATGCTTTCCACCTATATTCGCTGGCTGTCTGATCTGCCCTGGACCGAGAGCACTGTTGATAACCTCGATCTCACGCGTGCGCGTGAAGTCCTGGACCATAATCACTATGGCTTGAAGCGAGCCAAAGACCGCGTGCTCGAATTTTTAGCGGTTCGCAGTTTAAAGCCCAAAAAAGACCGCCAACCAATCCTGTGTTTTGTCGGTCCTCCTGGAACAGGCAAAACCTCCATGGGCAAATCAATCGCCGAGGTTATGGACCGCAGGTTCATTCGCCTCTCCCTTGGCGGTGTGCACGACGAAGCTGAAATCCGTGGGCATCGCAGAACATATATCGGGGCGTTACCGGGCCGCATCCTGCAAACCATGGCTAAGGCCAGGGTGGTAAACCCCCTGTTCATGTTGGATGAGGTCGACAAGCTCAACGCCGATTTCCAGGGCGATCCTGCTGCCGCCCTGCTGGAAGTGCTCGATCCGGAACAAAATTTCAGTTTCTCCGACCATTATCTCGAAGTACCATATGACCTCTCGAAGGTTTTCTTTATCACAACTGCCAACACTGTCGCCACCATTCCGCCAGCCTTACTCGACCGAATGGAACTGATCGAATTCCCGGGCTACATTGAAGAGGAAAAACTGACCATCGCGAGGCAGTTCCTGATCCCCGAGCAGCTGCTGGAAAACGGGCTGGATGAAGAGCAGATCGCAATTTCTGACGATTCCTTGAAATTGATCATCAATAGCTACACCTACGAAGCAGGTGTGAGGAACCTCGAGCGCCAAATTGGCAGTGTACTGCGTAAGCTTGCCACAAAGAAAGCAGAGGGAGAAGCCTTCGAACACGAGGTGGATCCGGAGCTTGTTCAGAAAATGCTCGGTCCGGTTGAGTTTTTCCCGATGACTGCTGAAGCAAAAGATGAGATTGGCATGGCAACCGCGATCGCCTGGACGGAAAACGGCGGCGAGATTATGCCGGTTGAGGTTCTGGTCATCAGCGGCAAAGGCAACCTGCAGATTACAGGACAAATTGGCGAGATTATGCAGGAGTCTGCCCAGGCAGCGTTAAGCTACCTGAAGTCTAAGGAAGCAGCGTTCAAAATCCCCGAGGACTTCTTCGAGGACGTGGACATCCACGTGCATGTTCCTGAAGGTTCCATACCCAAAGATGGACCCAGCGCGGGCATCACGCTCGCAACCGCCCTTACCTCCGCAGTGTTGTGCATGCCAGTCAGGCACGACGTGGCGATGACCGGCGAGATTACTTTGCGCGGCAGAGTGCTTCCAATTGGGGGCGTGCGCGAAAAAGTTCTGGCTGCCAACCGGGCAGGCATCAAAACAGTTCTCCTGCCCGCCCGAAACGAAAAAGATCTTGTGGACGTTCCACAACCAGCGCTGGATCAGATGAACATCGTTTTCGTTGAGCATATGGACGAAGTTCTGGCGCATGCTTTTAATGGTGAATTGATCTTCAGTCGTCCGCCAAAACCGCGGGCTGCAGGCAAAAATAAAGGCACATCCAAAAAAGAAGATGTGCCTGCCGATAACTCCGGAATTTAGGTTTTACTTAGGGTTGTCTCCAGGCAGCAGACTGGCGATACCATTCTGAACTTGTTGCAGGACCTTCTTTAGCTCGCGTTCGAGCCCACTGAGGGTCTCTACAACATACCTGTCAGCTTCAGCTTGGGTTTGTGTGGTTTCTCTACGAGATTGCTCCGTAAGTTGCTCAATCTTGACCTGGGCGGCTTGGTAGACTTCGGATTTTTCCACCATCTTTTCGCTTTTTTCGCGGGCCAGAGCTACGGTGCGATTAGCTTCTTCCTGCGCCTGTGCCAGGATGCGATCCTTTTGAGCAATCACTTGCTGGGCTTTTTTGATTTCGTCTGGTATGGAAATACGCATCTGGTCGATGATGTCCATAAAGGAATTTTCATCCACCACGACGTTGCGAGAAAGTGGGATGGGTTTACTGTTGTTGAAAAGTTCTTCGAGGCGATCGACAAGATGTAAAATGTCCATTTTTTTGTCTCCGTAATACTTGTTGATTCTCTAATAGTTTATCACTAATCAGATGATTCTTAAAACGCCATCAAAGGTGAAATTATCCAATCCAGATGAGCTCTTCATTCAGAAGGATTCGTTTGGGGTTTGGGGTCGTAAACCAGATCCTTAAAATGTTCAATAAGCGCCAGGTTGACAATTGGCGGCACCATGCTGCTGACATCACCGCCCAAGGAAGCAATCTCCTTGACCGTTGACGATGACAGGAAGGTATTTTCTTCGTTCGTGATCAAAGCGATTGTGTCGATCTCGCTATCCAGGCGGTTGTTGGCGAGCGCCATGCGGAATTCGTATTCGAAATCTGAGAACACCCGCAACCCCCTCACAATCGCCTTGGCACCAATTTCCCGCGCGAAACCTACCGTGAGACCAGAATAACCTAAGACGGTGATCCGACTCTGAGATCGTAAAACTTCACGCACGAGGTTGATACGCTGCTCAGGAGAAAAAAGCAGGTTCTTAAGGGGTTTATCATAGACCGCCACAACCACCTCATCAAACAGGCAAGCCGCTCGCATGGCGATATCCACATGCCCGTAGTGGATTGGGTCAAAAGTACCGGGAAAAACGATTTTTGTCATCAGCTCACATCTCCCTCACCGTCACTTGACGGCAAAATCTTCTCCACAGCCTGCTTCAAGGGCAGGTGTTCGGGTAATTCCAGGCCGGGATCTGCTTCCAGCACTTCCTCGGCAACCTCCCGGGCAAGATGAATCAGGCGCACATCCGCCAGCGAAGCCATCTTGAACTCATTGAAACCCGCCTGGCGGGTGCCAAGGAAATCGCCAGGACCTCTATCCCTCAAATCCTGTTCTGCCAGCACAAAGCCGTCGTTCGTCTGGGTCATCACCAATAATCGTTTATTTTCTGCAACGTCTTCCGTGTCAGGTATGAGGAAACAATGCGAAGGCGCTTCTCCTCTACCAACCCGACCCCGAAACTGGTGCAACTGCGCCAAACCAAAGCGGTTTGCTCCTTCAATGATCATGATCGTCGCGTTAGGAATATCCACTCCCACTTCAACAACCGAAGTCGAAACCAGGATATCAAAGTCACCCGCGCGGAAGCGGAACATCACTTCATCCTTTTCAGCAGGTTTGAGCCTTCCGTGGACCAGTCCCACGCGCAGTTCAGGGAAGACCTCCTTCTGGAGGCGTTCCTGTTCTTCGACCGCTGCTTTTACTTCCTCATTCTCACCCGCTTCCACCAAAGGATAAATGATGAAAGCTTGGTGCCCAAGCTCCACTTCGTCCCGGATCCGGTCGTAAACCGTTTCGCGCTCCGTAGGAAAGGCGATGATGGTAGTTATGGGAATTCTTCCTTTGGGCATCTCGTCCATGACGCTCACATCCAACCCGCCAAAAACCGTCAGCTGAAGCGAACGTGGAATTGGCGTGGCGGTCATGACCAGCAAGTGGGGATTATCGCCCTTATTACGCAGTGCTGCCCGTTGAGCGACGCCAAACCGGTGCTGCTCATCCACAACTGCTATCTGCAAATTCTGAAACCTGACAGGGTCTTCAATCAGCGCGTGCGTGCCGATCAGGAGTTTGATATAACCATTTTTCAATCCTGCGGCAATTTCCTTGCGATCCGTTGAGGAGGTGTCTCCGGTTAATAGCCGCACCTGACCTGGCTCAAGGAACGGCTGTTGCTTTCCCTTGCTTTTAGTCATCAATTGCAGCGAGGTTTGGTAATGCTGCTCCGCGAGGATGCCAGTAGGCGCCATGAAAGCCGCCTGGGCACCATGGGAAATAACCATCGCCATCCCTACCAGCGCTACGACGGTCTTGCCGGAGCCTACATCGCCCTGGAGGAGGCGGTTCATTGGATGAGCGCTTGAGACATCCTTGCGGATTTCATCAATTGTGCGTATCTGGGCACTTGTGAGTTCATAGGGCAGCGAGTCAATTTGAGTGCTCAGCCACTTATCCGTGACCGGATAGGGTTTTCCGCTCAATTCCAGCCACTGGCGTTTCTGTTGGATGATGCCGAGCTGCTGGGTGAAAAGCTCGTCGAATGCCAGGCGCCTTTGTGCGGTTGTTAGCGCTTGCATGTCATCGGGGAAATGAACCTGGTTGAGGGCTTGCGGTAATCCGGTAACCCTGGCCCGCTGTTGGATTGGTTCGCTCAAGGTTTCATTGAGGCGGGGTACCCAATACTTCAATGTCGAAAAAATCGTCCTGCGCAACCATTTCTGGGTGACCTTCGCTGTCAGAGGGTAAACGGGCACTATGCGGTTTGTGTTCAGCTGCTGCTGGTCCAGGGCTTCGTACTCTGGGTGCCAAATAACTGAACGTCCAAGATAAGTGTCGATCTTCCCTGAGATCGAGATCATCATATCCTGGCGCAAATTGCGAAGATGCCACTCCTGGTTGAACCACAACAGCCTCATGCTGCCAGTGGAATCAGAAACAACCGCTTCAATCAGAATACGCCCTTTGCGAGTTTCAAATCGGGTGATGTTATTGACAGTAGCGACAATGGTCACCTCTTCGCCAATGCGCAGTTGGTTGATGGTCTTCAATTTCGAGTAATCATCGTAGCGGCGCGGAAAATGATAGAGCAGGTCGCGTATGGTGAAAATTCCAAGCTTGGCAAGGTTCTTAACCTGGTTATCGCCCACTCCCCGGATCACACTTACGGATGCGTCCAGACCCATCTGCGGTTGACTGGGAACTGCTCGAAAATCTGTTTTTTTTGAGCTTTTCGGTTGGGTGGTTTGCGCTGCTGTTTTTGCAGCAGGTTCAGTTTGTGTGTGTTTTGAGTTTGACGAAGTAACTGGTTTTGTGGTTGACTCGCCAGTGGGAGCTGGTGGGAAGTTGCCGATCTCAGTCAAGCCAAGCCAGGAAGTCAGCTCGATCAGGTCTTTCCGGCGATTTTCAGCTGATTTGTCTTTATACTTTCGTAAGAACTGCGTCACCTTTGTAATCAGAGGTTCCGGCAAACCAGACTCACGCGCCTCGGAAGGCCAGGTGTTTGCCAAGGCCCCAAAACCACCGACCACTGCGGTATTTTGATAGCCTTTGCTGCGTTCAAGCTTGATGAAATTTGCATACTTTTCGGTGACTTTAGCCATATTAGGACCCATTTCCCATGCCTAATAATAATCGATTTACGAAGGAATTTCTATTGAGTACCTTTGGTAACCGCCGTCCCAGACCACAATTCCCATACGGTTGATGTACTTCGTCGACGACAACTACCGTAGGGTCGACGCCCGCGTCGACCAAACAACAACGAGCAACAGCCATATTTGGTGCCCACATCAACCGCCTTTAGTGATTTAAAAAAACAACTTGGAAAAGGCAGGCCTTTTCCCTACACCAACCGAAAAAGAATGCCACGCATGGTCGACGCATCGTCGACCATAATAAGATGTACCCAATGAAGCGCGTGTGTTGATATATGAAGAAGGAATTGATTAGCCTACGCGCAATACTACCAATTATTAAAATGCTATATTGGATTTTGGTTCAAATGAAGCTCTCATACCATATAAAAAAAACGGTCTTGCGACCGTTTCTTATCATCATAATCTCGCTATTCGAAGGCGATGATCAACTGGTAGTGCGGCTGACCGCCTTCGTGGATTTCGAGTTCTTTGTCCGGGTATTTCTCGCGAACACCATCTCCGAGCTTGTTGACCTGCTGCTGGGTGATCCCTTCCCCGTAGAAGAAAGTGATCCTCTCTATCTCGTCCAGGTGCGCCTTCTGGAATAACTCCTCAAGAGCTCCTTCAACTGTAGCCGCAGATGAAACCAATTTGCCGTCATACAAAGCAATGACCTGCCCTTTTTCCACCTGCACGCCTTCTATCTCTACCGAGCGCGTCGAAATGGTGATCTCTCCAGTATGCACCTCGGTGATCGCTTCTCGCATGGAGGCTTCATTTTCCTCAAGCGAGTCATCCGGGTTCAAACGCAGCATCGCCGCGAAGCCCTGGGGGGCGTTTCTGGTAGGTATAATGGCGATTTTCTTGACGCTCACCTTTGCAGCATTCTGGGCTGCCAGGATGATGTTTTTATTGTTGGGTAATATGACAATCTGGTCAGTTGGCAGATTCTCAAAGGCTGCAACCAGCTCTTTGACGCTGGGGTTCATTGTTTGCCCACCTTGAACAATCGCTGCAACACCCAGGCTGGCAAAAATGCGCGAGAGACCCTCCCCAGGCGAAACCGCCACCACGGCAACTTCGCCAGGATTGATTGTTGCCAGAGTTAGCTTGGCGTCTTCTTTGCCACGACTGTTCATCTGGTCCTGGAGGTTTTCCATTATGATTTTCTTGACAATGCCCAGGCTCTCTGTGTAAGCGATCGGCTCATATCTTTTTTCCAGCGCGGTATGGATGTGCATACGATAAATGCCATCACCCTCACCCACCTGGATGCTTGTGCCGATATCGCTTAATCCATCGTAGTATTGCTCCAATGTGAAATGCCCGTTGGGAGCAAAGTCAATCACGACTTCATAATCCTGACCTTCCTCGACCGTCTCCATCGCGTTCGTCAGGTCGAGCTCTGCCAGCGGTCGCAAAACCGCACCAGATGCATCCAGTGAAAGCCCCTGGAGCATACGCAGCATACCCTCAAAGATGTAAAACAATCCCATCCCACCCGAGTCCACCACGCCAGCTTGCTTCAAGATCGGCAGCAGCTCAGGAGTGTTCTTCACACTCTCATCGCCAGCTGCCACTATCGCTACCAGCATCTGGCTGAGACTGGACTCCTCTTTCAACGCTTCCTCCGCCGCGGTGGTCATATCCTTCATAACAGTCAGGATGGTACCTTCCACGGGTCGGACAACACCTTTGTAGGCGGTGTTGCGCCCTTCCTGCATGGCGCGCATAAGCAGACCAGTGTCCATCGTTTCGTAATGGTCGAGCGCGCGTGAAAATCCGCGCCAGATCTGCGAAAGGATCACACCGCTGTTTCCCCTGGCACCCATCAGAGCGCCTTGAGCAAAATGGCGACCTGTTTCTCCAACATTCGTCGAACGATTCTGATCAGCTTCAGAAAAGGCAGCCTGCATGGTGAGAACCATGTTGGTACCAGTATCGCCATCTGGCACCGGAAAGACGTTTAAAGAGTTGACATACTGCTGGTTGGTTGTCAGCCAGAGCAGGCCAGCTTCAAAGAGTAGCATGAGCCCATCGCCATTGATGGGAGACTGCAGCAGCCGGTGGCGTTCAGCCTCATCTGGCAGGGTTCGAGACAATTCATTCATTCAGCACCTATGAGCATTATTAATCTGGGTTACTAATTCTTAAGCCCCTGACATGGACATCTACCCGTTTGACTGGGATTCCCATGGTTTTTTCGACACTGTACTTGACGCTATCTGCGACCGAATCCGCCACTGATTTGATGCGAAGACCGTATTCGATGATCAGGTTGAGTTCGAGCGTGACACCGTCTTCTTCCGAAGTGACGAGGATACCCACATCAGCTTCTTTTTTAAAAAAGCGTGAGACTGTTTCGGCAGGATTTGCCGGCGCCAGGCTGATAACGCCATAAGATTGCAAGGCGGCATTG
>CAYSVX010000043.1:0-15457 GCA_964434665.1 uncultured Anaerolineaceae bacterium
ACAAGGCTTATAGCCTCAGTGCAAACCACCCGCATAGCGGGTGGTTGTGATTGTTGAGGTTTAGTACATCTTAATATTGCTGGATCTAACCTCAGCATCAACCTTTGAGGGTGTAAAGCATCGCAAGGTTTGGGCTGGTAAACGCGCCGACAGGGAAACCCGTGATTACAACCACCTGATCGCCCCCCTTCAGATGCGTGCCAGCTGACAATGCAGTTTCAACATGAGTAACCATTGTTTCCAGGGTGTCGGCATGTGGAACGCGGAAGGGTGTTATTCCCCAACAAATTCCCAACCACTGGTAGGTGCTGATTTCAGGAGTAAAAGCGTAAATCGGTACATTTGGTCTGGTCTTGCTGATCCAAAGGGCAGAAATCCCTGAACGGGTGAAGACTACGATTGCGGCAACGTCTTTATCCTTGGCCATATCGCGCGCGGCATGGGATATTACGATGGCATCGTCAGTTGAGACGTCGGCTTGCAGAATGTTGTGATGTCCCCAATCCTCTGCATGGTGTTCGGACTCCAGAATGATGTCTGCCATCATGCGGATGCTCTGCACCGGATATTTTCCGGCAGCAGATTCAGCTGAAAGCATAACGGCATCAGTGCCATCGAATATTGCATTGGCGACATCAGCTGCTTCAGCGCGGGTGGGGCGGGGATTGTTGATCATCGACTCAAGCATCTGGGTTGCGGTGATCACAAATTTTCCCAGGTTATTTGCTTTCTTGATGATCTCTTTCTGGACCGAAGGCACCAGGGCGGGTGATATCTCCACGCCCAAGTCGCCCCGAGCAACCATCACACCATCCGTCACTCTGACAATTTCGTCAAGATTAGTGATAGCTTCAGGACGCTCTAATTTGGCAACAATCGGTAGTATCCTTCGATTGCCAGACATACTGCGCATAGTATCTCGTACCATTTCAATATCTGCGGCTTTTTTGACGAAAGATATTGCTACCAGGTCAACCCCTGCCTCAAGCCCAAACTTCAGATCTTCGAGGTCTTTGGGGGTAAGGACTGGAATGTCGAGATTGGAACCAGGCAGATTGACACCTTTGTGAGATTTCAGGTTACCGCCAAGAATGACTTTGGCGAAAATGTTTTCACCATCCAGGCGAAGCACTTCAAATTCAAGCTGACCATCGTCCAGCAGGATATGGTTGCCAGGAACAAGAACTTCGTGTAGTTTGGGAACATCAAAAGGAATGAAAACAACATCTTCAGGCAGGTTTTGTGGGTCATCGCGAGAACTTAGTGCAACTTCTTGCCCTGACCGGAGCTTAATAACCCCATTGGGCAAAACGCCTATGCGTAATTTTGGACCCTGGAGGTCCATAAGGATTGAAACTGGTTTGCCAAGATTTTTTGAGATCTTGCGGATTAGCTTGATCTTCTCACCGTGGTCTTCGTGGGACCCGTGTGAAAAATTTAAACGGCAGACATCCATACCTGCCTTCACCATCTCTACCAGCACGGCTTCATCTGAACTGCTGGGACCCAACGTGGCGACGATCTTGGCAAACCGGTACATAGTTAACTTCCTTATCTGTTCAGTACATCCGCAATGATCTCGAGCGCCCAGTCGAGGGTTTCTTTCTCGATGATCAGAGGTGGCGCAAAGCGGATCACGTTGTCGTGCGTTTCCTTGGCAAGGATGCCGGCTTCCTGCAGCATTTCGCAGTATCGACGAGCGCCGCCAGCTTCAGGAAGAAGCTCAACGCCGACCAACAAACCCCGTCCGCGAATTTCCTTCACTAATGGGGCATGAATTTCGCGCAGCTTGGACATGAAGTAATTTCCAAGCTCGGTCGCGCGATCTGCCAGGTGTTCTTCGTCCAAAACCTCAAGAGCTGCCACAGCCACAGCTGCGGCCAGCGGACTACCACCGAAGGTGGAACCGTGTTCGCCGGGTTGGAACAGACCCAAAACGGCGTCATCAGAAAGGACAGCCGAGACAGGATACATGCCACCTGAAAGCGCTTTGCCGATGACGGTTACATCAGGACGCACGTCTTCATGCTGCGAGGCAAAAAACTTGCCAGTCCGGCAAAGTCCCGTCTGGATTTCATCAGCGATGAATAAAACATTGTTTTCTTTGCAGAGATCAGCTACAGCTTTGAGGTAGCCATCTGGAGGGAGAACCACACCGTTTTCGCCTTGAATCGGTTCAAGCATAACTGCCGCGGTGTTGGGGGTGATAGCGGCTTTCATCTCTTCAATGTCACCATAAGTAACAATCTTGAAACCAGGAGTGAAGGGTCCAAATGCTTCCCTGTAAAAATCTTCCGTTGAGAACGAAACGATGGTGACTGTGCGACCATGGAAGTTGCCAGCAGCGACAATGATTTCCGCCTCATACTTGGGGACGCCCTTGGTCACATAAGCCCATTTGCGGGCAATTTTGATGGCAGACTCAACAGCTTCCGCGCCGCTATTCATCGGCAGGACGCGTTCATACCCAGTAAGGTCCACCAGTTTTTTATAGAACTTGCCAAGTTTGTCGTTGCGGAAAGCGCGTGATGTGAGAGCCATTTTTTGTGCCTGATCGACCATGGCTTTGACAATGTGCGGGTGGCAGTGACCCTGGTTGACCGCAGAATATGCGCTTAGGCAGTCGAGGTATCGCTTGCCATCAACATCCCAAACCCAAACACCTTTACCCTCAGAGAGTACGACACTCAGCGGTTTGTAATTGTGCGCGCCGTATTGGTCTTCCAGTTCGATGTAGTCCTTAGTATTCATTTATCTGTCTCCTAATAGTGTTTGTAGAATGGCTTTCTGGGCATGCAGGCGATTGTGTGCCTGAGGGAATAGGCGTGAGTGAGGTCCGTCAGCAACTTCGTCGGTAATTTCCTGGTTTCGATGAGCGGGAAGACAGTGCAAAACGATCACTTCCGGGTCGGCTTCAGCTACCAACTGATCATTCACCTGGTAAGGGGGGAAGATCGCTTCACGTTTAGCGCTTTCTTCTTCCTGACCCATGCTGGTCCAGGTGTCAGTGTAAATAACATGAGCACTCTTAACAGCTTCGTGCGGATCATTCAGGAAAGTTAACTTGCTCCCGCTGGCAGCCGCAATAGGTTTGACAGTTTCGATGGATTGTGCTGGCATGTCGTAACCCGCGGGATTCGCGATTGTGAAGTTTGCGCCTAATTTGGCAGATATCTGCATAAGGGAGACAGCCACATTGTTGCCATCACCGACATAGGAAATGTTGACATCTTTGATTTTGCCGAATTCTTCATAGACGGTCATGATGTCTGCCATTGCCTGGCAGGGGTGACTGTAGTCACTGAGACCGTTGATGACCGGGATGGACGACCATTTCGCGAGCTCGAGCACGTGTTGGTGCTCAAACACGCGCGCCATGATGCCGTGTACCATACCTGAGAGCACCCGGGCGATGTCGGCAATCGATTCGCGTTTACCAAGTCCGATTTCATTTGGGGAAAGATACAGCGCGTCTCCACCGAGATGGCGCATGCCCATGTCGAAGCTGACACGTGTTCGAAGTGAAGGCTTTTGAAAAATCAACGCCAACACTTTTCCTCTCAGGGTGGGCTGATTGCCGCCTGCCTGATACTCTTTCTTTAATTCGACGGCTAAATCGAGCAAAGCGAGCAGCTCTTCGGGCGTGTAATCGATGATGTCCAAGAAATCTTTATGCATATTTACTCCTAAGGTCTCCTTTTTTAATTGGCAATTTGTTCAGAATCATGTTTATATAAAGATCCGTGCGATCGCCTGGATGGATTGTACCAGACAAATTGCCCTCTCCCGTGAAATGGGGTGAAATACCACCAAACAGGATGAGAAAAGTGCCTGTTTTTTGGGGAAACCCAGGCGTTTGAATGCTGAAAAGCTTGAGTTATTCTGGCTTGTGAATGCTTTTTTGGATTGGGTTATTGAGTTCAGTAAGGATGGCATCCTGCATGGCTGACATCTCCTGCCAATCAGTTCGCGAGGCGTGATCCATCCCTGCCAGGTGAGATATTCCGTGCACGAGCAGCATTTCAAGCTCAGCCATCAGATCCAGACCACGGGAATCTGCCTGCCTTTGTGCCGTTTCATAGGAGATCAGGATATCACCCAAATAAGTCTCACCACTCTCCGGATCAGTAAAGGCATTTTCGAAGGAGAGCACATCTGTACTCTCATCTATTCCAAGATACTGACGGTTGAATTTCCGGATCGTTTTGTCATCCGTAATCTGAAGTGTTATGCCAGGCTGAGTTTCAAACCCCAAAAAGCTTGATGCGGTAGAAGCCGCTTGATGCAGACGTTTCGTATCCAATTCTTTTCGGATTGATTGGCGGGATTTTATGGTGAGCATATTATTTCTCAGCAGGGGTTTGCGTTTGGTTAGTAATGTTGACCGGCTCGGTTTTACCGCGCCTGGTCTCAGGATATTGTATTCGGGGATGGTAGGATCGCTGAAGGGTATTGAAGAAAGATTCTCGAATAGTGCTCAGGTCTTCCAGTGTCAGGTCAGTATTATCAAACTGACCAGCATCCTTGCAGACGCTAATGACCGAGTTTATGACATCCCGGATCTCTTCATCCGTGCGGGCAGTGTTGGCACGCGAGCGTGCTTCCGTGCCATCAGCAAGCATCAGGATGGCGGTCTCTTTTGAACGGGGTGCAGGACCTGGATAGGTAAAAAGCGTTGGGTCGACATCTTCAGGATTTTCTGCCACAGCCAATGCCTTTCCATATTGGTAGCGGGTCATTAACGTGCCGTGATGCTCCCGGATGAAGTCCGTCACTCTGGATGGGAGACGATACCTTTTCGCAAGGGCGACGCCGTCGGTGACGTGTTTGATAATTGTCGCGGCGGCAACCTCAGGGGGAATATCGTCGTGAGGGTCAACATTGCCTCTGACCTGGTTTTCAATGAAGAAACCGGGGTTTTCTGATTTACCGACATCATGGTAGAGTGCCCCTACTCTGACCAGCAACCTATCTGCTCCGATGGCTTCGGCCGCCTGTTCTGCCAGGTTTGAGACCTGCAGGCTGTGTTGGTAAGACCCAGGCATCGTCTGCAGAACTTGCTGCATCAATGGGTGATCGGGTCTGGATATGTCCATCAACTGTAGAGCGGTGGGAATATCCAGAACAAAAGAGAATACATATTCGAATAGGATGGTGAGGGTGCCTGAAGCAAATCCGTTAAACAACGCAGAAGCCATTAGCGAGACTAAACCTAACCAATCTGTGAAAGAATCGCCAATGCGAAAAATTAGTACCGCGGCGATGCCAACCAAGCTAACAACTGCCCCGGCACCCAAAAACGAGCTAATCCTTCGGGCTCTACCGATGACGAAGATATCCGCAAAGGTTGGCAGGATATAAAAGAGAGCAAGTTCCATATCGCGCGGGTGACCAAATACAGTAAGAATTGCCAATAACAGGCTCAGCAGCATGCCGGTTTCAACCCGCAGAACAATCGCAACTGTCAGACCAAAGGCAGCAATCGGATACAACCAGGGAATGACTGTGCGATCCATTACCAGGAAACGCGCGAAAGCGAGGAAAGTCAGGAAGAATATCGCTAACATGATAATCGTCCGGGTTTCCATCAAGGCTTGGAATTTTCGCCGGCGATTGTAGTACATTGCACAGATAAAACCACACAGGGCAACTAACAATCCGCTGGTGAGCAACAGATCACTGCGGTTCTCCGGTTCACCCAAGCCGAAAACATTTAATGACTCCAGATCAGCATAGCCAATGACCTGACCCCGACGGACCAGTACCTCACCTGCCATAATTTGCCGGGTGATTGGCTCAACGGTGTTTCTCGCAACATCCTTGGCTTGTTGGGTCTGTTCTTCGCTAAACAGACTGGTTGGGACGATCATGGGCGTCACGATCATTGTTATCAACTGGGTTTGGTCGCTTTTAAAACCAAAATCAATGATCGCAGGAAGGTTGCTTCTTGTAGGTCCGAGTTGGTCGTTGCGAATACTATCGCGGAGGACAATCTCGAGCACACGGTTGGCTTCCATCGTGATGGCTTGCCATTCTTCATCAGAAAGGCTCAGGATACCTTCGTAAGCTTCATCAGTAAGGGAGAGATTCTCAGCTGAACGCATGTCCTGAACTTTTTGCTGTTGGGTCGAAAACTTATCGTTACGGATGGATGTAAAAAAGTAGAGCGTGGTGTTTAAATTTTCAAGTTGAGCCCTGGCGATGCTGGGATCTGCTGGGAGGAAAATCGGTTCCACATCCGCCGCAGCTTCTTTGCGCGCCTGATCTGTGAGGACTTTTGACTCAAAAGTAATGGAAAATGGGGCGGTGATTTCCTGTGGAGCGACCTGTCCGACCCGGACAGCGTCGTTTTGGTCACTAAGGATATCGGGCAAAACCAGGCAGCCAAAGGCTATCAGGCATGAAATCACCAGCACCATGCCCTTTATCACCCCTTGGGTTGTTGATCCGCTCGATTTTTCCTTGGAAGACTTTCTTGCCATGGTTTATCCTGTAAGAAGTTCCCTCACCACGCGGTTAGCATCAGCGTTACTGGCTCTTCCTGCAAGCAAAGGCTGGAGAGTTTTCATCACGATGCCCATGTCCTTGATGGATGTGGCGTTGCATTGCGCGATAACGGATCGAACCAAGTCCTGCAATTCCTCGCCATTTAATTGTGAGGGCAGGTATGTCTTTAGGCACGCAATCTCCGCATCAGCTTGAGTTACCAGATCTTCTCGATGGGCTTTCTCAGCGTCGGACTTACTCTCCTGACGGGTTTTGATTTCCTTCTGAATGATCGCCATCATTTCTTCATGGTCAAGTTCTTTGCCCTTGGCAACTTCTGCCAGCTGGACAGCTGCTTTGATCAATTTGACCACCCACTTTTTGGTTTCATCGTGGGTTTTCATAGCTTGGACCAAGTCTGCCTGTAAGCGTTCTTTTAAGTTCATGGATTTATTATACCTGCCTCTTCCTGTTGTCTCACTCACCGAGAGTGATCAGCCCCTTCAGTTTATCGAAAAGCGACTGACTGATCCCTTCGACTTTCATCAAATCTTCAAGCGATGTGAATAGCCCATTTTTTTGCCGGTAGTCAACAATAGCCTCCGCTTTAACTTCGCCAATGCCTGGCAAACCATCCAGTTCTGTCAAACTGGCAGTGTTGATATTAACCAAAAGCGACGACTCCAAATTCAATGAGCGATCGTCCGTTGCTTGAGTTGCTTCCTGGATGGAGGGAATGAATATCCTTTGACCGTCTGCCAGGATTGCCGCAAGATTGAGCGACTGTGGATCACCGCTCTCCTGAAGACCTCCCGCAGCCTGGATGACGTCTTCCATGCGAGCGGTCTCTGGCAGACTGTATACACCCGGAACGTTGACCGCACCAGTTATGTGAACCCGAATGCGTTTAGGCGTGGATGTTGGCTCTGGTGTCAGGTTGATGGTGGGCGTCACAAGGGTGATTGGCTGCCCCCTCTGAGGAGAAACAACCAGCAGGATAGCCCCAACTACGACCAGCCCGAGCAAAAATCCAGCCAGTGTTTGCTGCCAGGGCTTCATGCTGACGAGCCTTCAACGCCTTTGTGTTCTGACTCGTACATCAGGTTGAATGCTGTTATGGAAACTTCAAGCATGTCTTCCGACGGCTCACGCGTGGTGAGCTTTTGCAAAGCGAGATTAGGTTTGATCAGCCAGCGTAATAAGGCGGACTCGTCCATATGCCGAGCAGCAAAACGGATGTACTCGTAAGCCAGTCCGGAAACCACAGGCAATAGCAGGATGCGAGTCAGAAGTCGCCAGTGCAAGGGCAAGGGACCAAGCAGGCTGAAAAAGAGAATTGAGATTAAAACCAGGGTCAGCATAAATGAGGTCCCACAGCGTGGATGAACCAGGGTGAATTCGCTTACCTTCTTCGGGGTCAATTCCGCGCCAGCTTCAAAAGCATTGATAGTTTTATGCTCCGCGCCATGATAAGAGAAAACACGGCGAATTTCTGGCATTCTGCCGACCACCACCAAATAGACTACCAGCAGTGTGAGGCGAAGCAGACCTTCCAGCAGGTTGCTCAGCCAGTTTCCAGTAGATCCCAGCTGTTCAAATCCCAACGGACCGTCCAGCCATCCGCTAACCAGGGCTGGCAGCAGGAAAAACAGTCCGATTCCCAACGTGAGCGACAACAAAACCGTGAGGACAAGATCTTTTCCTTCAATTTGTTCATCTTCCCCATTAACCATGTTGGCGGACTTGGTGAGAAAGCGCATTCCCAGGTTTAGAGAATCCCACAACCCCAGAACTCCTCTGAGGAAGGGAATGTTCATCCACTTCGAACGGTAAAGAGCGGGAAGTTTCTCTTCATAAGTGAGGATCTGACCATCAGGTGCACGAACAGCCATGGCGACATACTCTTTGCCGCGCATCATAACGCCTTCCATCACAGCTTGTCCGCCGTAGGAGGGCAGCCTCAAGTCTTTCTGAGTTCCTGTCACGATTGAGCCTCGAAACTTGTCAGGAAGCGGATGTAAGCCTTGATGCCTTTTCGCCAGGTGGGCAGGTGCAAATGCTCATTGGGGGAATGGATCGCGTCATCGGGCAGACCAAAGCCGGTGAGGATCGACTTGACCCCCAAAATTTCCTGCATGACTGTCGCAACGGGAATACTTCCGCCTTCACGCTTGAAGAGCACATCTTTCTGCCAGGATTCCTTGAAAGCCTGGATCAGGTTGGGTAAACCGGGAGCATCATCTGCCAGGTAGGAAGGTCCGCCAGAGTGTTTGATGAAGCTGACTTTCACGGTTGGAGGAACCAGGGTCCGAATGTGCTTTTCAGCGAGCTCATAAATTTCGGCATGCTGCTGATCGGGGACCAACCGGCAGGAGATTTTGGCTTTAGCGTAAGCTGGGATGATGGTTTTTGCGCCTTCGCCGATGAAACCAGAATAGAGTCCGTTCACATCCAATGTCGGTCTTGCCCCTTGGCGTTCAAGAACTGAATATCCTTGTTCACCGGAAATCGCAGGCGCGCCAGTTACTGCCAGGAAATCAGCTTCGCTGGTCGGATTCAAAGCGATTTTTTGGCGATCCTGGTCGCTCAGGATGCGTACCCGATCATAGAATCCGGGAATTGCCACAGACCCATCCGGGTTGTGCAGCTGGGCGATGATCTTTGCCAGGACGTTGGCAGGGTTGGCAACATTTCCACCAAAAAGCCCGCTATGCAAGTCAGCCTTTGGACCATCGATTCGCACTTCAAAGTAGACCAATCCGCGCAGTCCGGTCACAACCGTGGGACTGTCTTTGTTGATCATGCCAGCATCTGGGTTGAGGATCATGTCACATTTGAGCAATTCGGCATTTTTACGGATAAAGCCTTCCAAAGACGGGGAGCCGATCTCCTCTTCACCTTCGAGGATGAATTTGATGTTGAGGGGGAGTTCTCCGGTTTTCAATACGCTCTCAAGCGCGAAAACAGATGCCAGGATTTGACCTTTCATATCCGAAGCACCGCGGGCATACAAGTATTCACCGCGGATGGTTGGCTCAAACGCAGGAGTCGTCCAGGAATCCAGTGGATCAGGCGGCTGCACGTCATAATGTCCATAAATGAGCAGGGTTTTTGCTCCTGGAAGGCTGGATTGTTTTTCAGCAAAAACAATGGGGTGTAAGTTAGTAGGATAGATTGAGACCGAATCCATGCCAAGCTTCTCAAAATAGGCTTTCAGGAAATTTGCCGCTTCCAGCAAGTTGGGTTTCATCTCAGGATCCGCAGAAACCGAGGGGATCCGCAAGAATGTCTCAAAAATATTCATCTTTTCTACTTCTGTGTTCTCAAATTCCTGGATTGCTTGTTGGGTTCTGGACATGGTATCCCTCAATTTTTTTTCCATGATTATATGCTATTTGGTGTAAAACCGTGATAGCATAGGTCAAATCTTGGACTAACAGGCATTGAAAGTAGATTTTTAATGAGGGTAATCATTGGAGCGGTTGAAAAATCGGATTGATTCGAGGATAATAATCACAGGCTCCTGATCAAATATCCCCTCATTTAATGCGTGTGTCGCCCACAATGAGGATCAGTACGAGCGATCAGATGTGCTAATCTGCTGAAGAGGAATTTTCAGCACGAGAGGTTAATAAGAAAAAATGGGTTTGATTGAACACAGAAAATTGATCATCCTGGGGGCTGGACCTGCAGGGCTTTCCGCTGCTATTTATGCAGCGCGGGCAGAATTGAGACCATTGGTAATTACCGGGATGGTTCTTTATGGGCAGGCTTCGTTGACTCATACGATTGAAAACTATCCCGGTTTTCCCAAGGGAGTAGGGGGTATTGAGCTTGGTCAACTTTTTGAAGAACAAGCCAAAGCTTTTGGGTCTGAATTTTTGTTCGATGAAGTTCAGTCGGTGGACCTATCCAAACATCCATACACAGTTAGTGTATATGCGGGTGAATACACCACTGACGCGTTAATCATCGCGATGGGAGCAAATTATAAAAGGCTCAATGTTCCTGGAGAGGAAGAATTCATTGGGAGAGGGGTTTCATATTGCGGCACCTGCGACGGCTGGTTCTATAAGGATAAAGATATTCATGTGGTCGGTGGTGGTGACAGCGCGCTTGAAGAAGCTCTCTTCCTGACACGCTTTGCCCACAGTGTGACGATCATTCACCGGCGCGACACATTGCGAGCCGGCGCAATCCTTGAAAATCGCGCCAGGGCAAACCAAAAAATCAGTTTCATTTTTGATTCAGTGGTTAAGGAAATCAGGGGTAATGAAGGTGTGGATGAACTGCTTATAGAAAATGTAAAGACGGGCCAGCGAAGTTTGCTACCAACCGAGGGACTGTTTATCTTCATCGGGAACAACCCAAACACCGGGTTGTTTGATGGACAGCTTGCATTGGAGCCTGGTGGAACCCTGAAAATTGACGCAAACATGGAAACTAGCAAAAAGAGCGTTTTTGCGGCTGGTGAGATCGCTGACCCCTACTACCGACAGGTTGTCACTTCCGCAGGCATGGGGGCATCTGCGGCAATCTCAGCCACGAAATGCCTTGAGACATTTTCCTGCGGGATTTAACGTTTTTAAGGGGCAGTGGTTGGCTGCGTGCCAGTCCCAGTCCAACTGAAAACTCTGAACGCGCTTGTCGCGCCAGCTTCTTCATAAATTGGATTGTTGCTATCCTGATTTATTTGCCGCGCAACAGCCACACTCCACTGAATGATGTGTGGATTGCCGTCAGTCGGGCGAAAAGTTGAAGGCAGGATAAATTTTGTGTCCGTGACATACTCTACCAAAATTTTTTCTTCAACAGAAGTCAGATCCTGTACTTTGACCCGATAAACCTCATCCAGGCGTAAGGCTGCAACAGCTGCCCATTGCAAGGTTACGCCTTCATCCGTTGCCGAAAAAGAAGCACCAGAACGCGGCAAGAGCAGGTTTGGGGCAGGGTAAGGCGGCAATGGCGTCGCTGTCAAAGTTGGACCAGGAGTTGGAAGACGGTCACATAAGGGGATGATAAGGGTCTCCCCTTGGCGGATGGTGGTCCCGGTGAGTTTGTTAAAATCCTGAATGTCTTTCATTGAAACGTTGTAATTTAGTGCAAGACCTTGAAGCGTATCGCTGGAGGAAACAACGATTGAAACGGTATTAGTACAGGTGTCAGCAATTATTTCGACTGCCTCCGGGGTTGCAGTCGGTACTGGAGAGGGTGTCAGAGTGGGTTGCGGAACCTTGAGAGTGCGTCCTTCACTGAGCATGCAGTCCGTGCTTAGATTATTTGCGAGAATAATACTTTGAACAGAGACCCGAAATTGGGCGGCGATATCTGAACAAGTTTCATTGGCTTTTACGACGTAATCCAAAGGCGGCAACGGCGTCCAGGTAGGCTCTGGTTGGAGCGTTGGCGTGTTGGTGGGGCTGAGTGTCATCGTAGGGGTGGCAGTCTGGGTTGGTTCCTCAGTGGCTTGGGCAGCCTCAGTACCGGCGCGATCCTGGTTGATTATCAAAAAGGCGACGACCCCTATCAACGCAAACAATAACAATCCCAAACCTATTAAAGCGCCCAGGCTTATTCTCACCTCTGGAATGCGTTTTGAATCGATTGGTCTTTCCTTCTTTGGTGAAACAGCACCATCAAGCGCTGTGCCGCAAACGAGGCAGCGAGTCGCGTTTTCGGAGAGACGGGTTCCACAGACCGGGCAATTCTGACCGCCACGGTTTATTTTTTCAGTTTGGATTTTTTTCATATGCTTCTAATAACCGAGCCAACAGTCCTTGGTAAAATTGGCTTAATGTTTGGTATCTATCTCCATATTCCCTTCTGTCGCAGAAGGTGTAAGTATTGTGATTTTATCACGTATGCTGGTAAAGATGATTTGATGCCAGAATATATTGCCGCTCTGATCTCTGAGATAAGACATCAGGCAAAAAGCCTTGAGAATCTACCAGGCAAGGTTGACACGATCTTTTTTGGCGGCGGCACTCCGTCCCTACTAAAAGCTGAATGGGTACAGGACCTGATCGACCACATACGTCATGAATTTGACCTGGCAGAGAACCCGGAAATCTCATTGGAAGCAAACCCCGGTACGCTAACTCAAGGATCATTGGCGAGATTACTTGAAGCAGGAGTGAATAGACTTAGCATCGGCACGCAATCCTTTAATGATCGTGACCTGAAGCTTCTTGGAAGGATCCACAACCCTTCCCAGGCAATTGATGCCGTCCTTTCTGCCCGACAGTCAGGCTTTTCCAATATCAGCCTGGACCTGATGTTTGGAATTCCAGGTCAGAGTCTTCCTGATTGGCGGGCAAACCTGGAGCGAGCGGTTGCCCTCGGATTGAATCACCTCTCACTTTACTCGCTGATACTTGAAGCGGGCACGCAGCTTTTCGACGAGGTTGAGAGTGGAAAGATGCATCCTGCCTCAGATGACTTGAGCGCTGATATGTATGAATTGGCAATGGACGAACTGGGTAAGCAAGGTTTTTCTCATTACGAGATTTCAAATTGGTCCAGGGGAGAAGCATTCGAAGCACGGCACAACAAAATCTATTGGAAAAACCAGCCTTATCTGGGTGTGGGGGCAGGGGCACACAGCAGCCTGAATGGGCTGCGCGTAGCCAATACTCCATCCATCGAAGAGTACATCCATAAGGTCAATGATCTACAGTTTAGTCTCGAGGGTGCTTTTCCAGCCGCAGAGGAAACCCTCCAGCTGGAAACCTACACCATGCAACAGGAAACCATGATGCTGGGTATGCGACTGACGAGGGAGGGAGTCTCAACGCTTGATTTCCATGAGCGTTATGGCGTAACCATTAATCAGGTTTTCCCAGAGGAGCTGGAGCGAATTATTACCAGGAAACTTGCGGAATGGCGTGCTTTCCCGGATGGACCGCACCTGGTGCTCACGAGGCGTGGAAGGTTGCTTGGAAACCAGGTTTTTCAGGAGTTCGTGTGATTACTTGTGGACCCTGATGAAGGTTCCCCACCCGTGTGTTGCCCATGCCTCGGGTCCGGCCTGGGGTAGGGTCCAGCGATAGATCCAATTTGCGTCATCATTTGTCATATTGATGCAGCCCGCACTCATTGGTGTGCCGAAATTGGTGTGCCAGAAGGTTCCGTGTGTTGCCAGCCCAATCTCCATCTCAAAGAAGCAAGTCCAAGGTACGCCCATCCAGATCCTTTCGCGGACATCGCTGGTCAGGACGGCATTGCCCATGTGTTTGGACGGCATTTTTGTCTTGATTGCGTAAAGACCTTCCCCAGTCGGGAAGCCTGTGGAGACTTTAAACTCTTTCACAAGGTTGTCACCTTCAAAAGCTTGTAAACGCTGCAGGGGAATCGAGACATCAATTGTCTTCTCACTGCCAGGGACATCCGGAGAGAGTGGCGCGAATTCCTCATCTTCGATGAAGCGCATGTGCTCCGCGCGCACAATTGTCTCTGTACGACCAAGCTCATCCTGAAGCTTATACCAGGGTCGTTTGTCAGGTCCCTGCAAAACATCCACCACCCAATGCGCAGAACGGTAATAATACATCCATAATGGAACCCAAGAATTGTTTCGTTCCCGATAGAGAGAGCGTGTGTAGGGGACGGTGATCTCAGCCAATTGACCGGTGCTGCGTTTTGGTTTGGAAGGCTCGTTTAAGTCGTATTTTACCTCGTAGAGCAACCCGCTGAAAACAAACCCACCCCAACATCGATACCATAACGGATTCCAGGCTGGTCCGTTGGGACCGATAACCTCTTCATAGATGTTGATGATGTCCAGGTATTGGCGCTGGTAGAGGATGACACTCGATTCATCCGGTTCTTTGTAGATGCTGACACCGGATTTTTCGCCAACCAGCATAAAGCGCGGTTTGCTCCAACCGGCTGTAGCCTTTTCATTTGGAAAAACCGCGGCTGTGCCCAAACTCATTGCGCCAAATTTTAGAAAATCCCGTCGCGAAAGGTCCATTCGTCCTCGTTAGTTAATCGGATCAAATCTGATCCATGGGGTCATTCCTGTCTTAAAAATCTAAGCCACTGCTGATTTTACCAACAGTGGCTTAATTTTACGAATTATAGTTGAAGGTTTACTTCTTGGTCAGAATGATGCGGGCATCCACAACCGCGACACCCTGTCCTTCTTCATAGACGATGACGGGGTTGGCGTCTGATTCAGCGATTTCATCCTTCAGATCATAAACCATGTAGGAGTAGTGTGCCAGAACGTCGGCGAGGGCTTTTTGGTCGCGTGGAGATTCACCGCGAGCGCCTTGCAGAATTTTGGAGCTCTTGATCTCGGATTGCATATCCAATGCTGTTGCTTCATCTATCGGAGCCACCTTGAAGGTCACGTCCTTCATGACCTCAACAAAGATACCTCCCAAACCAAACATCAGAGTCGGACCAAAAGTGGCATCGTTGACGGAGCCGACGATTACCTCGGTCGCCCAGGGTGCCATTTCCTGGATCGCGACACCGTCGATTTCAGCGTCGGCTTTGTAAATCAGGGAGTTTTCCATGATGACTTTCCAGGCATCGCGGACACCTTGCTCGTTCTTGATGTTAACTTTAACAGCGCCAGCATCTGATTTGTGCAAGATATCAGGGGAAACGATCTTCATGACGATCGGGAAACCAATCTCGTTAGCCATGCGGATGGCGTCTTCTTCGGTCTTGGCAAGGTCAGTGGAGGTCACGGGCAGACCGTAAGCCTTAAAGACGTGCTTGGCTTCGACTTCGGTGAGGGCATCACGACCCTTGGCGCGTGCCGCGGCGATAATCTGGCGGGCTTTTTCGCTGTCCACATTCGTGGGTTTGTACATGCTGTTATGCGCGGTTTGCAGCAATTCGTTCTGCTTGCGCAGGGATGCCAGTGCCTTGACTGCCAGATCTGGGGCGTCGTAGGTGGGGATGTCGTGTTCGATCAGCCATTCCGTTGCTTTCTCGCAGCGTTCGCCGCCGATGAAGG
>CAYSVX010000044.1:0-15160 GCA_964434665.1 uncultured Anaerolineaceae bacterium
TTTTAGGACATTTCTAAATTGCTACTTTAGGACATTATCATGTTGCCACTACAAACCCTTGAAATCACGTGTGATTCCATTCCCTTTTTTGATATAATAAAAATTCGGCATTTAAGGAAACCTTATTGCCCATTAAAATCCGCCTGGTGCCGGGCACCAAGCTTGATCATAGGAAGGTCACACACATGAAAGAATATTCAACCGCTTCTATTCGCAACATCGTCCTTGCATCGCACAGCAATTCCGGTAAAACGATGCTTGCGGAGAGCATCCTGCACTTCACCGGTGCCACCACACGCTTCGGCACCATTGAAGACAAAACCACTGCTTCTGACTATGACGAAGAGGAGCAACGCCGCGGCATTTCGCTGTTCACCACAGTTTTGCCGGTAATCTACAAGGACCTGAAACTCAACCTGCTCGACACCCCCGGTTATACCGATTTCGTCGGCGAGGTCGTTTCTGCGATGCGCGTCGCGGATTGCGCGTTGATCCTGGTTGATTCCGTCGGCGGTCTCGAAGTCGGCACCGAAGTCGCGCTGGAGTATGCTGATACCTTCAACATGCCCAAGATCATGGTCATCAACAAGATGGATCGTGACAACGCCAACTTCCAAAAAGCTCTGAAATCTGTGCAGGATCAAATCGATGCCCGCCTTATTCCCATGCAGTTGCCGATGGGCGAAAAAGCCGATTTCAAGGGTGTCATTGACCTGGTTACCATGAAAGCCTATGAAGGTGATGGTAAGAAAGTAGTCGAAATCCCAGCCAATCTCCAGGCTGAAGCTGCCGAAGCCCGCACGCAATTGGTGGAAGCTGCCGCGGAAGGCGAAGACAGTTTGCTTGAAAAATACTTCGAAAATGGCGACCTGACCTCCGAAGAGATCATCCAGGGTCTGCGAAAAGCCATCCGCACCAGCAACATTATCCCAGTGCTGGTTGCTGCAGGTGGTCGCAGCATCGGGATCCAGCCTTTGCTGGATGTTCTTGTAGCGCTTGCCCCAAGCCCCGCCGAGTTACCCGCGGTCAAAGCTAATACCCCCAAGGGTGAAATTGAACTCACCTTCCAGGATGCTGGACCTCTAGCCGCCTATGTTTGGAAAACCACCGCTGATCCCTTTGTTGGGCGTCAGACCTACTTCAGAGTCTATTCCGGTGTGGTCGCTTCTGACACCCGCGTCTGGAATGCGAGCAAGAGCGAAGAAGAACGACTTGCTGGTGTGCAGGTGCCCTTTGGTAAGGAGATGCTGCCTGTCAGCGTGATCCACAGCGGCGATATCGGCGCGGTCGCGAAACTGAGCGTCACCACCACTGGCGACACTCTGAGCGCAAAAGAACATCACATCACTCTGCCTGTCCCCTCCTACCCGCACGCGCTCTATCGCGTCGCGATCAGCCCCAAGACCCAAAGCGATGCTGCCAAGATGAGCCAGACCCTCACCCGCCTGACCGAGGAAGACATGACCCTCACCTGGGAAATGCAAGCTGCCACGCATCAGACCCTTTTGTTTGGCATGGGGGACCAGCATATTGATGTCGCGCTGAAACGAATGGAGCAGAAGTTCCAACTCAATCTCGCGACCCTCGAACCCAAAGTGCCCTACGAAGAGCACATCACCCGCGAAGGCAGCGCCACGTATCGCCACAAGAAACAGACCGGCGGTTCAGGACAGTTTGGTGAAGTTTCCCTCAAGGTCTTCCCGATCGAGGGTGAAGATTTCACCTTCTCGAACGACGTGTTCGGCGGCGCTATCTCCAACAACTACATGGGTCCGATTGAAAAGGGCATTCGCAGCGTCATGAAAGAAGGTGTTGTGGCTGGCTACACAGTCCATAATGTGGGCGTCTCGATTGTGGATGGTAAAGAACATCCCGTAGACTCCAAACCAATCGCCTTCGAAATTGCCGGTCGCGAAGCCTTCAAGATCGCATTCAAGGAAGCGAATCCTGTTCTTTACGAGCCGATTATGCGCGTCGCGGTCACCGTGCCCGAAGCCAACATGGGTGATATCATGGGCGACCTGAACACCCGTCGTGCGCGTGTGCAGGGCATGGATACTGAGCGTGGCAAGTCCACCATTAATGCCCATGTGCCGCTTTCAGAAATGATGCGCTACACCACCAACTTGCGCTCCATGACCGGCGGTCGTGGTGTGTTCACCATGGAATTCGATCACTACGAAATGGTTCCCACCCAGATGGCGCGTGAAATTATGGACGCCCGGCAGAAAGAACTGCACGAGAGCGAGTAATCTCGTTTTTGAAACACGAGGCTGGCTGAGAAGTCAGCCTCTTTTTTGTTTAATTCGAAATCTGTTTTTGGCGTAGGTCAGGTTGCGCAGCCTGCCCCGTGTTTTTTTGGCGGGGTTCAACCTGACATCAGAAACCTACTTTAGATGAATTTTCGCCAGAAGAAATGAACTCGTATTGGTGATAGTCGGCGACCGGTTTGTAGCCGATTTCCTGGTAGATCTTGTTGCTGGTCGGGTTGGAGAGATCAGTAAAGAGGTTGGTCAGTTCATAGCCACGGGAGAGAAGCTCTTTTGACACCTCCGCCACCAGAGCCCTCGCGTAGCCCTTTCGACGGTGGCGTGGAGAGGTGTAGACGCCGCTAACGCAGATGCCTTTGATCTGCGGACGCGTGGCGAGCGTGATGCTAACTACTTCGCCCTCATCCACCCAGAAGAAGGTTCGCCTTTGTTGGATATTTTCCAGCGCTAAAGCTGCGGTGTACAGTCTCCTGGGTCCCAAAATGACCTCTTCACCCATGGCATTGAGCATATCAGCAGCGAGCGGCGCATCGCTTGGTTCTGCGGTTTCCATCTTCCCCGAGGGATAAGCGACCGATAACACCCGATGTAGTTCATAAGCCCGCGTATTCACAATTCTCCGGGCTAACTGTCCGGTTTTCTGTTGCCAGATTTCAGCGAAACAGTCGCTTACTTCATCCACGCAATTCACGCCCGGCAGGTGCCAGCCTCTCACAATTAGCGCGTCTGCAAGCGCTTCGAGAGCGGGTATATTCAGCGGTTCACTCTGCAGGATTAATGCAAATGGTGGTGTCATCAATGCTGAAGCCGCAATTTCATCCTTTTCATCCCTAACTATCACCATCAATGGCTGGGCTTCACCATAGGCATGCAAATCGGACTTCAGACGCAGAGCCAATCCAATGATCAGGTTATTCCTCGTCTCATCAGCTTCCCAATGGTGGCGAGCTTGTTCGTAGAAGGAATTAGGATCACTGAAAAAATCTACGGTGAACATTTCAGCCTCCTTCAGGTCAATTCTTATGGATTCCAGCCAAATTCTGCCAGATCGATCACCCCATCGGCAGAAAAACATACGCCTTCATCCTCCAGTAATGCCCGCTGCAGTGCGGCATCCGGTCCCGTCAGGCTGATTTTGCCATGACGGTTGATCACGCGCTGCCAGGGTACCCCTTGGTTTTCCACATAGCGCAAAGATGCCAGGGCAAAACCCACCATCCTTCCGCTGCAGCCGCCGACCTTGCCGCTGATCTGACCATACGTGGCGACCTTGCCAGGCGGGATAGCTTCCACCAGGTCAAAAATCCGCTGATGCAGTGCAAGACCCTCATCGGTTTTCATTGTTTAACTTCCTTGCAAAAATTCCTTAAGTGAATTTCGGCGTTTTGGATCTCGCAGTTTACGCAATGCTGAGCTTTCAATCTGCCTGATGCGTTCACGAGTCAGACCGAAGTAGTTGCTGATCTCTTCCAGTGAGTGATACATGCCGTCCTTCAGACCAAAACGCAACTCCAGCACTTCTCTTTCACGTTCAGGCAAACCATCCAGAGATTCGCGCACCGACTCGCGCAGATTATCCCGCATGACTTCTTCCATCGGCTCGATCGCGTCCAGGTCGGGGATGTAGTCGCCCAGAGTGCTGTTTTCAGCGTCGCCCACCGGGCTTTCCAGCGAGACAGGTTCCTCAGCAGACTTTAAGACAGCCTCCACCTTCTGCGTGGCTTCATCCCAGCGATGCAGCAGACCCTGGTCTGCCAACTCGCGGCTGCCGCCAATTTCGAGGATGGTATTGACATCCTCTTCTGAGAGAAATCCAGATTTGACTGCCATCTCCGCAAAGGTCGGATCTCGCCCCAGGATCTGCACCAGGCGGTGCTGTATTTTCACCAGTTTGCTGATGGATTCAACAATGTGCACAGGGATGCGAATGGTGCGCGCGTTTTCATGGATGTAGCGCGTTATCGCCTGCCGGATCCACCAGGTGGCATACGTGCTGAAGCGAAAACCTTTGGCAGGGTCAAACTTCTGGATACCCTTCAACAAGCCCATATTGCCTTCCTGGATCAAATCCTCCATGGCAATACCTTTGTTGTTGTAGCGTTTTGCAATGCTAACCACCAGGCGCAAGTTGTATTCCACCAGTTTCTGGTTGGCAAAGCTTGCGTTTTCACTGACCCTTTCAATACTCTTGGTAGTCTCTTTCAGGCTGGCTTCCAAAGGTAGAGGTTCAGCGTCTGTTGCCCAATGTATTTTCACTTGTTCAATCAGACCCTCGGGCAGAATGTAGGCATCCATGATGAAGCGCAGCAAATCACGCGCAAGGTCTTCCCAGTGTTTGTCACTGCCCCAACGCGGATCTTCGAGATATGTGCGAATGTATGGCGGATTTGGCATCTCAACACTCTGTTGCAGCTGCATAGCTTCAGCAAGGACGAACGCAACATCCGGTGCTGGATGCGAAAGCCTGACCGCATCCATCTCCACCTGAGCCCATGTGGTCTTCATGTCGGCAAGGATCTTCTCAAGGTCCAAGCCAGCTTCCCCGATCCGATATAGATTCAACTGCTCATTCGCCTGGAAGATGATAGCCAGGTAAAATTCCTGCTCCGCCAGCAGCAGTTCTTCGCGGCTGATGTCCCGCAGGTAGAGTTGGATCGTGTCATCAAGGATCTCACCCCGGGAAATTTCAGGGGGGGTATCTGGCTGATCGTCGCTCAGTTCATAATCATCGGTGACTTTTTCTGACATTTACTCAAGCCTTGTCTCTGGATTTGCTCTTAATGGAGGATGTTTTTCGCACGCGTGTGCTGCCGCCAGCTTCAGGCGCAAGCAAAGCTTTATCGAGCAAGCGGCGCTTTTGGAGCAATTCGATGTATAGGAACTGCACTTCTTCATCTGAATAAGTTTTAGATTCGAGGTCGCTGGACTGCAGGAATTTGATTTCATCCAGCCTGTCTTCCAAACGGTTTAACCGCATCCGAACCACTGCCCTGATCTGGTGTTGATCCCTTTTTTCCTTGGAAATGGCATATTGAACCTCGACAAAAGTCGGATTTTCTTCGAATTCCAACGCGGATGTCAACCTGGCTTCAATGTAATCTGCGGAAGTGTAGTCCACCTGGCGCAGGCTCTCGGTGATCAGGCGAAAGCCAGCAAGAGTATCGGCACTCAGAAAATCACTCTCCATGATTGGGTCGAGTTCGAGGTTGCAGAGGGTTTTGTTCAGACGAAACAAGCCTTCCGGGTCGAGGAAGAGATCGTGCAAAAGATAACGCTCAAGTTTCTGGTTCTTCTGCGCTGGTTTGTTCAACATGCTGGGAGGAATCACATCCGACTGGTCGCTTTCCATCTTTTTCCGACGGCTATGCGCAAGTTCGTCACGCGTGCTCTTCAGCGAACGCTCGTCGACGCGCAGGAATGTTGCCAGCTGCTGGCGGTATGCTTCCCGCTCCACTGCATCCCCCACATCTTCAATCAAGGGCATAACCTGCGCAGCAATATCGCGTTTCACCTTGGCATCCCGCAGATCCTGGTCCGCGGCAAGCGTTTCCATAACGTGCACCACCACCGGTTTTGCCTTCGCGATGATCTGCTTCCAGGCTTCCGGATCTTCGAGCACAATTTCATCCGGGTCTTTCAAGCCCGGAAGGGCGGTCACACGAATATCGGCGTTCAAGTGCTGTTCGAAGCGCATGAGCCCGCGGGAATCAAATCGTATCTCAGACTCCTGGTCCATTGCCTTGCGAGCCGTCTCGAGCCCTTTCAGGGTGGCATTCTGACCTGCAGCGTCAGGGTCAAGCGCCAATACCACGTTGCGCGTCAGGCGTTTGATGAGCCGGAATTGGTCTTCCGTCAGCGCGGTGCCCATGGGGGAGACCGCGTTGCTAAAGCCTGCCTGGTGCAGCCCGATGACATCCATGTAGCCTTCCACGATGACCGCCTGGTTCAGGGAGCGAATGCTTTTGCGCGCCATGTCGAGCCCATAGAGCAGGCGACCCTTATCGAACACATCGGTCGCGGGAGAATTCAGGTACTTTGGCACGTCATCAGGGTCCAGAACACGTCCACCAAAACCGACCATCTGACCGTAAGGTCCGCGGATGGGGAACATCAAACGGTTGCGGAACCGATCATAAATACTGCCATCCTCACGTTCGGTCATCAATCCCGCTGCTGTCATGAGCCCAGGTTGAAAGTTTTTGAGGCGCAAATGGTCGAGGAGGGAGGTCCACCCACCAGGAGCGTAACCCAAACCCCACACCTTGATGGTTTCATCTGTCAGACCGCGTCTGCGGAGATACTCAAGCGCTTTATTACCTGCCGGGGTGTTGAGCATTTGCTGGCGATAGTAGCTCACGGCTTCCTCCAGCACAGCGCTCAGGTCCTGCCTGGCTTGTTCGTTAGCTTCGTTTTCAGGGGTTTGCTGGACGAGGGTGACACCTGCTTTTTCAGCAAGACGGCGCAGGGCTTCATTGAAGTCCCAGCCTTCGCGCTTCATCATGTAACCAAAAAGATCTCCACCTTCGTTGCACTGCCCAAAACAGCGCCAGGTTTGAGTCTCAGGGAAAACCACAAACGCGGGTGTGCGGGTGTTGCTGTGGAAAGGGCAAAAACCTATGTAGTTTTTACCAGTCCGACGCAGCTTGACCGACTGACCAACGATTTCGACGATGTCCAGGCGATCTTTGATGTCATCTACAACAGTCATCTGCTTCTCCAGCTTCTTGGTTTGGGTCAGGGTTCAAGATCGGGTCACTAGACTACCCCACCACAATAATTCTACCTTACTTGGGCGGAGCGTTACGATTAGTGAGAGGTTTGATGTTACGCTTTTATCAGCAATCTTCAAAGCGATTTGGTTCAAAAAAGCAGGGTCGTGTCAGACACAACCCTGCTTCAGCTAAAAACTAAACTTAGTTACTTCACACTCGAAGAAGTGTGGTCCTCGCTCTTCAGTTCTGCTGCCGCTTTGTGCGCGGCGTCATTGAGGGCGGGCGGAACACCGTTGGTTGCAGCCGGATCGCTGGTGGGCTCAGGGGTTGAGCTTTCAGCAAAGGCTTCAGCAGTTGGTGTGCTTGCTTTCGCGCCTGCATCGCTTTCAGCTATTTCGGCTGGCTTGGGAGCGGTTGGTTTGGTCTCACCAGATTTTGCTGGATCGACGGTCGGCTGTACCGGAGGTACGCCATCCACAGTCGCTGCCATCAGGGAGTAATCCATTTCAGCCATTTGCGAGTAGAGTGACCAGCGGCGTTTGGCATCGGCTTCCGCACCCTTCATCAGTTCTTCAGCACGTTCTTCATCCTGCTGGAGCAGCATGCGGTAGCGGGTTTCATTGTAGGCGTAGTCAGCCACATTGATACTGGGAGCCTTGGAGTCTATCTGCAGCGGGTTCTTGCCCTCGGCAGCCAGGCGTGGATCGTAGCGATAAAGCACCCATGCGCCGGAGTTGACCGCCATTTTTTGCTGGACGAGCCCCTTCTTCATGTCGATGCCGTGATTGATACAGTGCGAATAGGCAATGATCAATGACGGACCGTCGTAAGCGTCTGCCTCGTTGAAGGCACGCAAGGTCTGCGAGTCGCTGGCACCCATCGCCACACGCGCGACATAGATATTGCCATAGGTCATGGCGATCATGCCCAGATCTTTCTTGGGTTTGTCCTTACCATCCGCGGCAAACTTAGCCACGGCGCCGCGCGGGGTTGACTTGGAACTCTGACCGCCGGTGTTCGAGTAGACCTCAGTGTCGAGCACGAGCACGTTCACGTTGCGTCCGGAGGCGAGCACGTGGTCCAGGCCACCAAAACCGATATCGTAAGCCCAGCCATCACCGCCCATGATCCAAACACTCTTCTTCACCAGGTAATCTGCCAGGCTGTAGAGGCTGCGCAGCTCGCCGCTTTGCTCGTCCTTGAGCAGAGCTTTTAGTTGTTTGACACGCTTGCGTTGGGCGTTGAGCTCCGCCTCACCATTCTGGGTGGCATTGCAAAGTTCATCTGCCAATTCGCGACCAATGTGGTCGGCGTTCTTCAGCACCAATTCCTTGGCGTAAGTCATAAACTTATCAACCGTCAGGCGCATACCCATGCCAAATTCGGCATTGTCTTCAAACAAAGAGTTCGACCAGGCTGGTCCCATTCCCAGCGCGTTCTTCGCCCAGGGAGTGGTCGGCTGGTTGCCGCCATAAATGGAAGAGCAGCCAGTCGCGTTGGCAACCAGCATGCGGTCACCAAACAGCTGTGTGGCAAGGCGCACATAAGGCGTCTCACCGCAGCCGGCGCAAGCACCCGAGAACTCAAACAAAGGCTCGAGGAGCTGTGAGTTCTTGACCAGGTGGGTCGAGATTTCTTCACGCGGGATGAACGGCAGGCTGAGGAAGAAGTCCCAGTTTTTCGCTTCAGTCTCGCGAATCGGGGTTTGTTCGCCCATATTGATCGCGTGGCGTTCGGGATTGGCCTTATCTTTTCCAGGGCAGTTCTCAACACACAAACCGCAGCCCACACAATCTTCGGGGGCAACTTGCACGGTCCAGGAGTAGCCATCTTTCCACTCGCGGAATTTGGAAGCGGTGGACTTGAAGGTCTCAGGAGCGTTCTTGAGCAGCTCGGTGGGGTAAACCTTGGTGCGGATGGCTGCATGGGGGCAGACAAAGGAACAACGCGCGCACTGGATACATAGATCAGGTTCCCAGATCGGGATCTCGAGCGCGATGTTACGTTTTTCCCATTTGGTGGTTCCAACAGGGTAAGTGCCGTCATCGGGGAGTTTGCTCACGGGAATGGCGTCACCATTGCGGTTGATCATCTCACCCAGAACTTCCTTCACAAATATGGGAGCGTTTTCTGGGACTGGCAACCGGCGGTTGTGGGTGCTGGTAAGCTCGTGGGGGTAGGCAACCTGTTTCATATTCGCAACCGATTGATCCACCGCTTCGAAGTTCTTACGGACAACAGCTTCACCCTTGCGACCATAGGTCTTTTCGATGGAGTGTTTGATCTGCGCAAGCGCTTCCTCACGCGGTAAGACGCCGCTAATGGCAAAGAAGCAGGTCTGCATGATGGTGTTGATCCGGTTGCCCATGCCTGTGGCTTCAGCGACCTTGTAAGCATCGATCACGTAGAACTTGATCTGTTTCTCGATCAGATCCTTCTGCATTTCACGAGGCAGGGTGTTCCAGACTTCTTCGGGACCGTAGATGGTGTTCAGCAGGAAAACTGAACCCGGGCGGGAATACTTCAGCATATCGAAACGGTCCACAAAGCTCACCTGGTGGCAGGCAACGAAGTTGGCTTCGCCAGAAGAGATGAAGTAAGGCGCGCGGATCGGCTCGGGACCAAAACGCAGGTGCGAGACAGTCACACCGCCGGATTTCTTCGAGTCGTACTCAAAGTAGCCCTGGGCAAAGTTGGGGGTCTCATCACCAATGATCTTGATGGAGTTTTTGTTCGCGCCGACTGTGCCGTCGGAACCAAGACCGAAGAACATCGCCTGGATAACATTGTCACCCAAAATTTCAAAGGCTGGATCGTAGTCGATACTCAGGTTCGTGACATCATCGACGATACCTACCGTAAAGCGGTTCTTGGGTTGGTCCTTGGCGAGCTCGTCAAAGACGCCCTTCACCATGGCAGGCGTAAAGTCTTTGGAAGAAAGCCCATACCGTCCGCCAGTGACCAGGGGCATCTGCTGGCAGGGAGAGGTGCCGTTCAGAATACCAGCAGCCAACGCGTTGACAACATCCTGGAAGAGCGGCTCACCAATGGAACCGGGTTCTTTTGTTCGGTCAAGCACAGCGATTTTCTTGACGGAAGCGGGGATGGCACCCAGGAACTGTTCGACCGGGAAGGGGCGATAGAGCCGTACTATCACCACACCCACTTTTTCTCCACGGGCATTGAGGTACTTGGCGACTTCCGCGGAAGTTTCCGCACCAGAGCCCATGATCACGATCACCCTGTCCGCGTCGGGCGCGCCGTGGTATTGAATGATTTTGTATTCGCGACCGGTCAGGTCTGCGAAGCGTTCCATTTCTTCTTCAACTATGCGAACGGTTTCATCGTAATATCGGTTAACCGTCTCACGACCCTGGAAATACATGTCCGGGTTCTGAGCTGTACCGCGGATTACGGGATCGTCCGGGGTCAAAGCGCGTTTGCGATGCTCGATGATCATGTCCGCGTTGATAAGCGTGCGAAGGTCGTCATCTGTGAGCCGTTCGATCTTGTTGACCTCGTGGGAGGTGCGGAAACCATCAAAAAAGTGTACGAAGGGAATGCGGGACCGCAAGGAAGCGGCTGTCGCAATCGCGGCAGTATCCTGGGCTTCCTGCGGAGAGTTGGAGGCGATCAAACCCCAACCGGTCTGACGGACTGCCATCACATCCTGGTGGTCACCAAAAATGGATAGCGCCTGGGCAGCCAACGAGCGTGCCGAAACATGAAAAACCGCGGGTGTCAATTCGCCGGCAATCTTGTACATATTCGGGATCATCAGCAATAAACCCTGCGAGGCTGTAAAGGTTGTAGAAAGAGCACCCGTTTGAAGCGCACCGTGCACTGCGCCAGCCGCGCCGCCCTCAGATTGCATTTCCACTACTGAAGGAATCGTGCCCCAGATATTTGGAACGCGTTCCGCTGCCCACTGATCCGCGAATTCGCCCATCGTTGAAGAAGGTGTGATGGGATAAATCGCGATTACTTCATTGAGCCTGTAGGCAACATATGCGGTCGCCTCATTGGCATCTGTCATTACCATTTCCCGTGTCATTTAGAAAAACTCCTTT
Organism: uncultured Anaerolineaceae bacterium; assembly: GCA_964434665.1. Lineage (GTDB taxonomy): Bacteria > Chloroflexota > Anaerolineae > Anaerolineales > Anaerolineaceae > Mesolinea. The sequence continues at coordinate 11,053 of CAYSVX010000044.1, forward strand.
TATTTGTTATCGAACGTTGCCGATTTATTCATAAGAATAGAACCCTCCAAGTTGGGAGGTTCTTGCCTTTGAATTGTACCCTATAAGCCCAATCTGGGGGCTTTTCAATTATTAAAAACGCGAATTAACTGCTTTTCCTGGCGCTGTGACCCAAGTTGGACCAGAAAAAATCGAACCCCTTATAGCAGATTTCTTATTCCCAGTTCTTTTCTGGCAAGCAGCAGCGTTGAGAGGCTTTTGCCATCAGCAAGCCTGCCATCCTGCGCCATTTTCATCACTTCGGAGAGAGGCGCCACTACCGTCGTCAGAAATTCATCATCATCCTGCTCAAGGGGCGCATCTTTGAGGTTCAGAGCCAGAAAGACATGCATGTATTCGGTCGAATAGCCTGCTGCCATAAAGAATCCACCCAACCTGAGTAACTCACCACAATCCTTGCCGATTTCTTCCCGCAATTCTCGCCGGGCAGCCACCTCGGGCTCCTCTCCCGGGTCCATTACCCCTGCCGGCAGTTCGAGCATTTCCTGCTCCGCCCCAATGCGGTACTGCCTCACCAGGTGAACCTGACCTTGCTCGTCCACCGGCAGGATCGTGACGGCGTCCACATGCTGCACGAGATCGTAATCGCGCTCTCTGCCATCCGGCAGCCGAAAACGCACCCTTTCAACATCGAAGGGTCGCAGTACCATCAGGGTCTTTCGTGAGAGAATAGCAGGTTCCATGTTTTCTCCGTTTAAAAACAAAATAGGAGGCTTGCGCCTCCTGTATTGTAATCGGGGTTTGGTTTATGGGATCTGTAAAGTCGAGATTCCTGTCAGATCGTAAGGTTCCTGTAAACCATTCACCTGGATGATCTGCTCTGGCCAGACGTCTCCATAAGCACAGGCGATACCGTAGACAGTTTCACCCGGGCTGACATTCCAGGTATCTGGATGCGCCAGTAATGAGCGATCGTCCGTCGGCCAGGATCCAGACTGGGGGACCTCAAGCACATCGCCGATGTTTAACATACTGCCGGCATAAAGATTGTTGATCGCCAGCATATCGCCCGGGTCAACATCAAAGCGCCGCGCCAGGCAGTAGATGGTCTCGCCGCTCTGCACAGTCCAGGTGGTGGGTTTGGTCATGGGCTGGAGGGTGGGCAGAGGGGTTGGGGTGGCAGTCCCAACCGGAATTGGCGTGGGAGGAATCTGTGTGATCACCTCAGGCGTGCCGAGGGGATTCTGCACGATTTGCGTGGGCATGTTGAATTCCTGCATGATAGCTTGCGCGGTCATGGTGGCGCTGAGGATCTGTTGATCGACTGGCAGAGGGGTATTCGCCACATCGATTACATGGGGCGTGGTCACTGGTGGTGTGGAAGCCTTCTTTACACAGCCCGAGAGCACCAGCACCACGATCAATGGGATTAGTAGTAATAGTGTTGATTTCTTCATTTCAGTCTCCTTAAATACAGACATACTTCTTGCCCTTTGGGTAGCAATAATCGTGCCACATGCATTTAAAGCAATCACTTTCATAGCAAGTGATGTCCTGTCTTCTTCACATCATAGTTCCATCACTTTACAACATAACAAAAGAGAGACTGCATTTCAGTGACGCAGTCTCTCTTCGTAATCAGCAATTATCTAATACAAATCTATGGCAGCAAGATATCCAGGATATGGGTGTCCGGGTGAAAGGTAAAACTGACCTCGCCATTCGCACTTAGACTAAACGGGATATTATCTCCGTCTCTTACACCCCCAGCACCGTATTTTTCATCCCAGCTTCCGTTAATAGCAACTTTGCACTCATAATCTCCAGCAGGAATGGTAAAAGTGCCGCGATACAGCCCATCTCCGCCTTCAGTCAGTGCGGTAATGGCACAGGCTGGGTCCCAATCCGCACTACAACCCACCTCGCTTTGATAGGACCCCGGGACATTCACCATGCCTGGGAAGGGGTTATCAATGCAGTTGCGGATTTGGTCGTATGCATCCGTGTAGGCTTGAGTTGGGGTCTTGGTACCAGCAATAACAAACGTGAGTGCATTGCCCCAAGGTCCCCAGACACAACCCATCTCAGGGACGTTTGGCATAGGTTCCGCAAATGCGGCAACCTGCCCAAAAGCTATCATGTCAGGATCAGTAATCGTATTCAAAACAGGGATGTAGGCAGGCGGTCGATTTCCTTCCTCATATAAACGAGTCATCGGGTAGATGTCAGCCATGAATTCGGTCAGGAAGCTGGCAGCAAGAGTCTGCTCAGTGCTGAAGGCATTGATCACAAAGCCCTGCACCCCCAGGAATGGATAACCGCTGGGGAAGTTGCTAATGGCGTAAGGAACGCCTGAGTAACGAATTTGACCCAGCGCCCAAGGACCCGCCATAATCCATGGCACTTCACCTGCCTTGAATAAGTCGTGCGCATCCGTCCAATTAACGGATGGGTTTAGAAATCCTTCGTCAGCCCAGTCCTTTGCGAGCTGCCCAAAGGCAATCATGCCAGCGCTGCCGATGCCAAGGTCTCCCGTATTCCAGGAACCGTCTGGATTCTTACCAAAAACATATCCGCCATTGGCAGTCATGAGGGGATAGGCGTCGTAGGATGTTCCAGAGAGCGCAAAGCCCCATGTGACACCTGCTGTATCCTGCAGCGCCAAACCCATGGTATGTAGCTCATCCCACGTAGTTGGGGGCGAAGGTACCAGGTCAGTATTGTAAAACATCGCCAGGTTTTCAACAGAGTATGGCAAGCCGTACAGGCTGCCATTGATCGTCATTGCTTCCAAAGCTGTTTGTGTAAAATCTTCCTCAAGACCATTCAAACTTATCGGGGAAAGCAATCCCGCTCCCTGGAGTTGAGCGACCTGGTCGTGGGCGAAGACTGTAATGTCCGGACCCTCACCGGCTGGAGCGGCACTCAGAAAATCATCCCTAAGATTATCATGACCCTGGACAATTACGTCTACGTCATGTGTGGCTTCATAAGCCGTTGCCAATTCCTGCATAACTGCCAATCTGGCTTGATCTGTCCAGATGGTAAGCTTGGGTGTGGTTTTTCCATTTTGAATGAGCGGCAGGAATACGGAATGACCTTGTGTGGTCTGCTCTTGGGCAAAACCGGGCAGTATCTGCCCACCAAGCAAGGTCAGGATGATGCCACTAACAATAAGTAAAAGACATTTTGTTTTCTTTTCGTGATGAGGATTAATGCGCATTTACAGGTATCTCCTTTTTGTTAATAGAATACGGATATATAAACAGGAAACAACAAAAGTCATTTTGATCAAATCGTTAACTCTTTCCCCGAGATCGGACTCTAAAAAAATACACAATTACACAGAACTGAGATCAAAATAATTATAGCATGATCACCAGATGAACAGGCAATAAGAGCACAGGTAAATGTTCACACTGCCCCCCACCAGGAAGTCACAATACCTTGAAATCCAAAGCATCCGCCTGGCAAGGGCTCGATCCGGCTTGTTGGAGTTAGGATGCGCCTGGTTAAAAAAAACCGACCCTGTGGATCACAGGGTCGGTTGAATAACCTGATTGAGATTAGATCTTTTTCAGGACGGGCAGACCGGAAGCTAATTCCACGACAGTCTTGCCAGCGGGGACTTTTTCAACTTCCTGACCCTTGCGGATATCGGTTGAAAAGTAATAGAGCTCGGTTTCTTTTCCAGACGCACGTTTCACTTTCTTAACGTGGAGGAAATATTCTTTACCTTTGGTATTTTTAAAGCTGAATGCCATTTTTACTACTCCTTTATTTTGTAACAAAATTATTCGACTAACGAGGAAAGTGTACTCCCTGCAGGTAGCTTTGTCAATTTTAATCGAGGCAGAGGTTGTACTGACAATTTTCCCCGCAATCAATCCACCCTCCAGGAGAAGTGCAGGTAATCAATCTTTCCATCATTTCGTAAGCCGGGTTGCGCATTTTCGTGCATTTCACCAATTTCAACCTGGACTTCGTAGATATCGAATTAATTGCATCAGCACCACGAACAAGCCCGCGTAGGGTGGGTTGGCTATTTCGATGTCAGGAAAGGGAAAAACACTGTGACGCCAACCCACCCTTGTATCTTTATAGTGATCTCAATTAAGCTATAGATAGA
>CAYSVX010000045.1:0-14764 GCA_964434665.1 uncultured Anaerolineaceae bacterium
CCACCAGCAATGGAATGTAGGCGTTGAGACCTGCCGAGACCGACAGACCAAACGCGCCGAGAATTCCACCAATAACTTCAGTCATAATTTCCTTCCTTATCGTTGAATATTCCTCAACTTCTACATTATAGCCACTCTCGCCCTGATGGACAGTAGATAATCAGAGGTTTAATGGCTCCCATGTGCCAGTTAACATTAATCGCAGCCAGGATGTCACCAACACTTGCAAGAGGGCGATGGTCATGCCCATCAAGATTGGCAGCACCAGTTGCCGCCAGTGCAGTTGGGCATTTTCGCGTCCGAGGATCATCAACGCCACAACGGTATAGACGCAGCTGAGAACCAGGAAGACTCCCAACCCCGAAATAACCATTGTTGGGTAGATCACCAGCGGATGATTCGTCTCAATCATCACTATCAACAACCCCGCCAGAGCGAGCAACAGCGGGAAGGCAAGCCACTTTTTGTAGGGTGATTCGTCCACCCAGTTGTTCCAGGCAGTTCGATTGAACAACACATACAACACCGTGCCAATACCCAAGCCCACGCCCATGCCTGTGATCAATCTGAGCAAATTGGTTGGCTCGTAAATGCCGGAAAAGTTAGGGAAGAAATGCAGGAAGGAGTTCAAGCCATCCACTCCGAACCATCCGAACAACAGCACCAGCACCACGATCACCCAAACCGGAGGGGATTTCGCCTTCCGTCCTTGAAACGCCTGGTATACCAGCGAAAGCACAGCGCCAACATACATTCCGGTACAGCGGGCACACAGGGGTGAGCAGAGTCCATGAATGCAGAATGAGCGTGCTTCCAATTGGTGGCAGACGGCATAACCGAGCGCGCGCAGCTTGCCCCAGAAACCAGCAGGAGTGAACCACACCCAAACGATCAGGACCGCCAGGAATGCCGTGGCAGCCAGGATGATCCAGGGTCGGTCTTTCTTTGTGACTGGTTCGACTGGGATCGGAAGGGTCAAGCGGTCTCTCCCGTCAGATAGGAGTGCGCATCCTTCAGTTGTTGGATGATCTGGATGCTTTGCGGGCATAGCTCTTCGCACTGACCGCATTCAACGCACATATCCGCCTTCTGATCTTCCTTAAATTCATCCTTGTAGATGTTCTGCCCGCGGGATTGACGCGCATACATGACCGACTCGTTGTAGAGCTTGAAAATGCGGGGGATCTGAACCCCGCTGGGGCACGGCATGCAATATTCACAGTTCGTGCATGGCACAGGCGCCAGCCCGGACCAGGCTTGCTGCACCCGGCTGATGGTCGCGCGGTCATCCTCGCTCAGGCTTCCGACGCCGGAACGCGAGGCGCTCTGAAGATTTTGCTCTACCTGCTCCATGGTGGACATGCCTGAGAGCAGCAAAGATACTTCCGGTTGATCCCAAAGCCATTGCAAAGCCCATTCCGCCTTGGTCCAGCCCCGGTTGCTTTGGTTAAAAGCTTCCATGACCGGTGCCGGCGGATTGTCCGCCGCCAGTTTACCACCCCGCAGAGGCTCCATCACGATTACCCCAAGACCCTTCTCTGCCGCCTCGAGCACGCCGCGCTGCCCCGCTTGTTCATTCACATCCATGTAGTTGTACTGCAGCTGGCAGAAATCCCAGTGGTCGTAGCCATTCAGGATCTTGTGAAAAACCTCGTAGCGGTCATGAAATGAGAAGCCCAGGTGGCGGATCTGACCTTCGGCTAACTTCCGCTCAGCCCAATCGAAGACCTTAAGTTTCAGGTAGTTGTCCCAGTGACCGGCATTAAGCGCATGCAGCAGGTAGAAATCGATGTGATCTGTCTGAAGCCGCTCAAGCTGAGTGTTGAAGAGTCGTTCCAGATCTTCGGGGGCATTGACCAGCCAGGATGGCATTTTTGTTGCCAAAAAAACCTTCTCGCGATAACCATCCTGCAAGGTGCGCCCCACAAATGGCTCACTCTGTTCCGAGTGATAAGGCCAGGCTGTATCCACATAGTTCAGCCCATGGTCAATTGCCTTCCTCAGCATTGCTGCCGCAACAGGCTCATCGATTTTTCCACTATCACCATCCACAACAGGCAAGCGCATGCAACCAAACCCCAAGGCGGACACTCTAACTTGCGACTTCCCAAAATTTCTGTATTCCATCTGCTCTCCTTTTCGGTTTCAGGTCAATTCTAACCGCTATTTCCATCCAAACGGCGATCGGAAGCGTTTTGAACGTGTTTTTATTGCGCATTATTTTTTTTAGCGTAAAATTATATTATGACAGAAAACCCAAATCCAATCCCATCACCCGAACCAATTGAACCTGAGCCTATCAAAAAAAGTACGCTGGATTCGCCTCGCTGGGGATGGGCGACCAAACTGGTTGTTGGGCTGCTGCTGATCGTAGGTCTGCTGGCGCTGATTGTCCGCTTTAACGATTACTTCAAGCTGGTAATCACAGCTTTCATTATCTCTTTTTTACTTCACCCACTTTGCAGACTGATCACCAAACGCCTGAAGATTTCCTGGCGGATAGCGACTGCTATTGTTTACTTCCTGATTGCCGGACTCGTGGTTTGGCTGATCACCAGCGCTGGCAGCACCATCATAACGCAGTTACAAAACCTGTTCGATAACCTTACAAAAAATGTCGGCGGCTTTACCACCTTCCTGGAAACTTGGTCCAACCGAATTATCGTCGTCGGACCATTCCAATTCACTTTGCCTTACCTGGACACGGAAGTAATTGCCCAGACCATCACCGAATACTTGCAGCCAGCAGCATCCCAGGCAGGGAAGCTGGTGGGGTTTGTGGGAGGTTTTCTTTTTAACCTGGTCATAACCTACATGGTCTCGTTCTTTATCACCTCTGAAACCAATGGTGTTCAAAAGAGGATGATCAACATCAACATCAAAGGCTTCGAAAAAGATTTCCGCCGGATTGGCATGGAGATCGGTAAGATTTTCAATGCCTTCATCCGCGGTGAGTTCACAGTTGTCGCGATAGCGATCATTGTCTACACGATCTCGCTTGGCATCCTGCGTTTGCCGTACTTCCTCGTTCTGGCAATCATCGCTGGCTTGGGTCGTTTCATCCCGTACCTTGGCGCCTGGATCGGCTGGATTGGCTTCATCATCGGCGCTATTATGCAAGACCCAACACCTTTTGGTCTTACGAAGCTGATATACGTGATTGTGGTTATGTCCATCGCAATGGTGATCGACATGGTGCTCGACCATGTGCTCACACCGAAGCTAATGGGTGACACCCTGGAAGTACATCCCGCAGCCATCATGATCTCCGCGCTGATCGGCGGGCAGATATTTGGTCTGCTGGGTATTATTCTGGCTGCCCCAACTTTTGCGACATTAAAGTTGCTTTTGGGTTATGCTACCAAAAAGATCTTCGATCAGGACCCTTGGGAAGGGATGTCATACTATCGCAAGCCAAAAGAGCCCGCATTGCTGGTTGCCTTGCGCAAATTAGGCAAACGCGTTCGCGCGTCGCTCAAAAAACCTCTCGCTAAAGCCAGAGAATGGCTAAAAAAGACGACCGATCCGTTCACCTTACGGATAAAGCAGACGACTGCCAAAGTGAGAGGGCAAGCAACAAAAAAGACCAAAAAGAACAGCAAGACCCAACAGTAGTTTATCGAAGGATTAATTAGCAATACCCGCTCAACTATGAGATAATTGAACAATAAACCAAGGAGATACTATGGAACACGAAGAACCTGTAACCACTACCATTGCCGAGACCGAGAACTATCTCGCCTGGCGAGCTGACGAACCAGACGGTGAATCAACCTATCATCTGGAACTCAACAATGTGACCCTGCACTTCTTTAAAGAAGAATGGCAGGAATTCCTGAAGCTGGCAGAAACCGTCGTCGACGAAGAACTCTAAGATTCGGAATGTAACACAGAAGCCTGCACAAAAATTGTGCAGGCTTTTTATATTTCAGCATGCATCCAAAGTAATGTGCGGGCTAAGGAGAAACCGTTATTTTCAAAACTACTGGTTGCCCTGCCCGCTGGATATTCCGCCGAAAGGGACTTACCTGTCCAGTTTTCCTGCATGAAACGGGTCAGTAAAATCTTTACATGCTCACTTTCAGAAGGAGACAAAGGAGCAGCGATGTACAGGTTGTCGGAGCGCAAGCTCGTCCGCTGCAGGCTCAAAACCCCCGCCAATTGCTCACTTACGCATAAACTTAATTGACGAAGCTCAAGCAAGTTCACCCATTTCAGGGGGTTCAGCCATGCCCACGGTGAGAGATCAGCAAAATCCAGAGGAGAATACCACCGGACTTTGGGTGGATAGTTGATGTCGAGCCACTTTTTTTGGTTTTGCCAATCACTGTATTCCCTGGGGCGAACCTCATACAGACTTGGATAGCGATAGTATTGAAGGGGGTTCGACCTTATCAATCCGCTTTTCTTCCAGATATCCAGGCTGTGATCCTGGCGAAATCCAAGCTGCTGATACATCCGGATGGCGGATTCATTTTCGCGCTTGACCTGAAGCCAAACCTCGCGAACGCCGACCTCCCGGCTATAACGCAGCGCGCGGGAGATCAGAGCCCTGCCAATTCCCTGGCTCCGATAGGCGGGGTTCACTGCCACATTGGCAATTAGATGGAGCCGTTGGGATTTTTGGGTGTAGGGAATAACGGAAATATTGCCCACCAAACGACCGTCGACCTCCCAAACAAAACCTAATACCGATCCAGTCAGCGGCATCCAACTGGCTTGTTTGAGCCTGCGCGCGTTTTCGCGCATCTGGATCAGGACCATTTGCCCGTCCGGATCGTTTTTCAGGGCAAAGGCTTCTTCAATCAGGTTGGCAACGACTTCACCGTCACGCGCCAGATCAAAATCACGTATGGTCCCTGGTGGGGTTTTCGGTATCTGCATAACTTGGATTGTATCCAAGTTGGGTTAAAAAAAACAGCCCTCCTTGAAGGAGGGCTGTAATGAGACAAGAGCTAGAATTCCTGTGGTTCGTTTGAATTTGGGCGGCGCTGTCTGTAGACAATGCGACCGCGATCCAAATCATAAGGCGACATTTCCACCCGCACGGAGTCTCCTAAGAGAATGCGGATGTAGTAACGACGCATGCGACCGGAAAGATATGCCAGCACTTCATGACCGTTATCAAGTTTCACCCGGAATTGCGTCCCGGGAAGGGCCTCGATAATCGTGCCATCAACGGTAATCTTCTCATCTTCTTTAGCCATAAAACCTCACTTCCTGGCTTTTACGCTTCGTACGACTTCCGGAAGGAACGACGAACAGCCTTTTTCTTGTCCATTCTGCGCTGCTCACTCTTGGAAACGAACCAACGTTTGCGACGCACGGTGCTGAGCACACCACTCTTCACGACCTTCTTGCGAAAGCGCTTGAGTAAAGAATCCTGCGATTCATTGGATCTCAAAGTTACACTTGCCATTGCTATTCACCTCCTTCCGGGCTTAAAGTATTGCTAACGTCATTGAGACGCGCGAAAAAGTATTATACACGATTTTCCCGGGAATTCCTAATACCAAATTTTTCATTTCTTCGTTGGGAATTTGCCAAGAGATTATTTTGTCTCAAATTCCTCTACAAATTTATTACTGCAGTAAAATCCAATTGCAGATCTGACCAAAGAAAAAGAGGCTGCTGCGTGAATCCACATCGAGATAAACACCGATCCATCTTTGTGAGCCTGGTTTTTGTGCTAATTCTGGAAGTCTGCCTGTTGTTTCCCAGTGCCGCTCAGGCAGCCCCGGTTGCGCCACCCCTGGATTCGGAGCAGATTGAAGCCAGCATCCAAACCGGCTCCGCGGGCATCGCCACGGGTGATCCGGATGGACCCCATTCGCGCTACGGCTGGCCCTTTGCCATTGACCAGGTGGGGCATCTCGACAGCTCTTATCAACTCTATTCTGATAACCTGAATGACGCCTACTTCCACCACGGCATTGACATCCTGGCTGAGGATGGCACGCAGGTGCGCACGCCCGTGGCAGGTCAGGTGGTGAACGTTGAGAATTACAATTATTCCGAACTCTACTGGGAAGTTGCCATCCTTGACCCCGAAGGGTACGTCTGGCAATATCATCACCTTGCCGAACCATCCATCCCGGATGCCATTTATGCCGCCTTCCAGGCTTATCAGAATGACAACGTCAATGGTGGTTTCATCCCTGCCAACAGCCACCTGGGTAACATCGTCACCTGGCCGGTCTGGACTTTTGGCTACTACTTCCATCACATCCACCTTAACATCCTTGCTGATGACGATGTGTACCTGAACCCGCTGGAGTTCCTGGATTACACCTTCGTGGACACACAACCCCCTCAGGTCCAGGCGGTTGGTCTCTTCACGGGCGCAAACAACTTGCTCAGCGGTAACACCATCCCATACGGTACGGATTACAGCATCTACGTTCACACCCGAGACCTCTTTATGAGCCAGGTTTATTACCTGCCACCGCACCGCATCACCTTCGAATTGGATGGCTTGCCCGGAACCCACACCGTGTGGGACTTTCACACGCTTCCAGGAGGCAGTTCAGATACCGCTTACGTTAACCAATACTTTCTGCCGGAGCTCACACAAGGAAATTATGATGCTCGCGATTTTTACATTGACATGGGTTTTGCCAAAGACGGCAGCAATCCCCTGCCCACTGAACCGGGCATGCACATGGTTGATATCAAAGTCTGGGATTATTCCACCAATCGCGCCACCTGGAAGTACGTTTGGACGATCACCCAACCCCTGCCAGACAATGGCTGCGGCTCCGGGTTGGGCGTGAGCTATACCTACGAATTCACCGAAGACACCTGGATCGAGGATCTCGACCTGGGGGTGATGCTGGCGCATCCAGCTAGGGGAGAAATAAGGGTAACTTTAAAAGGTCCAATGGACGCCAGCCCGGTGACGTTGATCGAGGCATCCTCGGATGCCAATGACAACTATAACCTCCGGATCGATGACGCTTCAAACCTGCCCATCAATAATGGAAAACGCGATGACCTCACTCCCCCCGAATACAGCCGTTATGTTGGTCCACAACACGATGGTAGCCTGGACGCGTACTCCGGAATGAACGCCCGCGGTACATGGCAGGTGTTCGTGTGCGATTCGAAGGCAGGCTCTGCCGGCGCGGTTCACGACCTGGAACTGTTTTTTACGACCAGGTCAAGTCAGCTACCACAAATATTCCTGCCGTTGGTGATCGCGGGTGAGTAATGTAGTTAATTTATTGGGGTTATCTCTGCGCAAGCATGCCCGAGCCGACCAGGAGTTCCTGCAGCTGCTGGGTGATTTCCTTGCGGCGTTCGGATTGGATGGCTAACGTAAGTTCTTCGAGCAAATTGGAGGTGTTTTCCTTCGCCTCTTCGAGAAGGCGGTACCGGTATAGATTTTCAGCCGCGATTGCGTCCAGTATAAGCTGATAGAAGCGGATTGCCAGCAGGTGGCTTTCAATCTGGACCAACATCCTTTCCGGATTGCCCTCAATAATCGGCGGGGGAAAGGGCAGTTGCGTGGGCTCACCCTCTTCGCTACTTATGCCGCTTGCCGGCAGGAGCGTGGTGAAAACCGGGCTGTAATTGTTGTTAGCTGAGCGTTTTCGGAAAGACAGGACTTCGACTTTCGCGAGTGTACCTCTTTCATAGGCAGTAGACCAAGAACGCATTAACCGAGCAGCCAGGTCGTAAGCCGGTCGCGACCCCTGCCCGAGCGTCTCACGCCGCTCGAATTCGATTCCTTCCTGGGTCAGTGCGCGATGCACACGGACCCCGAACGCCACTACTTTCGCAGGTAAATCCCTTTCGCGCTCCAACCGCTGGGAAGTTAGCTTAGCCAATTGCTTATTGTACTGACCGCAAATCCCCCGGGAACTGCCTATGACCGCTAACACCTGGTTCTGCTCAACCGGCGTGTAATCAAACCGTTCCTCTACAGCCAGCTTTTCAAGCTTACTCCCCACGAGGGACCGCACTTGCGCCGCTACAAGGGAAAACCTCTCAGAGTAGGCACTCAGAGAAGCCTGGCGGTTGAGCGCCATTTGCATGGTGCTCAGCGAGAGCACGCGCAATGAACCCAAAAGCGGTTCAATCGCTTCCAGGTTCGAGAGCCTGGCTTCCGCGCGTTCCTTGCCTTCAGACATCTGCGCCTTATCCCACCTGGAATTTGTCGAGTGACCAGATAAAGACCACTGCCGCGCTTTTACCAAGCGGCGCGCCCTCGTTTGCCATGTGCGGTTCGCAATCAGCTTGCAATCCGTATCCTTGATGAATGGATTCAATCTCGACACATGAATCTGTAATGACTTTTAATGCCGTCTGAACTTCGCTGCTTCGAACCGCAATGAAGAGCGTCAGCTGGCTTTGGCGCAGCATACCTCCCCGGGTCTCGGAGTAGGTTGCTGTGTATCCAGCATTGATCAGCGCTGAAAGCACGTCATCGCCATATTTTTTTGGCACAATCGCCATGATCATTTTCATTTCTTTTGCTTCACTTTCTTTTCCCACAGGTCCAGGAAGGCACCCAAAGCCTGATTTAAATCTGCTTTACTTTCATCGCTAAGGCTGCGTTCGTGTTTGACCGCATCAATTGCCTGCGCAGCATGGTTATGCAAGTAACCGACCATTTCATCCGCAAAAGTTTTAACTATTTCGGGCTTGACTTCATCCATAAACCCCTGAGTGAGGGCGTAGAATTGCACCACCTGATCCTCAAAGCGAACCGGTCGGGTGGGTCCCTGCTGCAGGAGGGCGGTCAGCCTCTGACCGCGTTCTATTTGCTTGCGCGTGGCTTCATTCACCTCAGTGCCAAACCGGGCAAATCGCGCCACTTCTTCGTATTGTGAGAGCTCCAGTTTCAAAGCCTTTACCACCGATTTCATTGCCGGCTCTTGCGCGGCTGACCCTACCCGTGAGACTGACCTGCCGATATCGATGGCAGGTTTGTTGCCTTTATTGAATTCATCCGCGTCCAGAACGATCTGTCCATCAGTGATGGAAATCAGGTTGGTCACGATATAGCTCGAAATGTTCCCACGCTGGGTCGTCGCGATAGGCAGTGCCGTAATGCTGCCACCGCCTTTTGCCTCGTTTAGACGGCAGGCGCGTTCCAACAGGCGTGAGTGGAGATAAAAAATGTCACCGGGATAGGCTTCGCGTCCTGGTGGACGCCGCAGCAGCAAACTCATCTCACGGTAAGTGTCCGCGTGTTTCGATAGGTCATCGTAAACAATCAAAACATCCATGCCGTTATCCAACAAGAACTCTGCCAGAGTAACACCGGCATAGGGTGCCAGGTATCTCAGCGCAGGTGGATCGTCCGGACTGGAGACCATCAAGGTGGTCTGGTTCATAACGCCGCCGGCTTTGAGGGTCTCAACCGCACGCAAGACGGATGTCTTTTTCTGCCCGATCGAGACATACACACAGCGGACATCATTGCCCTTCTGGCTCAGGATGGCATCCAGCGCCAGGGTAGTCTTGCCCACCTGGCGGTCGCCAACAATCAATTCGCGCTGCCCACGCCCAAGCGGCAGAAGCGCGTCGATGATCTTTGTGCCGGTAAACAGCGGTGTGTCCACTGGTGCGCGGTCGATCACGCCCGGCGCAATACGCTCCACGGGGCGGTACTCAGAAGGTACGATCGCGCGGTCTTCATCCAGCGGTCTTCCGAGCGGATCAATCACCCTGCCCAGAAATGACATTCCCACCGGGATGCTGAGCCGTTTTCCAGTGGCGATGGCCACATCCCCGCCGCGAATGCCCATGTCTTCACCCAGCAGGATGACATCCACGTGCTTGCGGTCGAGATTTAGCACCATCCCCTGCACCCCGTTCGGGAAAGTTACTAATTCCTCCAGGAATACCATTGGCAGTCCGCTAAGAGTGGCAATACCATTGCCCACATGCTGCACGGTGCCAACGCTGCGAATAAAGACCTGGTGCTTTTGCCGCTGGCTGGCGGACTGAAGCTCGCTGATGACATAGTCGGTTTTGAGGGTTTTGGGGCGTGCTGGTAATTTCTCTGCAACGCGTGCCTCAACAACTTCCAGGAAGCCATCCCGCGTTACTGACAAAGGGTCATTAACGCGCAATCGCTCGCTTAGATCTGACAGTCTTTTCTTAGTCGCAAGGTCTAATTCATTCATCTTCAGGTTTTGCAATCGTTTCCAACTTCCGACCGATTTCATCACGCAGAGAGTCCAGGTGAGCATGGATGGTATTATCCAGCACAATGTCTCCCACCCTGGCACGGATGCCGCCAACGAGTTCGGGTCTGACACGGATTTCCAGCTCCACTTCCTTGTCCGTCAGGGCGTTGAAGGTGTTGATCAACTTCATTTGCTGGTCGGTCGTGAGCTCACGCGGTACTTCAATTTCCACGGTTGGAATTCTTTCTTCAAGGGACTCGCGGATGTTCTGAACCATGCGCATGTCAGTCCGACCCATATTCCAGATGTTGCGGGTCATTTCTTCGAGGAGCTGATCGTGGACTTCCGGCGGAATGACTTCACGCAGGGTGTCATTGCTGATCTGGATGACCGTTTCCACCAGGTCGTTCTGCAGGCGCTTGATGTCCACTTCCTGCTCTTTGCGAGCCTCAGCCACCGCTTCCATCATGATGGATTCGGCTTCCTGACGTGTCGCCTCCAACAGATCTTCCTGCTGGATCTGGCTGTTGACGTATGCCTGATCCGTGATTTTTTCAATTTCCTCGTCAAGGTTGATCAGGCGTTCATCGAGCTCTTCCAAACGCTGTTGAGCATCCAGTTGATCGCGCTGGAGTGCCGCCCTGAGGGCAGCTTTCTCAATTGCCCGTTCCTCCGCACGCCTGGTCATCGGTTTGAAAACCAGGAAATACAGGATCACCGTCAAGACCAGGAAATTGAGAATTTCCCAGATGATGGTGCTAAGGTCAAGGTCGAGCATGGCTTAGCCCCCAAAAAAGCGCGTAATAAGAGGGTTGGCGAACAGCAGCACAAGCACGACCAGCAACACGTAAATCGACGCTGTTTCGAGCAGTGCCAACGAGATCAGCATGGCTGTCCGTAATTGAGGGGCAGCATCTGGCTGTCGTGCCATCCCTTCAATTGCCTTTTCTGCTGCTTTGCCCTCCACCCACGTTGGAACCATGGTTCCAACCACAATTGCCACGCCAGCAACGATTGTTGTGACAATAATGATCAAAACCTCAGGTGTCATATTCTCCATTAGTTATTTCCTTTCTCAGTCATTTTGCTTAGTTTACGTGATCTTTTCTTCTCAACATTTTCTGCTTTCATTCTTTGATCTTCTTCATTAATTTCAACCGCTGACGAGATAAACAGAGCGGCCAAGGTCGTCAGCACAAAGGCTTGCAGCACACCCGAGATCATCGAGATCGCGGTCATGGCAATCGGCAGGAAGTACGGCACGATCGAAAATATGATCGCTACGATCAAATCTCCGCTCAGCACATTGCCAAACAAACGCATCGAAAGCGAGAGTGTGCGGCTAAACTGACCAATCAATTCCACCGGAAACATAAAAATTGGGCTGGTAAATTCCTTCAAATACTTCCAGGCGCCCTTTTTGATCATGCCAAAAATATGCACCGACAATACCACAATCAACGCCAGCCCAAGGGTGGTATTGATATCCGCCGTGGGGGACTTCATGCCCGGAATGATGGAAATCAGGTTGGCAAAGAGCGTGAAGATCATCAGGCTGCCCAGCAGTGGAATATAAGGATGCAGATCGTCCACATCCATGGCATCGTCCAAAATGCTGATAACTGTTTCAAGGATATATTCCAGCAGATTTGGCTTGAGCACTTTTAAGATCAACACCACGGCGATGATGATGCCCATGGTGATCCAGGTGTAGAGCACCGTGTCCCGGATGGGCAGGATCCCGAAGAGAGTGAAGACGATGTTGTGTTGAATTACGTCCAAATTACTTCTCCTTCCGATCGGTGGGTTTGTTCAGTTGGTTGCTATAAATGATCACCTGCACCCAGGTGGCGATCGTAATCACAATCACCATCCCAATCGCTGCCAGGGGTTCGGTTCGAAGCGCCAGGTAAATGAGCAGAGCAAGCAGGATAAACACGACGAAACGCCGCACGATCAATTTCGCCATCAGGGATTTCTCCCCATTTAGCATGGGGTGAATCTCTTCGATTTCCTTTCGCAGCCATTGGAAAGAAAGCACAGACCAACCAGCAGCGATCAGGATCCAAAAAATTATCCAGAAGATTTTCATGCCCTCATTTTCCATAACGTTGCTTTCGCCTGCGTTCCTGCTCTTTGATCAATTCCTTCATTTTTTCGAGCTCAGCTGCTCTTTTTTCGTTTTCTTCCTTATTCATCACATAAAATTCATACTTCACATACCGAATCACTGCCGCAATCGCAGAAAGCACACCCACACCCAACAAAATAAGCGTCCAGCGCGGGTTGGTGCCCAAGCGCTGGTCCAGGAAAAATCCAAGCAAGGGTCCGCCAACAATTGGGATGGCGATTTCCCAGCCGATGGTCGTCGCGCGCAGGTCGCGCGCGGAGAACATGCGCCCACGCCTGGCAACCTTTTCCTCTTTCGACGGATCCGGTCGGCTATCCTGGGCTGCGTTGGCGTCTGGTTTTTCTGCCACTATCGCCTTAGTGTGTTGTTAAGATGCTGACGAGGTTACCGGACAAAGTCAGTATACCGGCTTTGACCGAAACGGTTTGATCCTGGTTATCTTTCCTGTACTTAAGCTCTCCATCACCGGTCGCGGCTATCATGGCAACATGCCCAGGGAGGATCCCCAGCCAGGAGCCATCGTCCAGCCGGACTTGCAGCCTTTCGACCTGCTCCAATTCGAGCCCGCCCGAGCCTAGGCTGAGCACCTCGACTCTGAGAAGTTTTTCGGGGTCAGGATGCCGGCTCATCAGTTCCCTCCGGGGATAACGATTCTTCTGCTTCCATTTCTTCGACTTGCCGCAGGACATCCGCAATCGTGCCGGTCATGTAAAAGGCCTGCTCAGGCAGGTCGTCGTATTTTCCTTCCAGAATTTCCTTGAAGCCCCGCACGGTTTCTTCAATCGGCACAAACACTCCAGGTTTGCCCGAAAATGCTTCTGCTACGATAAAAGGCTGCGTCAGGAAACGCTGCACCCTGCGAGCCCGGATGACAGTTTGCTGGTCCTCGAGGGAAAGCTCTTCCATGCCGAGGATGGCAATCAGGTCTTGCAGCTCTTCGTAGCGCGCCAGCGTCGCCCTGACACGCATGGCGACGTCATAATGTTCCCGCCCCACATTTTCGGGCGTCAGCAAATTTGAACTGGATTGGAGGGGATCGATGGCGGGGTAGAGCCCCAGCGAAACCAGCCGGCGCGAGAGCACGGTGGTGGCGTCCAGATGGCTGAAAGTTGCTGCCACAGCCGGGTCGGTTACATCGTCGGCGGGGATGTAGACTGCTTGAACGGAAGTAATACTCCCGCTGCTGGTGGAGGTAATACGTTCCTGAAGCAAGCCCATCTCGGATTCGAGTGTGCTCTGGTAGCCCATTTCGCTTGGCAAGCGCCCCAACAGCGCCGAAACCTCGGAGCCAGCCTGGATGAAGCGATAGATGTTGTCGATAAAGATCAGCACCGGGCGGCTTTCTTCGTCGCGGAAGTATTCTGCCATCGTCAGGGCGGTGAAGGGTATGCGCATGCGCGCACCGGGCGGTTCGTTCATCTGCCCGAATGCCAGGATGGCTGAATCGATCAAGCCGGAGGCGTTCATTTCCAGCCACATGTCGTTGCCTTCGCGGCTGCGTTCGCCCACACCCGCAAAGAGCACAATACCCGAGCTCTTGGTGATGGTGTTGTTCATTAGCTCCAGCATTAAGACGGTCTTGCCAACGCCCGCCCCGCCAAACAGACCCACCTTGCCTCCTTTTGGGTAGGGAGTCAGGAGGTCAATGGCTTTGATGCCGGTAACGATCTTTTCGGTCGAAAGTATCTGGCTGCGGATAGTCGGCGGTTTGCGGTGGATGGGGGCGAAAGTTTTGGGCTCAAAAGCACCCCGGTCGTCAATTGGCTCACCGAGTATGTTGAATAGCCGCCCCAGGGTTTCGCTGCCAATGGGGACCATGATCGGCTCGCCGAGGTCGATCACGGGCATGCCGCGCCGAAGCCCGGCCGTGCTGCCCATGGCAATGGCGCGCACCACGTTGGTGCCGACATGCTCCTGGATCTCAAGGATCAGATCTCCGCCATGCTCGCGCTTAACCAACAATGCGTTATAGATGGAAGGTAGATCTCCGGATCCAAATTCAACATCAACAACTACGCCGACCAAACGGATGATCACCCCTGGATTTTTGTGTTCAGTGTTGTTAGATTGCACGAGCATCCTTAATTTATTATTGGTACTTGAAAGGTCAGAGCCCTGACCGGGTTACAGCACACGATAATTATGCCGGAAAAGGTTGTAAAAGTCAAAAGTCCCGCACGCCACCCTTGATCGCGAATGTTAGCCACAGGTCCGGAAGTTATTGTTGGGGTAAGCGAGCTGTCAGGTTTTTCTGCCTGTGCATGAGTAAAGCGAAAGGGGTTGAACCTGACGTCACGAATTCTGGCAAATAATGGCCTTAACAAAGTCAGGCTTCCGATGTCAGGTTGAACCTCGCAAAATTACACGGGGCAGGCTGCACAACCTGACCTACGATTACGACTGTTTGGTTGTGTTCGCGGAAGGGGTCACCCTCTCCGCTTCGCTATCAGGGCAGGGACCCTTCCCTACGGAAGATGCTCCGCTGATAATGTGG
>CAYSVX010000046.1:0-13726 GCA_964434665.1 uncultured Anaerolineaceae bacterium
CGTAATCACCCTGACCTAACCTCAGCATCGTCTCATATGTATTGAACCCATTCAAGTGCTTGACCTTTAAACGTTTGGAGGTTAAGATTTAATCAAATAAAAAGCCCCGGGTGAGGGCTCAAAAAATGCCTGTGTGGCACAGGAACAAACGGATTACTACTTAGACAAAAGGAGAGAGCTTTTAATATGAAGTACGACCGTATCTATAATTTCTCAGCTGGACCAAGCACTTTGCCCGAACCCGTCCTGGAGGAAATCCGTGACGAATTCATGAACTATAAGGGTTCAGGAATGAATGTGATGGAAATGAGCCATCGCAGCAAGGTTTTCATCAGTATCTACGACGAAGCGGTTGCCGACCTGCGCGAGCTCATGAATATTCCCTCAAATTATAAAGTTTTGTTCGTTCAAGGCGGCGCCACGCTGCAATTTGCGATGATCCCGCTCAACCTGATGAAGAACGAAGTTGCTGATTATATTGTCACAGGCAACTGGTCCAACAAGGCGTATTCCGAAGCCAAGAAATATGGCAAGATCAACCTTGTCGCCTCGAGCAAAGATAAGAACTACAGCTATATCCCGGATGTCTCGGACCTGCCTATCTCGGAAGATGCCGATTACGTTTACATCTGCGAGAATGAGACCATCCACGGAACCACTTACCAAAAACTCCCCAATACCAAGGGAAAAATCCTGGTATCAGATCAATCCTCAATGTTCCTTTCCAAGCCGGTCAATGTCAGCGATTTTGGGCTGATTTATGGCGGCGTACAGAAGAATGTGGGTCCTGCTGGCGTTGCGGTCGTGATTATCCGTGAAGACCTGATCCGCAGCGACCTCGATGAAAAAGTGCCGACTTACATGCGATATGACATCCATGCTGAAAATGACTCGATGTATAACACTCCAAACTGCTGGGCGATCTACGTCTGCGGCAAGGTCTTCAAGTATCTGAAGAACCTGGGCGGGTTGGAAGCCATGAACCAGCTCAATATCGAGAAGGCCCAACCCCTTTACGACTTCCTGGACAACAGCAAGATGTTCAAAGGCACGGTCGTCAAGGAAGACCGCTCGCTTATGAACATACCTTTTGTGACTGAAAGCGCCGAATTGGATGCCGAAGTTGTGGCTGCCACCAAGGCAGCTGGTTTTGACAACCTCAAGGGGCACAAATCGGTCGGCGGTTTACGCGCCTCGATCTACAACGCCATGCCCAAGGAAGGCGTGGTAGCTTTGGTGGATTTCCTGAAGGATTTCGAAGCCAAACATGCTTAGTTTTTGGTGGTTTGAATTGATAGCCTCTCCAAATCCGGGGAGGCTTTTTTTTAATCCGGTTTGTGGGGTGTGATGGCGCGCCTGCCTGTCCTTGCAGCGATGTTGAATGGGTTTGCCACTCCGTCAAAAATGGTAACGTCGGAGTGAGACTGCGCAAGGTCATCATTGTTCCAGCAACAAGCAGCAGTCTCATTCCGACCTACTGACACTGTTTGTGTTAAAATTTCAAATGATTTTGGGGGTATCCCTCTTTAAAGACCTACCAAACTCCTCGCAAAATTTACACAGCTTTAATTGACACATATTTGATTACAAGGAAAAATGTCAAATAAAAACATGAATATTTATAGGAGAAAATATTATGGTTCAACAATTATCATTCACTTCCATCATTGAGAATGCGTCAAAGCTTCCACTCGTCCATGTAGACAGAGAAGAATTCCTAACCAAGAACCTAGGAAAGCTTTGTTCGCACACCCAGTTGCAGAGGGCAATTCTTGATGGAACCCTTCATGCCAACATTCCGATCACCACATTGGACAGCTTAGCAAACGCTGTGATCAATGCGGAAACTATGAAGGTAACAGCGATATCAGCAGCAGCAGGTATACCGGGTGGATTAGCAATGGCTGCTACTATTCCAGCTGACTTGGGACAGTTCTATGGGTTCTTGATTCGGACCGCCCAGGAACTGGCATACATTTACGGCTGGAGTGAAATATTTACAGAGACATCACAGCTTGATACTGCAACAGAATCTCAACTGATTTTATTCATTGGCGTAATGTCGGGTGTGGGAGCCGCCAACAAGGTAGTGACAAAGTTGTTTGGAGAAACAGCGATGAGGGCTGTAGCAAAAAAAGTCGCTGCCCAAGCGCTCACAAAAACTTGGTATTTTCCAATCGTTAAGAAAATTGCTGCGATGCTAGGGCAAAAAATGGTCAAATCGACATTCGCTTCAGGAGTATCAAAAGCAGTACCTGTTCTCGGTGGGGCAATCTCAGGTGGTCTTACACTCGCAACATTTAGACCAATGGCCTCAAGACTTAAAAACCATCTTTCAACACTGGCACATATGTCTCCAGACGAGTTCGCCAAATATGAAGCTGCCATTGATATTGATTCGGAAGAGTTAGTTACATCTGACAAGATAGTTGACATAGTAATTGAGGAACCTGCAACCAATTTTTGGATTTGCATTTGCGGTACTGAATGCCAGGGTAAGTTCTGCCCTGAATGTGGCAAAGCAAAACCTGCCGGTATACCGCAATATAAATGCGACAAGTGTGGCTGGGAACCAGATGATAGGACTCACCCACCTAAATTCTGCCCAGAATGTGGTGACAAATTTGATGATGGAGATATTGTGTTGGTATACAACAATTAATAAGCAAAGTGAACGAAACATTTAAAGCGGTGAGAGAAATGGCTCACCGCTTTTACATTTCACATAATTGCTATGTCTCAAATTCTGTTGGCATTTTTTATGCTTTGTTGTTTTGGTTGTTCGAAATATGCTTAAAAAAAAATTAAATACGAAAAGCTAAGAGAGATATTTTTCCCAGTCTTATTCTTTCCGCCTGGCGGTATTGGATTGCTTCGGCGAGGTGTTCGGACTTGATTTCTGGATCGTCGACAAGGTCGGCAATAATCCTTACGAGCTGAGGCGCAAGTGCATTAAAGTAGTATATAGCCAAAATCACCGCACAGGCAGGCGATTATTTCAGAATAAAGGCGGAATATGTGGCATAAATAAAATGGACTTAATTTCCTCTCGGAATTTTTTAATTTTAATATTCACTCTTATTAATAACCTGGTGGAATGGCAAATATATCAAACCAAGGCAACTTAAAAGTAAACATAATATATTCGATAAATGAAAAAATAAAGAGTATTACGATCACGATACGAAATAAATAGCCAGGCTTTGTTTTTTCGATTTGATTTTCAATGACTAGTGTTGAAAACGATGTGGCCAATAGTGCGATATTAGCAAAAATCACCTCATGGATAACGCTCTCAAATTGTCCAAATACAAGCGGACCAGATAAGTATATGACCATCATGACCAGTGGCAGGTAGGTGGCAGAAAATAATCTTGAATAAGCATGTGAGCTAAATATTGAAATATGCTTCCGTGTTAGGATAAATTCAATCAACACAAATGAAAGATAGGCAAAGAAACCGATTTTCATATGTTGGTAAACACTTTCATTGATCCCACTAATAACTGCTGTGAAATCATTTGGATACCAATCATAGAGGTAATGCAACAACATAAAAATGATATGAATAAGGATAATTTTTACTAATAGGGGGATTTTCTTGTACATTAGCTTATAACCTCCTAATATTTTTCTATTTAGGCATAGCCAATATTTCTCAATGACATTATTTATTGAATTCTTCGACAGCTTGCTACGGGCTCTATTTATGGGGTATTTTACCATTTGTCGATCGTCAGTTTGTAGGGTGGAATGGCGTGCTCCTGCTCTAGCAGCACAGTCGTAGGTCAGGGTGCGCAGCCTGCCCTGTGTATTGGTGCGGGGTTCAACCTGACGTCGGAAAGCTACATTGTTTGAGGGCTTTATTTGCCAACATTTGTGACTCCGCCACATTGTTGACGTCGGAGTGAGCCCGCGCAAGGTCAACATGATTCCAGCTTCGAGCGGCAGTCTCATTCCGACCTACCGGGGGTAAGACCTCCTGCGATAGTGGCAAGCCCCCGTGCTTGCCCAGGGTCACCATGCGAGGATGCAGAAATGTCGTGTAATACAAAACGATTCACCATAGAATAACCCCTGATGGTATATTCACACATTGATGGACACCATATCCCCTAATTGACTAAGGACGCTATGAAAACAATTGTGATTACAGGAAGCACTCGTGGAATTGGGTTTGCGCTGGCAAAAGATTTTTTGAAAAATGGTTGTAACGTGGTGATTAGCGGGAGATCGGATGCTTCTGTAAGCAATTCGATTGCAAAACTTGAAGCAGAATACCCTAAGGACCAAATTGCGGGCTCTGCATGTGATGTAACCCACTATGATGAAATAAAAGCTTTATGGAGTTTTAGTAAAGCAAGATTTGGCGATATTGATATTTGGATCAATAACGCAGGCATTTCAAACCAACAGGCATCCTTTTGGGAAATTCCGGTTGAAGAAATTCGGTCTGTGGTTGAGACTAACGTTCTCGGAGAATTATTAGGAACCAAAGTGGCTCTACAAGGTTTTTTGGTTCAAGGTTTTGGAGCAGTTTATAACGTGGAAGGTCTGGGGGCAAACGGGAAAACCAAAAACGTCAACGGTTTATCAGTTTACGGGATGTCCAAAGCGGGGTTGCATTATTTTAATCAGTGTTTGTTCAAGGAAATGGACCACCCAAAAATTATCGCAGGCGCTTTGCAACCCGGAATGGTCCTTACTGATTTCGTGACTGGACAATACGACAAAAAACCAGATGAATGGGAGAAAGTCAAAGGGATATTAGGGATAATAGCCAGTCCTATTGATGATGTTGCGGTTTGGATGACCAGAAAGATCCTCACAAATGACAAGAATGGGGCTTACTTTCGCTATGGGGGGACACTGCGGATTCTGAAGCGGATGATCCTCTCTCCCTTTCACAATAAATAAGGCGAGAGTCAGGTCAATGTGGGCTAAGAGCAATCCCTGTTAATCCTGACAATGCGAATACTTGCGTGCCCCTGGCAGAATTAAAAATTATTCTTCTTCTGCCTGGCGGTATTGGAGTGCTTCGGCGAGGTGTTCGGACTTGATGTCCGCATCACCAGCAAGGTCGGCGATGGTCCTGGCGAGCTTCAGAACCCGATGATAGCCCCGGGCGGTTAGTTTCAATTGCCGCATGGCTGCTTTCATGAGTGCTTCCCCATCCGACAAAAGTTGGCAGTAAGTGCGGATCTCCCTGGGGGTCATATCCGCGTTCGAGGTCAATTTCGTCCCAGCAAATCGTGCCAGTTGGCGCTGCCTGGCGGCTTCGACACGCCTCCTGATCTGGCTGGAAGGCTCACCAGTTCGCTGGCTGCTAAGCTTTTGGTAATCCACACGCGGCACTTGCAGGTGTATGTCAATCCGGTCCAGCAGGGGTCCGGAAATGCGTTTCTGGTAATTCGTGATGACCGACTGGGCGCAGGTGCAGGCACGCAGTTTGTCGCCGTAGTAACCGCAAGGGCAGGGGTTCATCGCCCCGATCAACATAAAGTTGGCCGGGAAAGTAAACGAGCCATTGGCGCGGCTGATGGTCACAATTTTGTCCTCAATCGGCTGCCGCAGCACTTCAAGACTACGCTGACCGAATTCGGGCAATTCATCCAGGAATAGAACCCCGCGGTGAGCCAGCGAGATCTCGCCCGGGTGGGGGATGTTGCCTCCGCCAACCAGTCCAGCGTGGCTGATGGTGTGATGGGGGGCACGGAAGGGACGGATTTGGATGAGGGGTGTTCCGGTTGGGAGCATGTCGCAAATGGAATAGATACCGGTTACTTCGAGCGCTTCATCAAGACTCAACCTCGGCAGGATGGACGTGATCGCCCGCGCTAAAAGGGTTTTGCCCGCTCCTGGTGGACCAGACATAAGCACATTGTGCCCGCCAGCGGCTGCGACTTCGAGCGCGCGTTTGATATGCTCCTGTCCCTTGATTTCGCTGAAGTCCGTATCCGTTTGTATTTCATCGCCCGGAGCATATTCCATCGGAGTTCCCGGTGTGATCAGCTCCTCGCCTGCAAGGTGGTCGACGAGTTCACGCAGCGTATTCACTGGATATACCTCAATATCAGGAATGAGGGTTGCTTCAGCAGCGTCGCAAGCCGGCACGAACAGCCGCTTGTAGCCATCCCTTCGTGCCTGGGCAGCAACCGCCAAAACCCCGCGGACGTGCCTCACGGAGCCGTCCAGCGAGAGCTCGCCAATGATCAGAGCACCTTCGATGCTCTCAGGGGCGATCTGTTCGCCGGTGATCAGAACGCCGATCGCAATCGGCAGATCGAAAAAAGGACCTTCTTTGCGCACAGAAGCTGGCGCGAGATTGACCGTCAAAGGCTGGCGGGGATATGCCAGGTCGGCATTCTTGATGGCAGAATAGACGCGCTCCCGGCTCTCTTTGACCGCTTCATCAGGTAGTCCGACGATTGCCATGTGGGGCATACCCTGACCGTAATCAACTTCGATATCAATGACCACGCCTTCAAGGCCGATCACCGCGCAAGAGTAAACATGTGCCAGCATGCGCTAAGTTTATCATGTCACCTCGCCATCAGTGTGTTTTGCGAACTCATTTTTTGGTTTATTACTGGTAGAAAAGAAGAAGTATACAAATTTTAAACTAATCGTTGTAACTTTCGACTACAATCTGTAAGTTATGGAGAACATAGAATCTATGTTTTGATCACATAGTTATTTGGAGGAGAAACAAAATGAAGAAACAATGTGGAAATCCCAAGATAACAGGAATAATCGCATTACTGTTGGCTGGAATTCTGGTCATGAGCGCTTGTGTCGTCCAAGACATCACACCACCAGCAGAAACCGCAACGCCAGAAGAAACAGAAATCGTATCTGAGACAAAAACCGAGAGTGATATCGAGGGTACAGAAAGTCCTGATGCCACTTTTTCTAATAGTGAAGGTATTAGCGACTCTGGATACTGGGAGGGGATCAAAGCTCTCGATTACGTCGCATTAGCTGATTATGATGCTCTGAAAATTCCCGTTCAATCCATCGAAGTCAGCGATGAAACGCTTCAAACCGAAATTGACAACCTGTTGTCCAACTATACTTCTGATATGCAAGTCACCGACCGAGCGGTAGTGGATGGCGATACCATCAACATCGACTATGTAGGCAGTGTTGATGGGGTTGAATTTGAGGGAGGAAGCACTCAGGGCAACGGAACGGATGTCACTATTGGAGTGACTTCATACATCGATGACTTTCTGGAGCAGTTGATCGGTCATACTCCAGGCGAGACATTCGACATTCAAGTTACTTTTCCGGATCCATACGAAAACAACACTGAACTTTCCGGTAAAGAGGCCGTCTTCAATGTGACGATCAACAGTATTACTGAAACAGTTACACCTGAGCTTACCGATCAATTTGTTTCAGAGAACTTGACCACCGCTTATGGATGGGCGACGGTGGAAGAAATGCGGTCTGGAATAAAAGAAGACCTGAAGAACAATTCGATTTACCGATACATACAAGATTACCTGGTCGAGAATTCGACGGTTTCTTCAACTCCGGACTCGATTATCGCTTATCTGGAAAAATCTCTATTGGCCTTTTATCAGGATTATGCAGATATGTACGGTATGTCATTGGACGAGTTTCTGGTAAATTTCATAGGAGCTGAGTCAGCCGACCAATTCATAGCCTCCTATTCAGAAGAAAATCTCAAGCAGGCTAATTATTACTTGATTATGCAAGCGATTGCTGAAGACCTCAAGCTCTCTGTTTCTACCGAAGATGTGGCTGCGTATTTTGTGAAATTCATGAAAACAGATGATTATTCTTCTTATGAAACTGAATATGGTTTGCCATATTTGAAGCAGATTGTTTTATATCAAACTGTACTGGACAGTATCGCTGACAATGCCATCTTCGAATAGCGGTTAAGTGCCAGATCATATACAAAGTCAATCTTATCGAAGATTGATGCCGATATCTGTCAAGTTTTCTGTAGGTGGCGGCAAAAACCTTAGTAGTTCTGTTATTAATCTCCCATCCAGTTTCCTTTAGGAGTTGGATGGGAGGTTAAATATGCTGCAACAATCGATTTCTTTTGCAAAAGGTCCACTAAAAGACCCACAGAACTGATAAAATCGGTGAGATGTCCATCATGTAAAAACCAATTCCTTGGAGGCATTATGCATAAGCAAAATAGATCAATTCAACCGAAACCCATCTATGGGTGTGTGTTGGTAGCATTCCTAATTATTGGGATGTTGTTGACAACAAGCGTCCATGCCAACTCCGAACAACGGCTTGCACTTGACTCCAATCCCGAAGCCGATAAACCAGAAGTGGAGCTGATTTCTGCTTCTGCTGATTCCATCGAGCTTCGGGCAATCCTTCCCGGAGCGCGTTTCGGAGAGATCACCATTGCCGGGCAGACTTACCTGACCCTCACTGGCGAAGGCTACACTTTCACTGACCAGGTCGGCGCGCCGGCTTTACCTGTTTTGCGAAAAATGATTGAAGTACCCCTTGAAGCCAAAGTCAGTCTGGAACTGATCGAAGCCACGACGCAAACCGTCAGCCTGACCGCTCTTGGTCTACAAGGCTCGATAGCGCCCGTTCAGCCCTCCCAGCCTAAATGCGGTGAATCTGAGCCTGCGGTCTCACCTTCCGACGAACTCTATGGAAGTGGGCTTTTCCCAACGGAGCCTCTTGCCATCGTTGATGATTTCATCATGCGCGGACACAGAATTGTCGTGGTCGAGATCAGACCGGTACGCTACAATGCCGTTTTGGCTGAACTTGAAGTTTCCTCCGACGTGACCTTCCGATTGAACTTGAGCGGCGCTGATATGGCTCGGACAAATTTCGAGGCAGACAGGCTCAATTCGGCACCTTTTAACCGCATCTTGCAGCCTGTTGTTATGAACTACAACCAGGGTCGACCGGTGGCGATACCCAACTCGGTTGAAAGCATTCTGATTGTCACTGCGGATATGTTCGAAGCCGAATTGGCTGATTTTGTGACGTTAAAGGAGAGCCAGGGTTTTTCAGTCTCCCTGGTCAACCTGACGACCGTTGGCGGGAATACCACCACCGCAATTAAAAACTACATCAAAAACCAGTACTTGGGCCCAAATCCGCCCGACTACGTGATCCTCGTCGGTGATTACTATCCGGGAAACGCTGCGGATCTGACCAACTGGGAGTTTCGGACGGACAGCTATTATCGGACAGATTTGCACTATTTCACGATGGATAGTGAAACCGAGTATGTCCCGGATATCTTTGGTGGGCGCTTCCCTGTGCGCACGGTCGCCCAGCTAAACGCGATGGTAGATAAATACCTGGATTATCAGGAATGGGGCGGTGATGAACCTTGGATCAAAAAGGCAGAGTTTCTTGCGTCCAATGATGGAAGCTTCTACGATGTGGCTGAAGCCTCTCATAATTACGTAATCAATTCCTATACCCTGCCGCATGGTTACACAGGTATCTTCCCTAATAATCCTCAGCCTGGTGGCGATAAGATTTACGCAATAACGTATGGTGGCACAGGGGCGCACGCTGTGGCTTCCATGAATGATGATCGTTCTTTCATCGTTTATTCAGGTCATGGCGGCAGCACCTTGTGGGATGCACCTCGCGTTAACCAAACTGATATCCGAAACATGACCGGGGTGGCAATTTCTTACGTTGCCTCCCATGCTTGCGTCACCGCAGATTTCAATACCGCTGAATCGTTTGGTGACACGTGGGTGATAGAACCTGTAAATGGTGGTTTGACGTTCTTTGGAGCCAGTAACAATTCGTATTGGGACCAGGACGACATCTTGGAGCGCACTATTTTTGACACACTCTACGATGATCCCGAATTGATAAATGTGCCCAGCGTGGGAAGCATGACCCATGCGGGTTTGCTCCAGGTTGACGCGCAGTTATCGATGGGTGAATATTATTGGGAAGAGTATCATATCTTTGGAGACCCGAGCCTTGTTGTCACAATGGGTCCCAAAAACCCGGATTTTCGCATCAATGCGGATCCGGAAAGTCTGAAAACCTGCAATAACAGCAGCTCCGATGCCACGATCAATGTGACTTCAATCAACAATTACGATATTCCGGTCAGTCTGTCTGCTTCTCCGGTAGCGGGTTTCACCACGACTTTTGCGAACGATTTAGTTACGCCTCCAGGCTCGACGACCGCGACAATCGCGGGTGATGGAACAGCCGCAACGGGCACAAATACAATCATTTTCACAGGCACTTCTGGTGTCCTGGTTCACACTTTTGAGATGGACCTGTCAGTTTTTGCTCCTATTTCCGTTGGTCCTCAACTGCAAACGCCCGCCAATAATTCAAAGGAAATCTCCCCGCTGACTTCCTTCGCGTGGACTTTAGTGCCAGATGCCGAAACCTATCATCTGCAAGTCTCCACCAACCCTGGTTTCAGCATGTTAGTCGTCGACCAGCCCGGGATTGTCGAAACAAGTTACACACTTACCGCAAGCCTGGCTACCGACACGCAGTATTTCTGGCGGGTTTTTGCCGAAAATATCTGCGGCGAGGTGGTCAGCGGGCAAACCTTCAACTTCCGCACCAGCCCCGGACCGGGGGATTGCGGCGAGGGCACAGAAAAGCAGGAGATCCTCTTTGACGATTTTGAAAGCGGTCTTGGTTCATGGCAAAATCCAGGCGACACGTTTAAGTTTGACATAACGACTGTGCGGGCGTATTCCCCCGTAAATTCGGTACTGGCAAGTGTTCCTGCAGGACAGTCGGATCAACGCCTGATCTCACCCGCAATGACCATTCCCAACACAACCGAACCGGTTTCGCTGATTTTCTGGCATCGCTGGACCTTTGACAGCCTGACCGCTTGCAACGACGGTGCCATCCTGGAGGTCACCACTAATGGCGGTGCCTCCTGGAGCCAGGTCGCGAATGCCAACCTCCTCACAAACCCTTACAACGGGACAATCAAGTCTGGCATTTTTAATCCTTTAGGCGGCAAACAAGGCTGGTGTTTCGGCACGGATGACTGGGTTCGTACGGTCGTGCAGCTCACACCCTACAAAGGGAAAACCGTCCAATTCCGCTTCCGGATGGGTACTGGAACCTTGGGAGCTGCAGAAGGCTGGTACATTGACGATGTCCTGCTGCAACAGTGCGAGGCGATTGTTCAGCCTTTCCATGTCTTTTTACCTGTGATGGTAGCTGGCAATTAAGTTCTTCAATTAAGTCATGATAAACACCTCACCTATCTCGTAACGTGAGGTGTTTTGCTATCTCCCGGGGTATAGAATCAGAACTGAAGTACAATTCTCCAGGGTAATTTGATTTTGGAATCGCACTTATGAGAAGAGTAAGCTCTGTTTCTATCTATTTGTTGATCGTGGTGCTGAGCCTGGTGCTCACCTCTTGCGGCATCGGTCTGCTACAACCGATTCCGGAGACCCCGACAGCTTCGCCTACGTTCGTACCAACGCGAGCTCCTACCGCTACCCAAACCACTCCGTCTCCCACCCCTCCACTCCCTGCGGTTTGGATTGACCCCCGTCTGCCGCAGGAAATCTTGCTGGCACTTGATGGCGTTGCCACAATAACACGCGTCACCAGTAAAGAAGAAGCGATTCTCAGCCTTACGATCGATATCGAAAATCCAATTAGTTCATGGATCTACGCCCTGGCAGCACCTTTCGCGACGGTGACGGATGATGTCGCATCGGAATCACTGGAAGCTTTTTGGCAAAATCATGACAAGTTTCCTGCCACGATGTTGGTGATGCCGCCAGCGATTTTTGATAGCCTCAAGCTGCGCTATGGTAACCCCCGTGGAGACGTTCGCCCTTTGGCTGAAGACGACCTTCTGACATTTTGCCAGACGCACAAAAATGCCTGGGCGATTGTGCCTTTTGAGAAACTCGAACCCCGATGGAAAGTGATCAGCCTGGACGGGAACTCGCCAATTCACAAGGATTTTTCCACCGAAAACTACCCGCTTGTTGTGGAAATCGGCTGGGATGAAGGTCCCAGGGCAGTTACCGGGGAGGAATACCAGGTTGCTAATGACGCGATCAGGTCAATTCCTGCCACCAATCGCCAGGCGAACTTACTCACCACGGTGGTTCTTACGGGTGTGACAGCAATGACCCGGGCTACTGCCAAAGAGATGGAACTTTACGGAATACTCTCGCCGGCTGTCTCAATTGGAGAATTAATGCGCGAGGCTGACATCGCGCATGTCAGCAATGAGGTACCTTTTGCCAGCAATTGTCCTGCTCCGCAGTGGCAGCAGGACGTCGACCTGGTTTTTTGTTCAGATGATAAATATATAGATTTAATGCGCGAAATTGGTACTGATGTGGTCGAGCTCACTGGGGACCACTTCAGCGACTATGGACCCGAGGCGATGGTCCACACCCTGGAAATGTACCAGGAGGAAGGCTGGTCGTACTACGGCGGCGGAATTGATATCAACGATGCCAAACAGCCGCTAAAGATCACCCATAATGGCAATAAGATTGCTTTTTTGGGCTGCAACGCCAAAGCTCCGGGTTATGCCACAGCCAGTGAAAACAATCCTGGTGCTTTGTTCTGTGACCTGAACGACATGGCTGAAAAAATCCAGGTTCTAAAAGATGAAGGCTACCAGGTGATCTTCACTTTCCAGCACCAGGAGATCTACCGCTGGAATCCGACCGAGGAAATGCTCGCCGATTCGCGCTTAATCGCTGATGCCGGAGCAACTATCGTGAGCGGAAGCCAGGCACACCAGCCCCACCTGCTCGAGTTTTATGGCGACAGCTTCATCCATTATGGCTTGGGAAATCTCTTTTTTGATCAGCTTGGATGGTTTGAGGATTCTAACAAGGCTTTTCTTGACCGCCACATCTTCTATGACGGGAAATACCTGGGGGTCGAATTGATTACCGTGGAGTTTTTCAACTGGTCAACACCAACTCTGATGACCCCCGAAGCGCGAGCGGCTATGCTCGAGAGGCTCTTTGCCGAAAGCGGTTTTACCCATTAAACCTTATTCTTTAAATGTAACTTGTAGTTTCACTCAGTCTTGGTTGTTTCCGGCTTGGATAAGCGGCGAAAAGCAATCGTATCGCTATTCTCGATCGCTGAAATGTTGTATGAGAAAGGTTCCCAGCCATCCTGCAGGGCGTAGTAGATGATTTCCCGGGTCGGATTTTCAGCCTGAGCCTGGTAGCAAGTCAGCAGATATTGCTCGTGCGTCATCTCTGCAATTTCCCGTGTACCCCAGTAACGCACTTTTCCGCTGCGTTCAATGATTAAAAGTTCCCATTTTTCATTCATTTTGCCCTCTAACTGGAGAAAAATTTTTTCATCAATTATAGCTGTTTCCGGAAAGGAACAAGTAAAATTTTCGAAGAACTGGATGTTAACAAAAGAACTTCGCTGAAAGCGAAGTTCTTGGTGCCCCTACCGGGATTCGAACCCGGGTTTTAGCCTTGAAAGGGCTGCGTCCTAACCACTAGACAATAGGGGCATCGAGTTAGGTATTTTACATGACTTTTTCCAACCGGTCAAGGACGAATTTACATCATGATAGAATTCAACTACATACCCCTACCTGGGCAATGGGGGAAAAGGAAAGGGGGAGATTGGCGGTATCGATTCCAGAAACTGCCCCCAAATTTATTTGACACATCCCAGTCGTTGCTGTATAATAATCGTTCGTTGCCCCAGCGCGAGTTGGCTGGGGTTCATTATGTAAACC
>CAYSVX010000047.1:0-13408 GCA_964434665.1 uncultured Anaerolineaceae bacterium
TTTGGGATTATTGGAGATTCTTTTCAAATCTTACCTGAATTGATATCCCGGCTTGAGGAGAGAAAGTCATGACCAACTACAACCCCCTGACGCCCGAAATCGTTGCCAAACTCGTGCAAATCGTTGGAACCTCCAACGTTATTTTGGATGAGGAGAAGCTTGAGGTTTACTCTCACGATGAGACCCCCAAGGACCAGTTTTCGGGGATGCCGGAAGTGATCGTGACCCCCACCAACACGCAGCAGGTGGCAGACATCATGAAGCTGGCTAACCTCCACCTCATCCCGGTCACCCCGCGTGGGGCAGGTTCGGGGCTTTCGGGCGGAGCGATTCCGCTGCACGGCGGAATCCTGATGGCTTTCGAAAAAATGAACAAGGTGCTGGACGTCGATCTGCAAAATATGATGATCGAAGTGCAGGCTGGGATCGTGACCAACGAAATCAACGCCACCGTCGCCGATGCCGGGCTGTTCTTCGCCGGTTATCCGATGAGCCTCGAATCCTGCCAGATCGGCGGCAACATCGCCGAGAATGCTGGCGGCGGCAAGGCGATCAAGTACGGCGTGACTGATCGCTACATCACTGGAATGGAAGTCGTCACGCCAGCTGGAGATGTGGTCAGAATTGGCGGAAAGATCGTCAAGGACGTTTCTGGCTACGACCTCAAGCGTCTCTACATCGGCTCGGAAGGCACGCTGGGGATTGTGACCAGCGCCACCATCAAGCTCACGCCCCTGCCCAAAGCCAAAACGGACCTTTTGGTGTTGTTCCCCGACGTGCAGAGCGCGATCGAGATCGTACCGATGATTGTCAGCAAGCTCGGGATCATCCCGACTTCGATTGAGTTTATGGACCGCCTTGCGGTGGAAACTTCCTGCAAGTATCTGAACGAGCACCTCGACTATGAGAGCTGCGGATCGATGCTGCTGATCGAGGTCGATGGCACCACGCAAGACCAGGTGGATGGAGAAGCGGAAACGATCGGCGACCTGTGCATGGAGCACAAGGCTATCGAAGTCTACGTGGCAGATAACTACACCACCCAGGAACGGGTTTGGGCGGTGCGGCGCAACATCGCTGAAGCCTTCAAGGTTTATTCGCCCCACCAAAGCCTGGAAGATATCGTCGTGCCGATTGCGCAAATTCCGGCTTTGACCGAGGAGATTGCCAAACTTGCGGCTGAGTTTAACCTTTCAATGCCCTCATACGGGCATGCCGGCGATGGCAACCTGCATACAACCCTGATCAAGCCCCCTGAGATGCCGCTGGATCAGTGGTACGAGGTGGAGGATCAGGTCGTGAGGCGCTTATACGCGGTGGTGATGGCGCTTGGCGGCAAGCTGAGCGGCGAGCACGGCATTGGCATTAAGCGTAAGGCGTACTTCCAGGAGGTTGTTGATCCTCAGGAACTGGAATTGATGCGCACGCTTAAGCGAGCCCTGGACCCGAACAACATCCTAAATCCGGGAAAAATTTTCGATCTGGTTTAAGATGGGTTTGCGAGTTAAGGGGGGTGGGCTATAATTGATTAAATTTGCCGGGTGAAATGGCAGGTGACAAGATAAACCGCAGGCGGAGTTCTGGTGGACGAAATCTCTGATCGCACACGCACGCGTTACACGTTAACGCTGATAATCCTGATAACGATCCCTTGTTATCTGCTCGGGTTTATCCTCCTTCGCCTGAATCGCGGTCCACAGCAGCCAAACGCCACGCCAACACTTACCAGCACAGCAACGTTTATTCCCAGCGTTACGCTGACCCCTTACCTCACCCGCACCGCCAGCATCACGCCCACCGCCACAAGCACACTTCCCCCGACTGCGACTGGCACCCCCACCTGGACTCCAACCCCCACCTTGACCACAACCCTAACTGCCACCCCCACCGAAACACCCGTCCCAAGCGACACTCCTGTTGCTTTGCCGACGGAGCCCTCCAATCAATTGCCAACCGATGTTTTGGTTGAACCTACTCCTAACCCATGAGAGAGGCTTATGAAACTTGATCTGAAACAACACTTGAAAGAAATGATCTCTGCCGCGGGTCTGAGCGGTTATGAGGCTCCGATTCGGGAGATCATTCGAACTGCCTGGAAGCCGCTTTCTGACGAAATACGCGTCAACAATCTTGGCAGCCTGGTGGCTATTCAGCGCGGAGAAGGCGCGGAACCGAGACCCAGCGTGATGATTGCTGCGCACATGGACGCCATTGGTTTAATGGTGACCGGCATCGATCAGGGATTCTTGCGTTTTATGCAGGTCGGTGGCGTTGACCCCCGCATCTTGCCCGGGCAAATGGTGACCGTGCATGGAACGAACGCGGAAGTCGCGCAGGATCTGCCTGGCATGGTTGTCATGCCGCCAGCATCTTTGCTGCCGAAGGATGGAAAATCCGGACCTCTGCCCCAAAAATATTTGCTGGTTGACACAGGCTTGCTGCCAGCCGATGTAGAAAAGCTTGTCAGGGTGGGAGATGTCATCTCTTTTGCCACAGAGCCGATGGACCTATGCAGTGAGTGCATCAGCGGTCACACCCTCGATAACCGCGCCTCCGTGGCAGCGGTGACGGTGGCGCTTGAGATGCTTTCCAAGCGTAAGCACCTTTGGGATGTGTTCGCCGTGGCAACCTCACAGGAAGAAGTTGGTGGAATTGGCGCAAGAACCGACGCGTTTGCTATCAAACCGGATTTCGCGATCGTAATCGACGTTACCTTCGCGAAGGCGCCAGGCTCCGCGGGCACGGAAAATTTTGATATGGGCAAGGTAACCCCCCTCACCTGGGGCGCCTGCAACCACCCGGCTTTGCACAAAGCCATGGCGGCAACCGCGGAAGAATACGAGATCAACGTAGCAAAGGAACTCGCGCCAACCGGCTCGGGCACCGATGCCTTTGATATCCAGGTAGCAGAAGCCGGCATACCCGTGGTTGAATTGGGCATTGCGCTGCGCTACATGCACACCCCGGTCGAGGTCGTCTCGCTCAAAGATGTCCGACGGGCTGGAAGGTTGATGGCTGAGTTTATCGCCGGTCTTCCACTCGATTTCATGAAAACCGTGATCTGGGAGTAAACCAAAATGGCAAAAAGTGATATTTCCACCAAGTTTAATCCCCGCCTGGGCAAAAAGGAATTAGATCTGCTCACCAAGCTTTGCAACGCTCTGAGCGTCTCAGGTGATGAACAGGAAGTGCGCGCGATCGTTCTTGAAGAATTGCGCGATTTCGCTGAATTCACCAAAGTGGACGCAATGGGCAACGTGTTGGTTCAGCGCGAAGGCACTGGCACAGATCGCGTCAGGGTCATGATCGCTGCCCACATGGACGAAGTTGGTTTCATGATTATTAAAGATGAAGGTGATGGCATTTATGAATTCAAAGTCATCGGCGGAGTTGACCCGCGCCAGTTAGCTGGCAAACCGGTAACCATCGGTCGGGACCACACCCCGGGTGTGATCGGTGCTAAAGCAATCCATCTCACCACGCCGGAAGAACGCAAGCAAGTGCTCAAAGTGGACCAGCTGCGCGTCGACATTGGACCTGGAGGAGACTCCAAGGTCAAAATCGGCGATCGCGGAACCTTCGCAA
The DNA here is from genome assembly GCA_964434665.1 of uncultured Anaerolineaceae bacterium. Lineage (GTDB taxonomy): Bacteria > Chloroflexota > Anaerolineae > Anaerolineales > Anaerolineaceae > Mesolinea. Next base: position 3,586 of record CAYSVX010000047.1, read on the forward strand.
CAAAGCTGGCAGTGTTGGGTCCGAGCATCCGCTCCAAGGCGCTGGACGACAGATTGGGAGTCTTCAACCTGATTCAACTGGTTAAACACGCGCCTGAGAATGTGGACCTGCTGGCGGCGTTCACCGTGCAGGAAGAGCTCGGATTGCGCGGCGCGAAGACTGCTGCCTATGGTTTTGATCCGGAAATCGGGATCGCGATGGATTCCACACCCGCCAACGACCTGCCCCATTATGATGGCTTGGAAAACACCAGCCACAACACCAAGCTGGGCGACGGTCCGGCAATTTACATCATGGACCGCGGCACCATCGGGGATCAGCGGTTGATCAAGTGGCTGATCGAGTCGGCTGAAGCGGAGAAAATCCCCTGGCAGTTCCGTCAACCTGGCATGGGCGGGACGGATGCCGGCGAGATCCACAAAACTCGTGCGGGCGTACCGAGCGTATCCGTTTCGGTGCCCCAGCGTTATCTTCACTCAGCCGCCGGTCTGATTCGGATCGATGACGAACTGAACACCCTGAAGTTGATACACACGGCGCTAAAGCGTCTTAATAGAAGCATCCTAAATCTGCAGGAGAAAAAGTGATGGCAAAGAAAACCAATTCATTATGGACTGTTTTACAAACCCTGGTCGAGACACCTGGTCCTTCCGGTTCGGAACACGTGATCCGCGAAAAGATCAAAGCGGAAATCCAGGGGCACGCTGATGAGGTCCACACCGATGCCCTGGGGAACCTGATTGCCCGGAAAGGCACCCTAAAAGAGGGCGGAAAGCGGATCATGATTTCAGCGCACATAGACGAAATCGGTCTGATGATCACGCATGTGGATGACAATGGCTTTGCCCGGTTCCTGCCGATAGGCGGAATTAACCCGCTAACCTGTCTTGGGGGGAGGGTTTTGTTCATGAATGGCACCCAGGGCGTGATTGGGATGGAACGCTTGGAAAAAGATGAGCACCCCGAACTCGCGAAGTATTTTATTGATACCGGCGCGACATCCAAGACCGACAGCAAGGTCGGTGTGGGCGACGTTTGCGGTTTTGAGCGTCCGCTGCTGGATTTGGGTAAACGCGTTGTTGCCAAGTCGATGGATGACCGTGTGGCTGCAGCAATCGCAGTGGAAGCCTTGAAAGAGGTTAAGCCGGGTGTGAACGAGCTCTATTTTGTGTTCAGCGTCCAGGAAGAAGTCGGCATTCGCGGCGCGATCACCGGGGCTTATGGCGTGGATCCTGAAATTGGCTTGGCTGTGGACGTGACCCGCACGGGCGATACCCCACTGGGCGTCAAGATGGAAGTTGCCCTCGGCAACGGACCCGCGATCAAGGTCCGGGATTCCTCCTTTATCGCCGATCCGCGGATAGTCAAGTGGATGGTAAATGAAGCTAAAGCACAAAAACTGCCCTACCAGCTGGAAGTGCTCGAAGCGGGCGGCACCGATGGCGCTGCCATGCAGCGCACCCGTGCCGGCGTGCCGGCGGGCTGCCTTTCGATCCCCTGCCGCTACATCCACAGTCCCTCTGAAATGGTCGACCGGGACGACGTGGAAAACTCGGTCAAATTATTAGTTGGGTTGCTTGGCAAGCCAGTCAGCTTGGGGTAAGCTCTCCGGCAAGATGCTTTACAATTGCATTGATGGCTGATAGCGTGAAAAAAATCAAGATTATGCTGGTATTGCTGATTGTCAGCAGCTTACTGGGGCTGACTGGCTGTGAATTGCTGCCTGAATCCTGGGAGTTTCCTTGGAATCAAGCCATTACCACCAGTCCTGAACAAACTGATGTTCCACAACCTGGCGGTGTCACTGAAGAACCAACCGAGGTGGTGGATGAACAGACGCCTACGCCGGCTCCTCCTCCCGAGAAGCTGATCCTCTGGCTCCCTCCGGACTTGGATCCCAATGCTGAGACCGAAGCGGCTGCAATCCTGAAGTCCCGGCTTGATGAATTCGCGTATCAAAACAGTATTGTGATTGATGTTCGGATCAAAGCAGTCTCTGGCAGCGGAGGGCTTTTGGACGCGCTGCGCACCACGCAACCCGCCGCTCCGACCTCATCCCCGGATGTGGTCGCCTTGTCGTATGAGCACCTGCTGCAGGCGGCGCAAGCGGATGTCGTCTTCTCCAATGAAGGGCTGAAGTCGGTGATGAGTGATTTGGATTGGTACAATTTTGGCAGATATGCCGCCACCATCCGGGGAGAAGTTATGGCGGTGCCCTTTAAAGGCGTACCAATGGGTTTGGTGTACCAAAGCGTCAGCCAGCTGATCCCCAGCAATGAGTGGGTCGACACCAAGATGAATTTCGGAATATTTGGATTTGCAGCGGATGATCCAAGGGGTACCTTCTTATTAATGCTCTATCTGAGCCTGGACGGTCAAGTGCAAAATGAGCAAGGTTTGACGATCTTGCAGGAAGCACCCCTAACGGCAGCTCTGCAGACCTTGAAAGACGGTATTAATACCGGTCACTTCACTAACGAGGTAGTCACAATGCAAAATTCGGAACAAGTTTGGGATGCATTCAGCACCCAAGTTTTTTCCACTGCATTCCTGCCGGTTGACGTGGTGCTACAGGGGAGGGAAACGACGCCAGAAGCGCCGGATCCGGCTTTTACTTCACCAAGTATGACCCTGACTGATGCCTGGGTGTGGTCGTTGGGCAGCCAGGAACCCCAAAGGCAGGAGCTGGCGGTGGCGTTGATCGCGCACCTTTCGGAGACGCAATTCCTGGCGAAATGGAGCGAAGCTCTGAAGGCGATTCCATCCCGACCTTCTGCGCTTGGCGCTTGGGAAGAGACCTCCTTAAAGCCCGCCCTGGAGAAGATGGCAAGCGGTGCGGTTCTGTATCCGCCTGATGTGATTATGAATAATCTCGGACCGATTTTGCGCAACGCGACTTTACTGATTTTGCGCGATAATGCGGATGTGGTGGAAACAGCCAAACAGGCTGTGGAGAGTGTCAAATGAGTGTGGATCAGGTTTCAAAAAAGGGCGGTACGCTGTCAATCTTGCTGATTGTGCTTGGCATGCTGATAATCAGCCTGCTGGCAGTCGTAGTCTTTGTGGATCCAATCAAGGTCCAACCGGACCTGACTTTAACCGCCACCTTTGGCGCAGGCACTCCCCAGCCAACTCTAACGGCTATCGAGCTGATGCCGTCGCCTGTAGTGAACATAGACGGGATCGCGATCCTTGGCGGAGTGCTGGCGTTGATCGTGCTCGTGGCAGTCTTTCGGGAAGTTCTGATTCACAAACGCGCAGAAAAATAATCCTAAAGGAAAACCAGGCGGGCTTTTAGTCCGCCTGATCTTTTAATAGTTAGATGATGTAATCTGGGCTCTCGGAATACTCCCACACCCCGTCAGGCTGCAGCTGTATCTGGCTCAGTTGGTCGCTGTGGATCTCGAGGCGCGTTTCCACTTCCGTCAGGCGCTTCATCATCTCCTTCAGGTTTGTCATGACCGCGTCTGGCATGTCGGTGTGCGAGAGGTCAGTCTGATGTTCGTCCACCAGGCGCTTGCGACGGATCACCTGCCCTGGAACCCCAACAACCACCGACTGAGGCGGGACATCTTTAACCACCACGGCGTTAGCCCCGATACGGCTGTGACTGCCAATGGTGATGTCGCCCAGGATCTTTGCGCCTGCTCCCACCACCACGCAGCTCTGCAGGGTGGGGTGGCGTTTGACCTTCTCGAGGCTGGTGCCGCCAAGCGTGACCCCGTGGTAGAGGGTTACCTCATCCCCAACCACAGCCGTCTCGCCGATCACAATCCCCATGCCGTGGTCGATAAACACGCGCCGACCCAGGCTGGCACCCGGGTGGATCTCGATGCCGGTAAAAAAGCGGGTAATCTGGGAACCTGCCCGGGCAAGCCATTTGAAACCATGCTTCCAGAGCCAGTGCTCCACCCGGTGCGCCCAAATGGCGTGAATGCCGGGATAACTGGTGAGGACGATAAAGGCGTTCGCCGCGGCTGGGTCACGCTCAAGGGCAACACGCACATCCTCCGCCATCAAGCTGAAGAGGTTCGGGCGTTTTGTTGCGGGCATCCCCTGGCAAGGCATGCGGTCACTTGCTTCCATTTTGCTCCCTCCTGAGGTCTGCAAACAGGTCCGTGCTGAGGTACCGCTCGGAAAAACTTGGCACAATTACGACCAAACGCTGACCCTTGGTCTCCGGGCGGTCAGCCAGCTGCAGAGCAGCCCAAACCGCCGCGCCGGACGAAATCCCACCTGGGATGCCTTCAATAGCAGCCAGATCGCGGGCCGTGTTGAAGGCAGCCTCGCCGCTCACCTGGACGATCTCATCGAGCAAGGAGATGTTTAGCACAGAAGGGATGAAACCAGCGCCGATGCCCTGGATGGGGTGCGCGCCCTTGACGCCCCCGGAGAGGACGGATGAGGCTGCTGGTTCGACAGCCACAATTTTTAGGGCTGGGTTCTGAGCCCGCAGGTACAGACCAGCGCCGGTGATCGTGCCGCCGGTGCCGACCCCTGCCACGAGCACGTCCACCTTGCCGGCAGTATCCTGCCAGATCTCGGGACCCGTGGTGAGTTGGTGAATTTGTGGGTTAGCGGGATTATTAAATTGATCAGCCCACCAATAGCGGCTGTCCTCCGCCAGCAAAGCCTGCGCCTTTTCCATCGCGGCAGCCATGCCGCCTGCGGCAGGCGTGAGGATCAGGTTCGCACCGAGCGCGCGCATCAGCAGCCTGCGTTGAAGGCTGGCGGACTCGGGCATGATGATCGTGCTGCCGTAGCCGCGGGCAGCCGCCACATTTGCCAGACCGATGCCGGTGTTGCCGCTGGTGGCTTCCAACAGGATGCTGTCCTTGTGTAATAAACCGCGCCTCTCGGCGTCGTCCACCATGCTGACGGCGATCCGGTCCTTGACGCTGTGGGTCGGGTTGAAGTACTCCAATTTAGCCAGGACTTCGACCTCAGGGTTGGGGTTTAGGCGCGAAAGCCGCACCAGGGGTGTATTGCCAGTAAGCTGGGAAATATTTTGATAAATTGTCACAATAATTCTCCTCGATCTCAGGAACCTTAAATGAAAACAGCAGCCATCTCACACCATTCGCGGGGGAGTGCCGCTGCTCTTGACTGGTTCCAGGATGTCAAAAACGCAGACGGTCAGCTACCCCGCCTGAGACACAAGCATTGAAAACTAAGTAAAACCTTGCGCGTTTTGAACATTCCCCGATTTTAGTTGATGCAACCCCTGATTCAATAGCTTTTGTATAAGCACACACAGGAGTGCAAGGCTATCCAAGCCGGGTAAAATAACTTCAACGGTTGAAAAGTAAACGTGAGGTTCTCATGATTAATCGAATTGAAGCATTGGCAAGTCAATTGGCACAACGAGGGCTGGATTGGGTGGCGCTCAACCCAGGTCCGAGCTTGCGTTATCTGACCGGGCTAAGTTTTCACCTGATGGAGCGGCCGGTGGTTGTTTTGGTTGGTGCGAGTGGACAGGTGAAAGTGATTTTGCCGGAACTCGAGTGCGCAAAAGTAGCCAACTTACCATTTAAAGCTGAGATCATCACCTTTGGCGACGATCCGGCAACCTGGCAGAAGCTTTATGAGAAAGCCTTGTCTGATATTTCCACTCACCTGTTGCGCGTAGGCGTTGAGCCAACCCGGCTGCGCTTTCTGGAGCTGGATCTACTGCGCCAGGCGCTTCCTAAAGCTGAATTTGTAGACGGTAGTGCAGCTCTGGCTGGGTTGCGGATGCGCAAGGTAGATGATGAATTGAGAGCCATGCGCCAGGCAGCCATCATCGCGCAAAACGCGTTGCTCAACACCCTCGAAACTGTGAAACCAGGGCAGAGCGAGCTCCAAATTTCGGCTGAATTGATGGTGCAGCTTTTCCGAGCAGGCTCGGATGCCGGGCTGCCTTTCGCGCCGATCGTCTCAACCGGTCCCAACAGCGCCAACGCGCACGCCAGCCCCACCGATCGCGTCCTGCAGGAAGGCGATATGCTGCTGATAGACTGGGGCGCAAGCTTTGAAGGCGTCTTATCGGATATTACCCGCACATTCTTCTGCGGCGAACCCAACAAAGAAATGAAACAGATAGCCGACCTGGTTGAAAAGGCAAACGCGGCAGCCCGCCAGGGAGGCAGAGCTGGCATGCCGGCAGGGGAGGTGGACCGATTGGCAAGGGATGTCATCGCCGCAGGCGGATATGGCGAATTCTTCACCCACCGCACAGGGCACGGGCTGGGCATGGAAGCGCATGAGCCGCCCTATATTTACCAGGGTAATCCTTTTATCCTGGAACCAGGCATGGTCTTTACCATCGAGCCAGGGATTTACTTACCAGGCAAGTACGGTGTACGCATCGAAGACGACGTTGTGGTGGAAGCGGGTGGCTTGCGAAGCCTGACGGACCTGCCCCGCAAGGTCACGCGCCTGGAAGAGTTCCGGGCTGTAGCGCGGAAAGCGCAGGCAGGCTGACCATGACACTTTCGATCCATCTGGCCGTCCTGGGACCGCTCGGGAACAACGTCTACTTCCTGGTTGATGACGACAGAAAGGATTGCGTGCTGATCGACCCCAGTTTTGAGCCGCAGACCCAACTGCAGTTGGCAGAAGAGCAAAGTTGGCAACTCCGGCAAATCTGGCTGACGCATGGGCACTACGACCATACGACCGGCGCAAAAACTGTAAGTGAGGCGTTTTCACCGTCCCTGCCGATCGCTATGCACCCGGACAGCTTTACCTGGGCTGAAAAGCATCCAGAAGGCATGAAAATGGGCATGCAGGTCGACCCTGTGCCAAGGCTCGATATCCCGCTTACCCACGGCAATTGGCTTGACCTGGTGCCGGGTGGCTCCCGAAAATCAGTGGAAGTGCGCGACGTTTCCGGGCATCACCCCGGGTCGGTGCTTTTCTATATCCCAGAATTAGAGATGGCTGTCGTGGGCGATGCCATCTTCCGGGGAAGCATCGGCAGGACCGATTTTGAGGGTTCAGACCACGCCTTGCTGCTGCAGAACATCCGCGAACAGATTTACACCCTGCCGGATGAGACCACGCTCCTGCCGGGGCACGGTCCGGCAACCACGGTGAAGTTTGAAAAGGCGAACAATCCCTTCGTGCGGGGATAAAGCAAGTCAACTCATCGTCAAGTCGCGCCTCCTAAAAGGCCAATTAGTGATACAACTTATTCCATTCGCTTTCATTCGCATTCCAAGGAGTCTTAATGGACGTCATCCAGGTTAATGAATTAACCAAGTATTACGGCAAGTCGCGCGGTATTGAGAACCTGAGCTTCTCGGTCAAAGAGGGCGAGATCTTTGGCTTCATCGGACCCAACGGCGCGGGAAAATCCACCACCATCCGCCTGCTGCTTTCCCTGATCCACCCAACCAGCGGGCAGGCCTCCATCTTCGGCAAGGATGTTACGAAAAAAGGTCCCGAGATACGCAGCCAGGTGGGCTATTTGCCATCGGAGGTCTTCTATTACGATCATATGCACGTTGGCGAGCTGCTGAAATATTCTGCCAGTTTTTATCCCGGAGATCACAAGGCGCGCATCAGCTATCTTGCCGATGTGATGGAACTGGAGATGAATCGCAAAATCCGCGATCTATCCTATGGCAACAAGAAAAAGGTCGGCATCGTGCAGGGGCTGCTCCACAACCCGACACTGCTCTTTTTGGATGAACCCACCAGCGGGCTGGACCCGCTGATGCAGCGCAAGTTTTTCGACCTGGTCCGCGACGAGAACAAGAAGGGTGTCACCGTCTTCTTCTCTTCCCATTTTCTGGGTGAAGTGCAGCGGCTCTGCGACCGAGTCGGCATCATCCGCGAAGGCAGGATGGTTGAGGTCTCCGATATCCGTACTTTGCAGAAGAATAACTACAAGAAAATTCGTGTTCTGAACCAGCATGCCCTGGCCAGCTTTGAGATGCCAGGCGTCAGCAACCTGCACCAGGATGGCGAATGGATCCAGTTCTTCTACAAAGGTGATATCAACCAGATCATTCAGCGTTTGAGCAGCTTCGCGGTAGAAGATCTGAGCATTGAAGAACCCACGCTCGAAGAAATCTTCATGCACTATTACGAGTAGGCATCCGATGAACAAAGCAATCTACCAATATGAATTACGGCAGCGCTGGACTTCGGTTGCGATTTGGGTTGGATCCCTGGCAAGCCTGGTGCTGATCTTTATGGCACTGTTTCCCAGCTTTTCCGCGGATATCGCGGCAATGGATCAGGTGCTTAAGGACTTCCCGCCTGAATTAAAGGCATTATTTGGACTAAATTCGCTTGACCTTGGAGTTTTGGAGGGTTACTTCGGCTTATGCTTTGTTTTCTGCCAGCTCTGCCTGGCAATCCAGGCGGCAAATTATGGGCTTAGCCTGGTGTCGGTGGAGGAGGCAGAATTGACTGCTGATTTCTTGCTGACCAAACCCCTCAGCCGCCACACCATCCTTACCAGCAAGCTCCTGGCTGCCCTGACTAGTCTACTAGTAACAGACGTACTATTTTGGGCTTTCAGTTTTGCATCCATCGCGATTTTCAAGGGTGACGCGCAATATGAACCCCGCGCGATTGCATTACTTTTGGGAAGCGTTGTGATCTTTCAGTTGATCTTTTTCAGCCTGGGTGTGTTGATCTCACTGATTGCGCCGCGGATCAGAAGCGTGACCCCCTGGAGCCTCGGTTTGGCGTTTGGAACTTACGTGATCAGCGCTTTCAGCGGGATCCTAGGGGATGTTAAGTTGGAATATCTGAGCCCTTTCAAGCACTTTGACCCCGGGCAGATCATCCAGGATTTGCAATACAACACGAGCCAGGTGATCCTGGATGTGGTGCTCGTCATTATGGCTATTGGCGTTTCTTACTGGCTTTATCAAAAACGCGATATTGCCTCGCCGTCTTAGGAGCAGAACATGAGAATGTATTTTCGAGAACTGAAGGCCGGAGTTAAGTCGCTGCTCATCTGGTCGGTGATTCTAGCTATTCTGATCGTTGTCGCCCTGGCAAAGTTTGCTGCTTTTTATGGAAACCCTGAAAGCCTGGCACTTCTGGATACGATGCCGCCGCAGCTCCTGGAAGCTCTGAGTATGCGCGCCTTCAATCTGACCACGGTGGATGGTTTCTTTGGGGTGATGTTCGTCTATTTTGGCTTGATGGCTGCGATGGCAGCCGCGCTCTGGGGCAGCGAAGCAATTGCCAAGGAGGAACGCGATCGGACAGTGGAATTTACGCTGGTGCTTCCCGTCCCACGAAGGCAGATCGTCACTGCCAAACTGCTGGCAGCCCTGACTAACTGTGCCCTTTTTGTCCTGTTTACCTGGCTCATCTCAGTTTTAGCTGTGCGCACTTATGCGCCAGAAAGATCCTTTTATAACTTCTTGCGGCTGGAGATGCTCGCGATGTTCATGATCGAACTGGTTTTCCTAAGCCTGGGATCCTTGCTGGCATGCGCCTCAAAGACACCGCGAAGGGTGGGGTCAACGGCGATTGGGGTGATTTTGACGCTCTATTTCTTCAGCATTATCGCGGGGATGCACGAGAAACTGACCTGGCTGAAATACCTGACCCCCTTCGGCTGGTTCAATGCCAGCGAGTTTTTCCGAAGCGGACGCTTTGAGCCTTACGCCCTGGTACTCACCGGCGTGACGGTGGTGGTGTTCCTCTTCACAGCCTATGCTGTCTACGACAAGCGGGATTTGTATATCTAACCTGGTAGAGCGATTTACAAAAAGAAGCTGCCAAAACTGGCAGCTTCTTCTCATTAACAATGTTGTTGTTTACTTCGCGTAACTCACCGAGCGGGTTTCGCGGATGACGGTCACCTGGATCT
>CAYSVX010000048.1:0-13332 GCA_964434665.1 uncultured Anaerolineaceae bacterium
ACGTAATCACCCTGACCTAACCTCAGCATCGTCTCATATGTATTGAACCCATTCAATCTCTTGACAATCAGGATTATGGCGTTAAAATAGTTGATGAGTACACTAGGTTCTCAGGGCATTAGGGATGCAACAAACCAAATTTGAATTGTATAAATCTTTAAAGTCGATTTTCCTTCACATCGACAACCATGAAAAGGCGTTTTTGGCACGCTTTGGCTTGAATATTCCTCGTTTTTTTGTACTGATGCATGTTGAAAATAACCCTGGAATTAATTACAACGTTTTGAGTGACCTGCTGCTTTGCACCAAAAGCAACACCACGCGCGTCGTTAGGGGGATGCAAAAAGACGGTCTGATCAACCGTGAAGTAGATCACAATGATCGGCGCAGTTATCAACTCACCTTAACGAAAGAGGGGCAAGACTTGTTCAACCGTGTCTACCCCGACTACAAGAAGCTTGTTGACAAGTTAATGTCCATGCTTGATAAGGCAAAACTGGAAGATTACCTAAAAGCAAGCTCAGAAATTGAAAACACCCTGACCCCCAACCGGGCGGAACCGATATTAGGTTAAAGTCACCAGGCGGGAGATCAGGATGGAAAACAAAAAACCTGGCAATAATGCCAAACCAGTTCTATCGTTTCAATTCAAAAGGAGAAAGAAATGAAGAAAAGCTATTTACTAATTGCAATCGCTTTGGTTGCAACTCTGTTGCTCGGTGCCTGCGGCACTCCAACAGAGGCCCCAGTCGTTACGGAACCTCCAGTGGTTGAAGTACCCACCGAAGCTCCCGCTACCGAAGAACCCACCGAAGCCCCAACTGAGGCTCCCGTCGTGGAAGAACCAGTTGCCACCCTTCGTATTTGGGCTGACGAACAACGTGCTCCCGTTCTGAGTGAACTCGGCGCCGCGTTCCAAGCAGAATACGGTGTGGCAGTGGTTGTTGAGAACATCTCTGGCATCCGCGATCAATTCCTTGTGGCTGCCCCCGCTGGCGAAGGTCCGGACATCATCGTCCTCGCTCACGATCAACTGCCTGCTCTGACCGAATCCGGTCTGGTTGCTGAACTCGATCTTGGTGCCAAAGCTGCAGAATTCGATCCCGAATCCCTGAAAGCTTTCTCGTACGAAGGCAAGCTCTATGGTATGCCCTATGCCCGTGAGAACCTCGGCTTTTTCTACAATGCCGACCTGGTCGAAGAAGTCCCCACCACCTGGCAGGGCGTCTATGACCTCTCCAAAACCCTCATCGAAGCCGGCGAAGTCCAGTATGGTATCGTTCTGGCTGGAACCTCCTACGATGCCTATCCCTGGATGACCTCTCAGGGCGGCTACGTTTTCGGTCTTGACGAAAACGGCGACTACAACCCATCTGATGTTGGTGTCGGCTCCGAAGGCATGATCAAATTCGGCGAAATGGCACTGCAGTGGAAGAATGACGGTATCCTTTCCGAAAACCTTGACGGCACCACCGCCAAATCCATGTTCCTGAACGGCGACGTAGCCTTCTTCATGAACGGTCCCTGGGAAATCAACAACCTTAAAGACTCCGGTTTGAACTTTGGCATCGCCAAATTCCCCGATGGTGGTTATCCCTTCCTTGGTGTCCAGGGCTTTGCAGTCAATGCAATGTCTGAGAATGTTCTGCTCGCTCAGTCCTTCCTGACCGAATTCGTCGCAACTGAAGAAGCTATGATGGCTCTCTACGAAGCTGACCCCCGTGGTTCTGCATATCTGCCTGCGGCTGCTATGATCGACGATCCATATCTGCAAGGTATCGCTGAAGCTGGCGAGAATGCCGTCCCAATGCCCGCCATTCCCGCGATGGGCAAGGTCTGGGGTGACTGGGGCAATGCCCTCACCTTCATCTTTGACGGCTCAAAGACCCCGACTGAGGCTTACACCTTCGCTCAGGAAGCTATCGTTGCCGCCATCGGTTTGGATACGACCGGCATGATCAACCTCCCCGGTTCCTGGCAAAAAGCTGCCGGCTTTGATTGCGAATGGAATCCTGCGTGCGCAGACACCGTTATGACCCTTGGCGATGACGGTCTCTACGCTGCCACCTTCACAATCCCCGCTGGCGATTACGAAGTCAAAGTTGCCCATGACGGCGGCTGGGACACCAACTATGGTGTCGATGGCGTCGCTGGTGGTGACAACATCCTCTTCACTGTCGCAGCCGATGGCGAAGTTACCTTCGTCTACGACCCTGAAACCCATCTTCTGGACATTCAACTGCCCTAAGATCTAGTCTGTATGGAGGCTTGCATTAGCAAGCCTCCTTTTTTCAACAGGGAAAGGAGAATTATGTGATGGACGCAAATCTGACACCAACAAAAGGTGAATTTGCCAAAAAAACCATCCTAGGTGCTGGTAACTTATTTACTTCTCTGATCGTTCTCATTGTAGATATCGCCCTGGGTTATTTTGCGTTTAAACTCTTCAGTCTTGGCTATATCCCACTGGGAATTTGTTTTGTTCTCATTATTATGATGATAAGCGTGGCCTTCCTGGTCCCAAAAGCCCACATGTTCAAATGGATGGCAATTGGTCTTTCAGCCTGGCTTCTTTTCTCGATTTTTCCCATTGTCTACACGATTTACAACGCTTTCACCAACTATGGTGATGGTCACCTGATCTCTCAGACCCAAGCTATCGAACAAATCCAGGCGCAGACTTATCTGCCTGAAACTGGAAAAGCGTATCAATGGATTGCTTACCGGTCGGAAGCGAACGAATATTTGCTTTGGCTCAAAGATGCCGATGGTAACACCAAACTTGTAACCCAGGTTGATGCGGAAGGCGAGGCCGAAGTCCCGCTTGTCAGCGGTGAAAATGGCATTGGAGAAATTGACGCAGATGGAGCCCCTGTCACTATCGAAGGCTACACCCGCCTCAACCGCATCCTTGCCTCTACCGACAAGAACCTGACCAATATCAAGTTCGGCGACCCGGAAAACACCATCCAGGTACGTTCCCCATCGGAGGCTGCGGAGCTTCTGCCGCTCTTTGCCTATGACCCTGAAACCAACACGTTTACCCACGCAACCACGGGAACGCAATATTTCGATCAGGAAGGCACTTACACGGCAAAGAATGGAGAACGGCTGATCCCTGGTTACACTGCCGTTGTTGGCGGAAAAAACTTTGTCCAGTTCGTCAATAGTCCCGGTTTACGCGGACCCTTGGTGACGATTGTCATCTGGAACTTCCTCTTTGCGACCTTCAGCCTCTTGCTGACCTTCTCTGTGGGCTTACTGATTTCGATTATTTACGGCGATCCCAAGTTCAAGGGCAAGAAAATCCTACGCTCGCTGTTGCTGATCCCCTACACCATTCCCAGCCTGATCACGATCTTAATTTGGCGCGGTATGTTCAACCCAGATTTGGGCGTCATCAACCGCATGCTTGAGAGCGTCTTCAACATTTCGCCCCGATGGTTCACGGAGCCATGGCTGGCGCGAATCGCCTTGCTTGTCGTCAACACCTGGCTGGGTTACCCCTACTGGATGTTGGTCACCAGCGGTGCTCTGCAATCCATTCCCGGTGATATTTATGAAGCAGCTGAAATTGATGGAGCTAATGGTTGGCAGCGATTCAGGAGCATCACCCTGCCCCTCCTGCTCGTGAGTGTGGGACCGCTGATGATTTCTTCGTTCATCTTCAACTTCAACAATTTCAACCTGATATACGCTTTCATCAATGGCGGGCCGCCAATCCCGACCGCGACAACACAGGCAGGTTACACCGACATTATTATCAGCTATGTCTACAACCTGGCTTTTGCCAGTGGACGCGGCGTGCAATATGGCTATGCTTCAGCTATTTCGCTGGTGCTGTTCATGCTAATCGCGGTTATGTCATTGCTGCAATTCAAGTTCACAAACATGTGGGAGGAGGTTGGCGAAAATGTCTAAGAAACCATCATCCGTCAAACGCAGTCGAACCATGGGCTTGGTATGGCGCTGGGCTCTCGCTGCTGTCTTGATCCTCTTCAGTATCTTCCCGGTACTGTGGATCGTTTCAGCTTCGATCAACCCCGTCAATGACCTGGCAAATCAAAAACTGATCCCGGACAACTGGAGTTTTGACAACTTCCGCCAACTGGTGACGAATCCGATTTTCCCCTTCTTCACCTGGCTGAAAAACTCGTTGATCATCTCGACAGTTTCCACGCTGCTAACCCTTTCACTGACCACGCTGGCAGCTTTCGCCTTCTCACGCTTCCGCTTTAGAGGGCGCCAGGGCATGCTCAAATCTATTCTCCTCATCCAGAGCTTCCCCAACTTGCTGGCAATCGTGGCTCTGTTTACCATCATCAAGCAAATTGGGGATGTAATCCCGCTCTTTGGGCTTAATACCCACGCCGGTTTGATCCTGGTCTATTCGGGCGGTGCGATGGGCATGAACATCTGGCTCATGAAAGGCTACATGGATACCATCCCAAGAGATATCGATGAATCGGCTCACGTGGATGGAGCAACCGACTGGGAGGTCTTCTCAAAGTTGATCTTACCTCTGCTGCGTCCGATTCTGGTCGTCATATCCATCCTGAGCTTCATCGGTACCTACGGTGAGTTCATTATCGCCCGTACCCTTCTCACCCAGCGTGAGATGCAGACAGTCATGGTGGGCTTGCAGATCTTTACTGCCGGGCAGTACACCAAAAACTGGGGCATCTTCGCTGCTGGTGCCTTGATTGCCGCCCTGCCGATCATGATCATCTATTTGATCCTGCAGGACCAGATCGTTGGTGGTCTGACCCAGGGAGCTGTCAAGGGATAGATTTTGTGATTTAGGACCTGTTTGCTTGGGCGGTCGATTTTTGACCGCCCTTTTTTTTATTCTTCTGCGCTTTTTTTCCTTCTTTAGCCTAAAAAGTGAGGCGGGTAGGGTGGGTTGACGTTACAGGCTCTTGCCCTATCTTGACATCGAAATAGTCAACCCACCAAAATCAGCTTGTGCCGTGGTGGGTAGGCTATAATCCGGCGTGCTGATTCATATGCTTTCTGACGCCTACCCACCCTACAAGGGCGAATTGAGGGTCTTCGTAGGGCAGAATGCGCTTCATTTGCGCACTCCGACACTGTCATCCTGAGTAAAGCGAAGGATCTGTTTCTTAATTATCAGATTCTTCGCAAAAGAGGCTCAGAATGACATGAGTCGCCTACACGAGCTTCTTTTACCACATCAATTATTTGACAAACTGGTTTTACTCTGCCTGAATGGTTATGCCTGAACCGGGGGTGACGGAGCCAATCTGCCACATAGGGATGGCGCGGGCGTCAGCTTCTGCCTGGAACTGCGCGGCTTTTGCTTCGGGGACAGCAACCAGCAGCCCACCGCTGGTTTGGGGGTCGTAGAGCAGGGTCTGGAGATTAATGGAAAGATTGCCTTCAATGGTGACCTTTGGGCTGAAGTAGAGCAGGTTATCTGATGCTCCGCCGGGAAAAGTGTAGGCAAGAGCGAATTTCTGAGCCGCTTTCATCAAAGGAATGCTGGGGAAGTGGATGCGCAGGGCGACCCCGCTAGCCTCTGCCATCTCCGTGGCGTGACCCAGGAGCCCGAAACCCGTAATGTCGGTGGCGGCATGGAGGGCGAAATCGACCGCCAGCTGGGCGGCATCGCGGTTGAGGCGTTTCATCCAGGTGACCGCATCAGCGAGTTCGTCAGGGGAGGTAAGGTTGCGTTTGAGCGCGGTGGTGATGACGCCGGCGCCAAGCGGTTTGGAGAGGAAGAGGCGGTCGCCAGGACGCGCGCCAGATTTAGTGAGAAGCTGGTGGTTCTGAACTATGCCCAGGGCGACAAGACCGAACTTGGGTTCTTCGTCTTTGATGGAGTGCCCGCCGGCAATCACAACACTGGCTTCAAGGGCTTTTTCGGCAGCACCACGCACGATGGCTTGGGTGACATCGAGGGGCAACGTGGCAGGCAGGGCGGAAATATTGAGCGCGAAGAGGGGCTTACCGCCCATCGAGTAGACGTCCGAGAGCGCGTTGGCAGCAGCGATGGCGCCATAGTCGTAGGGGTCATCCACAACAGGAGTGAAGTAGTCGACGGTGGCGACGAGCGATTGGTGATCGTCGAGACGCCAAACAGCAGCATCATCGGCGGAATCGAGCCCGATGACGAGATCAGGGTAGGTGATACCCTTGAAAGTCTCTTTGATTGGCAGCAGAACCTGCGCCAGCGTTTCCGCGTCGACTTTGGACGCTCAGCCCGCGCAAGCGGAGAGCGAAGTCAGGCGGATGGGTGGGGTGTTAGTCATGGGTCAATCATACCTGATTCTGGGGTATTTTGTGGGTGAAAAATGTAGAGGGTTTGTGGAAGGAAGGGGTTGAAGTGAGATTTGTTGTTGTATAGAATCAGGATACTTAGTAGAAAGGACTAGTATGAAAAAACACATTTTTGCATTTGTTGCAATGAGTTTGGTAGCAATTCTTGTTCTCGGAGCATGTGCTCCGGTGGCTGAAATGACAGTTGTACCTGAACCAACCGTAGCCGAGGAAACGGCGGTTGTTCAGGAGGAACCGGTTGTGGAAGCCACGGCGGTCGTGGAGGAAGCGCCGGCAACTGAGCTGACCGATGCTGAGATGGAAGCGTTGATCTCTGAGAAGATCAAGGATAAGCACACTTTGGAATTTATCCTCTCCCAGGAGAAGACCGCGGAAGAGTGGTCAGAAACCCTGGATCGGATGATCGGGTACGGAGCAGAGATCAGCCCGGAAGAGAAGACGCTCATCATCGACTGGCTGGTAAACCGAAACAAATAGGTCTGAAAGTCGTTTTTAGTGAAAACCGGGATCACGGCATCCCGGTTTTTGTTTGGGCAGAACTGGAATTTGAGAGTCCGATGAACACGTTTTGAACCACTTTACTTAAAAACTCATGCCTAAAAACAAAGAGAAGGTAGTAAACTTGTTCGGAATATTCGGATAAACGCACATAAGAAAGCTGATGAACAGGGATTATCTTGACAAGGAGTTGTTATTACTGCACGAACGGATCTGTCCGGCATTGAACCATCCCCTGCGGATGAGGATCCTGTACGTGTTGCAAGAGAAAGCAATGAACGTGGGCATGTTAACCGCAGAAATGGGGATACCGCAAAGCTCAGTCTCAAGGCATTTACGCGTGCTGCGCGAGAGGGGGCTAGTTCGAGCGGAGCGGCAAGGCACAACGATCTGGTATGTGTTGGCAGAACCGGAATTGGCAACTGTAATCGATATTTTACGCAGGATCCTTGGCAGGCAGCTTGAGAGTCATGTGGATCAGGCACAAATTATTTTGGGAATAATGTCTGAGGAGGCATAAATGAAGGTAGTGATCATAGGCGGAGTGGCAGGTGGGGCAAGCACGGCGGCGCGATTGCGGCGCGTGGATGAGGACGCGGAGATTGTGATGCTGGAAAAGGGACCGTATGTGTCTTTTGCGAATTGCGGATTGCCATACTACCTGAGCCGCACCATCAACGAGCGGGAAAAATTAATGGTGACAACGCCCGAGAGCCTTAAAGAAATGCTCAACATCGACGCGCGCCCCAATAGCGAAGTGGTTGCGATCGACCGTGAAGGCAAGAGCGTGCTGGTCAGAGAGCAACTCAGTGGCAGGGAGTACAGGGAAAACTACGACAAGCTGGTGCTGGCCCCCGGAGCAGAGCCAATCGTCCCACCGCTGCCAGGCGTGGACCTGGAGGGGGTGTTCATCCTCCACAACATCCCGGAACTGGACGCGCTGGATAGTTACATCAAAGCGAAGCAAGTCAAGCGGGCTGTGGTGATTGGTGGCGGGTTCATCGGGCTGGAAGTCGCGGAAAACCTGGCAGAAACTGGGATCAGCGTCAGCGTGGTGGAGATGCTCAACCAGGTGATGGCACCGGTGGACTACGAAATGGCAGTGGAGGTGCACGAACACCTGGCGCTGCATGGCATTAAACTGGTGTTGGGCGATGGACTGAAAGCCATTGAAAAGGTTGAAGGGAGTGGCGCGCTGAAGGTGCATACCAGCAGCGGGAAGGAACTGGAAACCGACCTGGTGGTGTTGGCTATTGGTGTGCGTCCGAACACGAAGCTGGCTAAGGAAAGTGGAATCGAAGTAACCCAGCGGGGGCACATCGTTACAAACGAACGCATGCAGACTTCGGATCCCGACATCTACGCGGTGGGGGACGCGGTTCAAATTAAGTCAGCTATTACCGGTCAGCCTACGTCGCTAGCGCTGGCGGGACCGGCAAGCCGGGAGGGGAGAGTTGCAGCCGACAACATCGCTGGCAGGAATATGACCTTTAAAGGTGTCAGGGGTACTTCTGTCGTGAAGGTGTTTGACCTGACCGTGGCGTCAACGGGCATGAACAGCCGGCAATTGCAACAGGCGGGGCTGGCATTCGACTCGGTTTCGACGCACAACAACAATCATGCCGGCTATTATCCGGGCGCATGCCCGATCCATTTGAAACTCTTGTTCGGATCTGAGGGGCAGATTTACGGCGCACAGGCAGTTGGTACCACGGGCGTGGAGAAGCGCATCGATGTGATCGCTACCGCCATGCATGGCAATCTGACCGTGTTTGACCTGGAAGACCTGGAGCTGAGTTACGCGCCGCCCTTTGGCTCGTCGAGAGACCCCGTAAACAACATCGGTTTCGCGGCTGGGAATGTGCTCAGAGGGGACTGCCCTGTCAAGCACTGGGATGAGGTTGCGGCGTTGGACAGCAATGAATGGTTCCGGCTGGATGTCAGAGACCGGGAAGAGCAGGCTGTGGGAGCAGTGGAAGGCGCGAACAACATCCCCCTGGCTGAGCTGAGAAGTCGCCTTGCTGAATTGCCAAAGGATAAAAAGATACTGGTCAACTGCGCGAGCGGGCAGCGTTCCTATTTCGCGACCCGGCTGCTGCGTCAGAAGGGGTTCGATGCCTATAACCTTTCCGGAGGATACAAAACGTATGCATTGGGGGCCGTGGAACAAGCAGAACCAAAGATGATGGAGTGTACACCTGTGGTGAACATGGAAAAAGTGGAAGAGAAAGTCGTAACAGGAGGCAACCAGTACCAATTGGATGCCTGTGGTTTGCAGTGCCCGGGACCGATCCTGAAGCTTTACACGAAAGTCAAAGAGATGGAAAACGGCGACCAGGTGACGGTGAAGGCGACGGATCTGGGCTTTGCACGGGATGTGGAAGCTTGGGCGAAGTCGACTGGCAACCGTCTGGTGTCACTTCAAACCAAGACCGGTGAGATCACGGCTGTGGTTCAGAAGGGTACAGCGGCAGTGACAGCAGCGCCGGTGGGTGAGACGCAGACGCAAAAACATACCAAAGGTGAAGACCTGACAATGGTGGTGTTCTCAGGAGAACTGGATAAGGCGATCGCGGCGTTTATTATTGCGAATGGATTTGCTTCCATGGGGCAGCAGGCGACATTGTTTTTCACCTTCTGGGGTATCAACATCCTGAAAAAGCCCAAAGCGCCTGCTCTGAAAAAGACTTTCATGGAGAAAATGTTTGGATGGATGCTGCCGAGAGGCGCGGACAGGCTGAAACTTTCACAGATGCACATGGGCGGAGCGGGCACTGCCATGATCAAGGCTATCATGGGCAAAAATAATGTCGATTCTCTGCCCGAGATGATCAGAACTGCCCAGGAAAATGGCGTGAAGTTGCTGGCATGCCAGATGTCCATGGACTTGATGGGCATCCGACCGGAGGAGCTGGTTGATGGCGTAGAACAGGTTGGGGTGGCGACCATGGCAGCGGCAGCGAGCAACTCGAACACCCATTTCTTCATCTAAATTCAATTGCACGTAAAACAAATAGACCCCAAATCGGGGTCTTTTTGTTTGAAAGTCAATTGCTTGTGTTTGAGACTGAAGCAGACGGTTTGTCGAGAATTATCTCCGGGGAAGGTCTTTGACGCGGGTCATAAGCAGGGTGGCGATGGCAATGAAGAAGGCTGACACGATAAACATGAGGTTGTAGTTGAATTGGGCTACCAACAAACCAGCAAGGACAGGAGCAAGCAGCAGGAAAGAGCCTGTAAGCGTGCGTCCCATGCCCAGGTAAGTAGGTCTTAGCGATTCTTCGCCCAGTTCCATGATGAGCATGCTGTCACCAACCCCAACTCCGGAATGATAGAGACCAAACAAGGCAAAGACCAGGTAATAAAGCCAGATGCTTTTGCTGACGATGGCAACAAGAAGAGCGCCAAACCAGCAGATGAAAGACAAAACCATGATTTTCTTGGGACCGATGCGGTCACCAACAGTCCCCCAGAAAGCGTAACCCAATACGCCGCTTGCAAGGATGACGGCTGTGAAGACAGCTGCCTGCTCATCCGGAAGGTTGAAGGTTTTGATGGCATAAACCGCAATGAAGGCGGTAGCCATGTTGCCTATAAAAGAAATCGAGCGGGCGATCAGGTAAAGGCGGAAATTGATATCTTTTTTAAGAATTCGCCCAAACATACTGAAATCAATGACAGATTTTTTCCCACGTGCTGGCTCTGGATCCAGGGCAGGCTGGTTCACTTGCTCCGGTTCAGGCTCGCGATTCTGGATGTAGCTGGCAAATGACAGCCATTGAATAATTACCGCGACTCCAAAACCGAGAGCGTAATTATATGGATAACTCAAATTGGCGAGAATCAACCCAGTGAGCACAGATCCGAGAATGCCAGCTCCCTGACCAAAGACGCGCGAAAAACCAAAGAATCGCCCACGATGGCTGATTGGAATCACACGAGCCATAACCTCCTGCCAGGGTAAAGCCGACATGCCGCCGGCGATGCCTCGCCAGGTTGTGAGCAGGATGAGAAGTATGAGGGCAGAAGATCTGCCGATGAAAGGGATGGCAAGTGCAAGAAACGGAAAAAAGAAATAAGGAATTCTTTCGACAACGCCCAAGCGAATCGAGAGAGGCAGGATCTTTCGGGTGTGGGTGACCCTGGATGCGATAAACATTTGAGGCAAAAACCAGCCAGCGTTAACGATGGCAGGCATAAGACCGATGATAAAAGGATTGTCGGTGAGGGTGGCGGCGAAGACAGGCATAATGGTATTGATATTCCAAAAGCTGTCTGCCATGAAGAAGAAGCTGATATCGAGGGTGTTGATGATGGCATTATGGCGAAAATTCTGCGCGACGGACGCGGGGACGTTATCCTCGGGATGGATGCGGAAAATATTTGAAATCAGGTAGCGGATGCGATTGAACATAAGTGTTGTGCGTAGATTATAAAAGGAAATGAAGAATCCGAACCTGATTGGTGTGATTTTAGTCAGCAGATCACAACCAAGCACTACTGGATGCCCGATTCGGTATTGACATTCCCTAAAAAATTTGTTATTCTATTGTTAATCATTACTAACGCGCGTTAATAGTTGCGAAGGGAATTTATGAGTAGGAGAGTTACCAGTCAGGACGTAGCAGACCTGGCAGGAGTATCAAGAACTACTGTCTCTTTTGTCCTGAATGACGTCCATCGCTTTTCAATCCGCCCGGAGACGGCAGAAAAAGTCCGTCTGGCTGCCAGGGAACTGGGTTACTACCCGAACGCGTCCGCCAAAGCACTCGCTTCCAACCAAACCAAAAATATCGGCCTAATCATCAGCCGTGCTCCTCAATATATTGCTTCTGACCCCTTCTTGCCGCAGATTTTAAGCGGTCTTTTAGACGCGTTTAAGCAAAATTCGCAGGGCTTATTGCTCGAATGGGTTGAACCAGGTCAACAACTGCAGACATACCTTGAACTTACCCGGGCGCATCACATCGACGGAATCATATTGATGACACCCCGAACGGATGACACCGGATTAAAGGCGTTAGAGGAAACTGACATCCCGGTAGTGGTGATGGGTTATATCCCCGGGTCATCCCTGCATTCGGTTGATGTGGACAATATAGCTGCAGCTGAAACGGCTGTGAGCCATTTGATTGATATGGGACACAGGAGAATCGCCTGTATCACCAATGCCACCTTACCTTACACCTCTGCAAGCCAAAGACTGGATGGTTATAAATTAGCTTTGCAGAAAGCCGGGATCGCTTATGATCCCAAACTGGTACGCGAAGGGGATTTTGACATCCAAAGCGGCTCTCGAGCGATGAAATCTCTGCTCGAGGCAACGCACGATTTTACAGCGGTTTTTGTTGCCAGTGATAATGTGGCGCTGGGAGCCTATTCAGCTTTGAATGAAGCTGGGTTATCGATCCCAGGCGACGTATCGGTGGTTGGTTTTGATGATATTCCACTGGCATCTTTTGTCAGTCCCACGCTCACCTCGGTGGCTGTGCCAGGGCAAGAGATTGCAGTTGAGTCGTACAAATTACTAACTTGTTTAATGCGTGGAGATATGCCCGAGTCCCGCTCGGTTACTATTCCTACACGCTTGATCCCCCGTCAATCTTCAAGGGAGATAGGAAGGAGAGCACTAAGAGGAATTGAGAAGTAGTCGGCCAAGTTTGTCAATTGTTAAAACAATTAGAAAGAGATTCAAAGGAGAAACTATGTTTAAGAAAAACGTTTTTTGGTCAACTTTAGCCATACTGCTAATCGCGACCATGCTGCTTGGCGCTTGCCAGGCTGCCCCTGCTGCAGAACCTGCTGCGGAAAAACCGGCTGAAACCGTGGCAGCCCTCCCACAAGGACAGGAACTTGCCAACGCTTATGCTGGCATGTATAAAGGTACCGTCGTAACCATGGCTGGTCCCTTCACCGACCAGGATGAGGTCGTGTTCAACGACAGCATCAAGGCTTTCGAAGATAAAACTGGCATCGACATTCAATATACCGGCTCCAAGGAATTTGAAGCCAACATTAACATCCGTTTGGATGGCGGTGACGCACCCGATATTGCCGATTACCCACAACCCGGTCTGCTGCGATATGCCGTGGAAAAAGGTTATGCCATCGACATGAACACCCTGATCAATCCTGAGTGGATCAAGACCAACTACAGCCAGGCCTGGCAAGATCTGGCTACGATGGAAGGTCCAAATGGTCCCATTGCTGGTGGAATCTGGGCACGTGCCAATGGTAAGTCCTTCGTTTTCTATCCCAAGAAGGCTTTTGATGAGGCTGGTTACACCGTTCCTACTACCTGGGAAGAGATGATGACCCTCACCGAACAAATCGCTTCTGACGGCGACACCCCCTGGTGTATCGGTATCGAATCCGGTGCAGCCACTGGCTGGACCATGACCGACTGGATCGAAGACCTGATGCTGCGCGTTGCCGGCGGCGAAGGTTATGACAAATGGGTCAAGGGCGAACTAAAGTTTGACTCACCCGAAGTCAATGAAGCCCTCGATTACATTGAAGCCATCTGGTTCAATG
>CAYSVX010000049.1:0-13157 GCA_964434665.1 uncultured Anaerolineaceae bacterium
TGCGGGCTGCCATGGAAGAAGCCGAAGCCCATTACGCGCTCCATCCAACGGATACACTTAATATCGGGTTTAATTTACCCATCCCACACACGATCGTTCTTGAGGATGACCTGCCGCTTTTGTATGCCAATGTTGTCAACGGGAACATGTACCGGGTCATCATAGATGGTGACTACAAATACTATGGTTTCACTGGTACTGCAGCCAGCACGACGATCAGCGGCTTGCAACTGCAAAAATTCGAGTATTTTGCCATTAACAACCCGGTGCAGGGAAATGATTTTATTACCGATAACATTATCATTTTCAACCATGGAATCGGCATATTCCTAACTGGTTCCAATATAAGCGGCGGCACCACAACTATCCAGCGCAATTACATTGGCTATGATCCGGTCAGTGAAGAAGATAGAAGCAACAGCCAAAATGGGATCGCAATTGTCAGTGAGGGAGTGATTGAACCCGGAATCATTCAGATCGGCGGAACAAAACTTACACAGGGAAATGTCATTTCGGGGAATTCCTCTGATGGAGTATATATTGACAACGCAAGCCTTTCCCTTTCAACGGCCATTCAAGGCAATTACATCGGCACGGACGATTTTGGGAATAGGAAAATTCAAAATGATGGTGAAGGCATTGATGTGCACCAGTGCCTGGGACCGCTTATTATTGGCGGGCTTGAAGAGGTTGGCAATTTGATCTCCGGAAATAATATGCACGGCCTGATCCTGCAGGATGCAACTGCCTACACTTTGGTACAGGGCAATACGTTCGGCACAAATGCTGATGAGAGCGTATATTTGCCAAACAGGTTGGGCGATATCGTGATCTATGACAGCACCTACCTGACCATCGGAGGAACAAGCACCAGTTACGGCAATGTTTTGATGGACGGCATTTACGGCACTTCCATCGACCATCCCATTTCGCATCTCGAAATAAGAGGAAATTGGATTGGCATCGCCAGAACTGGATTGTTACAATCTGATCCGTACACCTCAACAGGCATTGAGCTTAATGACACCACGAATCAATCTGTGATTTCCTATAATAAAATCACACAATTTACCAAAGGAATCGTGATCAGGGGGGAATCAGATGTAGCCATGCTGAATAACAGCATCTATAACAACACCATCCTGGGCATTGACCTGAACAATGACGGAGTAACCCCCAATGACCCGCCGCCTGATGCAGACCTGGGACCAAACGGGCTGCAAAACTACCCAATCATCTCTAATGTTGAGATAATCACTTCTATTGGTGACGCAAAACAGGTGATGTTTGATCTAACAATTGGAGCAGCTCCCAGCACTGCTTACCGCTTGCAGGTTTTTAGCAGTCCCTTCTGCAGCCCAAGCGGCTATGGGGAAGGAAAACAGATTTTTTACTCGGTAAATATCACAACAGATTCTAATGGGTATCATGAGATCAACGAGATCGCTGATTGGTACCCTATCAATATTATCGGTCCCTGCCTGACAGCCACAGCCACGTTAATGGACGGCACAACCCCTGTCGCCACCAGCGAGTTTTCGCCCGGGGTGATGGCCTGGGAGCTGGAAAAGACATTTTTGCCGATGATCGTGAAATAGTATTAAGCATTAATAGAAAGCAAGCTGGCGTTTACACAAAACGCCAGCTTGTTGTTTTGGTGATGGAAATTAACAGTGCTACTCAGGTGATATCCGGAAAAGAAGCATCCTATTTAACGATCATGGGCAGGAAGATTAAAGTATCTGTGCTTCCGCTTACCACCGTCAGGGTCACGCCTGGGTCGGCGTAGTTGATCTCCATCATCAGACCGCCTGGTAGAACCGGGAGGTTTTCTACTGAAAAGTTGCCGGTTCCGCTTGTGGGGTGATCAACAATGAAGAACGTGTCGCCAAGTTGCGGCTCAAAACCATTGATCAGGCTCACATTCAATATTCCACTCAGCGTCGCGGCACCGGTCACCACCAATTGGTCATGCCCGGTACCGGAGGTCGTGCCGCTAAGCTCAATTTCCAGGATGCCATCCGCTTCCTGGGTGTAAGTGCCCTGCACGGTGATGATGCCCGGCGACGCGCCCGGGCTGACCGTGCCGCCATTCACCAAATCTGCAGCCAGCGTGCCTGAGCCGATCAGGATATCACCACTGGCAAGGTTGAGTTCATCTCCCGGGTCGAGCGTGCCGCCGCCAAGGTCAATAACCGCGTTCTCGCCGTTGTCCATCCCCTGCTGGAATACCAGGCTGCCAGCGACGACATCAACCGTGCCGTCATTGGTGAAGGGGATGTTCATGGTGGTGGTCGTGGCGGCAGTGTTTTTGATGAAGCTGCCGTTGTTCGTGAAGATTTCCATCTCAGTGCCTGTCATGGTCGTGGTGGCATTGGCATTGAAAGTGCCATTGTTGATGATTTTCGCCCCATTGGATAGCGCGATGTTATTAGAGGTCCAATTGGTGATGCCGTTTAATGTGAGTGTTTGCGCATCCATTGTGCCACCGCCAGCCGGGTAGATTGAGCTGGTATTGCCTGTTAGAACGGTCGTTGTTCCACCCCCGATAAAACCACCACCTTGCCAGTTTAAAAGTGTGGTTACTTCAACGGCAGATAAATTGTTAAACGTACCGGCTAGGCCTAATCTACGCATGGAAAGCGGAGTTGTTACTTTGAGGGTTGCGCCAGAACCAATAACAGTTTGGTATGGCATGATCACATTAACGCTATCAATTTCAACCACACCTCCATCAATGATCAAAAGGGTTAACTCCCCAGCCGCGTTATAGCCTCCATGTATGTAGACCTTTCCTCCAGCTGGATTTAGATCTGGAACGTTTAGTTGTGATGAGGCAGCAAAAACAAATTCCGAATCTGGATTAGTGGCTTGAATCATAATATTTTTAACGTTGAATATCCCACCATGGTTACCACCAACTTTTAACAAAACTCCACAATCAGCGCCTGTTCGATGATGCAACAATCCGTAATTGTTGAAACTTGAATAGAATCTCATAAATCCACCTATGGAATCCATATAAATTTCCCCATTTAGACCAATACTCACAACCCCTGTTGGGATGTCTACGTTAATACTGACCGAAAAATAACTAGAGGTAGATGGCGAGTAAAATTTTAGACTTCCTTCGATTTGAGCAATGCTGGCGTTAAATTTTCTTTCTCCCCCATCATCACTAGAGACAGTTAATTTTGCGCCGGAATTGATAATTATCTCAGCTACCCGAAAATTTGCACTGTTAGCATTGAAAACAGGGTCAAAACCCGAAACATCAGGAATGATGACATTATCATCAACTGTCGGAACGTGCCCGCAGCTCCAATTTGAACTTGTTTCCCAGATAGCTGTGGTGCCAATCCAAGTGCAGGTTTCCACGGCGCCGGCGGGTCTCGCCCAGCCGCCCAGGAGCGACATTATGACAATGACTGCCATGAATAATGTATTCCCTGTTGTTATCCTTCTGGTGTTCATCTATTCCTCCTTTTTTAGGGTTAATGTAAGTTTTTGAAGAGGTTCGGGTTTTTTGCCCAAACCTCTTCGATATTGCACTATCTGACGATCATGGGCAGGTAGATGTAAGTATCTGTGCTTCCACCTACCACTGTCAAAGTTACGCCGGGGTCGGCGTAGTCGATCTCAAACATCAGACCGCCAGGCAGAACGGGCAGGTTTTCTACAGAAAAGTTGCCTGTGCCACTAGTGAGGTGATTGACAATAAAGAAAGTATCGCCTGCCTGCGGAGTAAAACCAGGCAGCAGGGTGACGTTCAATATCCCATCCAGAGTTGCCGCACCGCTCACGACCAATTGATCATGCCCTGTACCTGAGGCCGTACTGCCCAGCTCGATTTCCAGGATGCCGTCCACTGTTTGTGTGTAATCGCCATCGACGGTGATGATGCCCGCTGAGCTGCCAGGGCTAACCGTGCCTGCGTTGACCAAATTTGCAGCCAGTGTGCCTGAGCCGATCAGGCTGTCGCCAGCTTCAAGGATGAGTTCGTCTCCCGGGTCAAGCGTGCCGCCGCCCAGGTCAATCACCGCGTCCTCGCCGTTGTCCATGCCCTGTTGGAAAACCAGGCTGCCGGCGACGACGTCAACCGTGCCGTCATTGGTGAAGGGAACATTCATGGTGGTGGTTGTGGCAGCGGTGTTTTTGATGAAGCTGCCGTTGTTGGTAAAGACTTCCGTCTCAGTGCCAGTCATGGTCGTGGTCGCGTTGGCGTTGAAAGTGCCGTTATTAACAAATGTGGCAGCGTTGTTAAAAGTCAGATCACGTTTATTCCAGTTTGCTGTCGAATTATTGATCAGGGTTTGGTTGTTCAGGGTAAAGTCATTTTGAGTGTAAGAAGACGTTCCCATGGTAAAGGTTGCGCCTGCATCGACGGTGGTCGTGCCATTACCGGAAAGTTTTCCTGCCCCCCAAAGGAATTGAGTCGAAACATACAAATTTCCCAGGTTTTGGAGCTCACCATTGTAATCAAGGACTAATTTGCTCATGTTGTAGTTGAAAGCCTGGCTTTCAAGGATCAGCTTACCCCCATAGTTGATTAAGAAATACTCAGGCATCTTTAATATGCCCACACCAGTCTTAAAATAGACCGTGCCGGTTCCGCTTGTCGGCTGGACAAATAAATATGTGCCAGTATTTTCAGGTTGAGAATACGTGCCATATAAATTTACCGTGCCTCCTCTTGCGTGTAATTGATTTACGCGTATCTCGGACCCGTCGTTAAAATTGTAAATTTGCCCGGGGGCTTCGTCATTACTCCCCACAAACAAGTACTCCCCCTGAAAAATTCCCGTGTGCGTCCCGCCTCGAACAATACTAACACCGCCGTAGCCTGTCCCATGTTCAGTAAAGATCACGGATCCGGCGTTGTTTAAAACAGCATAGACGACAAGATCTCCTGTCCCCAGCTTTGTGATGGTACCAGTTGAGCTAACATTTACAACACCGCCCCCTGAAATCAAAATGTTGATATAGATCGAACTATCCGCCGTATTGGCAACCACTGCACCGTTTACCGTCCAAGTCGCAGCATTTACGGCAGAACCATTAAGGATTGTCAGGGTAGCCCCACTGCTTATTGTAATGGTGTCAACGGTAACACTGGCTATTTGACCAATTGTCGGCTGGTTGGGCGTTCCGCTTGAGATGGACACATCATCTCCTGCTTCCGGAACTTTTCCACAACTCCAATTTGCAATTGTGAACCAATCGGCACTTGTATCCCCTTCCTAATTACAGGCAACCGCTTGCACAGGTTTGTTAGCGCCGGCAAGGAAACTGAAAACTACCACCAGAACCAGGGTGGTTCTGATTGTATTGCAGAGGGACCTTCTCATGGTGACTCCTTTTTGTTCTTGTTAAGTTGTGACGGTGATGTTAGGCGTTTCACCCAGCGAGCATGGAAATCAAGCTTATGGTGAATTAATGAAATAGCTACTTGTTAAAAGATAAGAAACTGCAATTTTGGTCTTCAATTTTGAAGAATATTTTGGAACTGATGGTGATAATTTTACTATAAAAAATTAAACATCAGGATAATTCTGCGAAATTTCCTTGGCAAATTAGTGTTGAATATCTCGAGATCTTGCCGGTCAATGCCCATCGACCGCCTTAATCCAGCAACTGCCGCCCGCCAGCCGCGAAGCAAGCCACAGGCGCCCAAAACTGGAGCGGCTGTGTGAGACCTTCAGAAAAATGGTTTGGGGGAACGGCTTGAGCTAACTTTCGTTCCCTTTGTCAGACTGGGTTGCGGAGGCATCCTTGCCAACGAGGTCGACCACCACCTTTTTTAATTGCTTTCTCGACGGCTTGCGCGTGAAAACCTTGCGCATGCGTTCCACCAGCGACTGAGAGAGCTCGCGGCTCAATTCGCGGAACTTCTCGTTGCTGATGCGCTCTCCTTTCTCGAACCATTCGATCGCGGCGTAGCCCATCACCACCGTCATCGAAGTCGCGATCGCGGAGGAGAGGATCCAGCCAGGCACGGCAGCGAACTTCGAAAGCTGCTGAAAAAGCATCCTACCCAGCATCCCAATCCCGAAGGTGCCAATCAGCTCGCGGGCGCGTTTGGCGGTGATCTTGTACTGGTAGATCCGGGCGATCGTGAGCACCATGCCGGTTTGTGTCGCAACCAGCGGGATGAAGTCGATCACCGGTAGGGGCGTCAGGGCGATCGCTGCGGAGAGCGACGAGGCGGTGGTGATGCTGCGCCAGGCAATCTTGCGGCGGTATTCCGGCATCGCTTTTGCCAGCGCGAGCGTCATGGCTGGGTCGGCGGCGATGATCGCCAGCGTCACCTGCCCGATGCCTTCGCCCTTCAGCGCGGAAATCGGGATGACCTGCTCGGGGGCAACGTTCAGGTTGGCTGCGGTCTTTTCGAGAACATCTTCTTTGAACTTTTCGACCAGGTCGATCTTATTCAGGACGATGATAAAAGGCTTTTTCAGCCCCAGCAGTTCCTCGTAGAGCCCCAGCTCGGTTTGCTTGACCCCCTGCATGGCGTCGAACACCAGGATCAGGAAATCGGCATGCCTGGCGGCTGCCAGCGCGTGCTCGCGCTCGGTTTGGCCAACCGCCCCCACGGCGTCCGCGCCGGGAGTATCGATCATCGTGAAAATGCCGGCATCGGCTTCCTTATTGACGCGGGTTGTGCCGGGGATGGGGCTGACCTCCGCAAAGTCGGTCTTGACGCGCACGAATTGATTGAAGAGCGTGGACTTGCCGACGTTGGCAGGACCGATGATCGCGACTTTCTTATGATTCCCGATCACCGCTTTGGAGTGCATCAGCGCCAGGTCGATAAGGCTGTTGAGCGGATTCTTGTTGAGCGGGATGCCCCGCAGCAGGCTGTCGATTTCGGTTCTTTGCTGCTCAGGCACCACCTGCCAGGCACGCTGCAGCAGCGATTTGGTTGGGGCGTTGAAATATTTCTGGACATCTGAAAATTCGGGCATTTCTGCTCCCTTTCTCCGGTGACTGACAAAATTATACGATAGGAAAAGAGATTGGATTGTGGTTGCAGGAGCTTTGTGGGATGCGGTTGGGGTTGGGGACTTTCGTATGAATGATTCTTTTGTTAGAAACGTTGTTATTTTTTTTTATTGTAAAAATTTGAATCGAGAAAATCAGCGCGTAGGTCAGGTTCTTCTGTTGAACCTGAAATCACAAATGTTGGCAAATAAAGCCCTTGAAAAATCCAGGATTCCGAAGTCAGGTTGAACTGCGCAACCTGACCTACGTCTGCAGTAGGTTTGCGGGAGGAGGAGAGAAGGGAGGTCAATTTGACGCCGGGTCAATTGCATCAAAAGCCCGTCATCGCGAGCTTCAGCCTGCCCTTGTGTCTTTTTACAAGGGTCGCGAAGAGATCTCGTTTTTCCTACCACCTATTAGCTATAAGCGATGACCCGAATCCCGTCATCACAAGCCTCATCCAATGCGTACCTATCATTTTTTCTGAGTAAACACGCTTGTCGCCGTAGGTCAGGTTCCGCCACCTGCCCTGGTAGCGAAGCGGATAGGCTGCGCCGTTCCGTTTGTGGTGTGGAAGGGGTCGAGCCCCTTCGCTACAACAAATCTGTCATCGCGAGGAGCACAGCGACGTGGCGATCTAAAGAAGTCAAGGAAAGCTAGTTCAGGGCTTAGGGAACGCACCTGTATCGTTCTGATTATTTAAATCTGGATCGAGGAAATCGGTTGACTTTTAGACCTATTTCGGGTAATATCTTTGGGCATCTTGGCGAGGTAGCTCAACGGTGGAGCAGTGGACTCATAAGCCATTGGTTCTGGGTTCAAATCCCAGCCTCGCCATTTTTTTGTTTAGGATGATTGGTTTTGGGTTTACCCCTAAGGGGCATTGCACTTAACCGTTATGGCAGTGGTTCTGTGAGCATTTGTGATGTCTTGTAGTATCGGCTTTCATCCAAACCTTCATCAGGCAGTCAGATTTTCTTCCACTGAGACCCGCGTGGTGTCTTTTTCCTAATTTCATTAAGCTTAAGTTGGGCTCGGTATTTACTCAAAGCTTTCCCCACAAAAGCGTGGTATTGGAAGTGGCGAGCCAGATCCGCGTAGGTTTTTCTCATTCGGGGATCCTCCGACACATCTTTGGTTTTAAAGACTGGACCAAGCCCTTCAACGACTTCTTTCAGTGATTCCGGTGTAATTTCTAGCCAACCCATCCGAACCCCTTTCATGTTAACAACGAAATTGACGTTAATCTTTTGCTGTGG
Source organism: uncultured Anaerolineaceae bacterium (assembly GCA_964434665.1). Lineage (GTDB taxonomy): Bacteria > Chloroflexota > Anaerolineae > Anaerolineales > Anaerolineaceae > Mesolinea. Next base: position 8,241 of record CAYSVX010000049.1, read on the forward strand.
TTCCGCTTATTGCAAGTCTACCACAGACCCTTTAAGGAGCAGACGATGGTTGGAAATGAATGAGACCTCCGATCAACGACCTCGCATGATGAGGACACCAGCGAGAACAGGTGATTGCTTTAAATTCCTCATTCCCCTCGTTTTACATGTATACTATTTAACGAACCACAGTAGTTGTTCTGACCTTTTGGTCGTCTTGGTAAGTGAGGGATACTTTGAAAAGATTATTTTTATTGATAGCAATTGCTCTTTTGGTTAGTGGATGCGTCAGCTCAGTGCCCGATCTGACCAACGCACCTCAATTGGAACAAACGAGTTCAACGGACTTGATTACAACTTCCGAGCCGAGTCTCGAACCCGAACCGACTGCCACCCCGGAGCCGACACCCACACCCGAACCATCTGCCACACCGGAGCCGACACCCACACCCGAACCAACTGCCACGCCGGAGCCGACACCCACGCCCGAACCAACAGCGACAGAAAATCCATATTTGTTCTCAACAGGAACATATCTTGTAAACAGTGAAATTCAACCGGGTATTTACTTTGGTAGTGCTGGATATGGGATTATGGATTCCTGTTATTGGGAAAGGTTAAAAGATCTCTCCGGAAGTTTTGACGCGATTATCGCAAATGATAACAGCATGGGAGCCTTTTACTTTGAAATCAAAGAGACTGATTTTGCAATTGCTGTGCATTGTTCCATAGCACGGATTGATAGCATTCCTTTGCCAGAAGAATTCCTCTCACAACTCGATACGGGGATGTACATAATCGGAAGAGATATTCAAGCTGGCATCTACAAGGGGCAAGCAGGAAGCGAGTTCGGCGACTCTTGTTATTGGGAACGGATGAGTGGCGTTTCCGGAGAGTTTGAAGATATACTCGCGAATGACAACAGTGTGGGAAGTTTTTATGTGGATATCAAAGAAACCGATTTTGCATTTCAGGTTGGTTGTCCAATGACTCCTATTGAAAGCATTCCTTTACCAGAAGAATTTTTGACAACGCTTGATGCTGGGACGTACTTAATCGGAAGGGATATTCAAGCCGGCATCTACAAAGGGCAGGCGGGTGACGACTTCAGTGGCTCATGTTATTGGGAAAGATTAAGTGGTGTGTCCGGAGATTTTAACGATATTATCGCGAATGATAATGCCACAGGCCAATTTTACATCGAGGTAGCTCCTACCGATTTTGCGCTGAGCATAAATTGCCCCGTAGAGTTAGTTTCGCCCTAGTACTTCTCAATATTAAGTAATCTAAAAGGCAAGAATGATGCTTTTATTGCTTGTTGGTAGAACTCCGTCCTAATTTGATATTGCCGGTCTGCTGATAACGATTGTTTGCGTTCTTTTTGGGAAGCCTCCTCACTACCCTGCCTGCGTGTTGCATTCACTATCACCTATCACCTGTCAGCTACCAGCTATCAGCCACCACCTTTTTCCATTTCCCTGGTATAATCCAATCAGCATCAGGAACGCCTGCGCGAGCAGGATGGCAACCGGCCAGGAAACAGCACGGTGCCCTCAGACCAAACGGTCTGGATGTGCGAAAGAGTGATTTCGAAACAAGGTTTCTGTTTTTATTTAAGCCTCATCGATTTCCCTCATTCCACAACACTCAGCCTTTCCACTCCTGGTAGCAAAACACTAAAAGGAGCAAGAAATGATCAAGAAAACAGAGGACGAACTAAAGGATTTAGAGAAGCAATACCCCGGCATTGCAGAGCAGATCTGGCGCTTTGAGAATATGGACCTGCCCGCTTGCCCGGTATGCGGATCGGCGGATACTGCCAGCGTGCAGGTGGGGGTGATTGGGCGCACAATCAACATAGGCGCGGCGACTACAAAAATTCACCTGATGCTGAACGCGAACGATGAAGGAATTTATTACTGTAACGTTTGCCGGAATCAGTTTGGACCGAGCAAACGGACAGAGGGTTGAGGGATGTGATCGCATTGAGATGGTGAACTGAGGGGCGTCGGGAGAAAAAGAGCCGGGTTCAACCCCGCAAAAATTCACGGGGCAGGCTACGGAACCCGGCCTACAAAAAATCCTCCGTACGGATGGGCCCGTGCCCATCCGAAATGATTATGGGAGACCTAACGGTCAACAACCTCGCTTGGCCTGTGCCCGCAATGATGTTGGGAGACGTGGCTGTTTAATTCCGCGTGCAGCCGAGAGATCGGTTCGAACAGAGAGATGGAGCCGGATGAACTTCATTCCCCAAGCTCACCTTCAGGCATCGCAAACAAGCCTAAGTGGAAGGTGAGAGGAATGGCCATTTGACCTGCTGTTAAGACCTGAGCCTTTTTCTCCCTGAAGGATTGAGTTAAGTAGCTGGTGATAGAATTATTTCGACCCGTTACTCTTCTAAAAATTGACGAGACACACATTCATTGAATGTCGTCTTTTCTTTCATCAAAGGGATTAATGCCATGATAACCATCCGTGAATACACAGAAAATGATGCACACCCTGTTGGTAAATTGATTGCTGAAACCTACTCACAATTCAATTTGGCGCATCTGCCTCCAGATGAAGTGAAGTCAGCTTTAGGTCCGTTTCAATATGCTTGGTCAGATGACCAGACACATAAGGAAAAGATCGCCATTATGATCCGGTCTGAATGGGTGTTTCTGGCTGTGGATGAAGGCGAGATCGTTGGAGTTTTGCGAGGCAGAAAAGGCCGCCTCGCGAGTTTGTTCGTGCATAGTGATTACCAGCTAAAGGGTGCTGCCAGGCAGCTTGTTGCACGATTTGAACAGGAGTGCCAAAAATACGCGCCCATGGTCATCCGTTTATCAGCGACCGTGTACGCAGTGCCATTCTATTTAAAAATGGGTTACAAAAGGTCGACAGGGCTAAGGTCGGGGTGGAGCTTTGATTATCACGGTTTGCCAATCCAACCGATGCGAAAAGTTCTGAAGGTGAATTAGGTTTCCGACCGCAGAAATGCCAGATAGAGACGTTGCACTCGGGATTTTGTGTGCCCCAGGAGCAGGATTGGGGAACAAAAAACCCAAGGGCACACTAGCCTGCCAGTATGATGGAGTTTCTTGATTATCTCTTTCCCGTTTCCTCCACGAAGAATTCCCACATCAGGCGGGTGGCGTTGATCTCGTGGGTGGTTTTGCCGGTGATACGCTCGGGCAGGTCGTTGCCTCCGGGCCAGGTGTGACCGCCGTCGGAAATGGTATAGAAGACCACATCCTGCCCCGGTTCGCAGCCCTCGTAGCGTGCGCCGCGCACGTGATCTTTATCCAGGAAGACCGTCTCATTTGGATCACAGCCATTCAGCTGCGCGTAGTCATCTACAAATGCGGGGATGTATGGGAAATCGATGGGGAAGCGTTCGGACGGACCGCCCTCGTAGGGCACGATCTTATCTGCCTGCCCATGGAAGAACATGGCTGGAACGCCGCCAGGGCATTCAGCGAGATCCACCAGGTAAGCCCCCGCCACGCCGCCAATCGCTGCAACGCGATCGGACAAACTGCATGCCAGCCTCAGCGACATACCTCCGCCGTTGGAGAGCCCGTTGGCGTAGATTCGCTCAGGGTCGATGGCATATTCCGCGCTGAGCTTGTCGATCAGGTCTCTGTAATACTGCAGCTCGATATCCACGCCGGTGGGGTCCTCGGATGTGCGGGTGACCCTCCAGCGCTTGGGAATACCCAAGCCTGAAGGATAGACCACGATGAAACCCTCCTCGTCCGCGAGTTGGTTCCATTGGCTGACGTTGGCCTGGTTAGCCGGCCATTGGGAGAAGCCGTGGATGTTGATCACCAGTGGCACTTTCTTGGCAGAGTCATAGGACTCAGGGACGTAGAGCAAGTATTCCCGCTTCTCCCCGGAGGAGACCAGGCGTCCATTGGTGCGATCGGCAATATTGAAAGCGGTAAAGCCCGCCAGTATGAGCAATCCAAAAACAGCAAAAATGATAAGAAAGACCTTCAGGAGCTTTTTCATGGAAACCTCTTTATAAAGATGGATTAATCTTACCAGTAACAAAGGTGGATTGAGTTTTAGCATTGCGTAAAACCGTATGAAATGGCTTCTGTTTTTCGCAGGACACAATGCGCTCCTGCCCCGTGTTTTTTTACTGGGTTCAATCCGGTATCTTTTTGTGTGCTGCTGCTCTCTACCGCGAGAAAGGTACAGGTGAGCGAGAAAATATCTTCTCAGCCTCTATTGCCCTCAAGTAGGTGGTTCTCAATGTGTCACCCCTACCGGGGATGAAGAAGAAAATGATGTCGTGTCAGCAAAATTCGATGCCATGAAAGGGTTTTTTGCCTCAGACACCAAAGCTCAGCCTCCCTAAATCCCATGGATTAATATTGATTCCTGAGAACGGGTGTTGTATAGTATATGTATCCAACCCACTCAATTTTTTTATTTTCACCAGCATAAGATAAACGGTTTTTGCTGGGGATGAAAGCCGCATCAGGCTGGCGCCAACATGTCTTTTTGTTCCTTCACAAACAGCATCAAGGAGGTCAATCATGAGCAAAAAACGCGCATTTCTTCTGGCAGCCATATTATTATTTGCGCTGCTGCCGTTTAACCGCTCCGCTGGCGTAAACCTGCCAGCCAACAATCCTCAATCCGTCAACTACACCCAATTGGATCTGGGGTATAGCCATACCTGTGCCATCACCGATAGTGGCGCAAGTGTCTGTTGGGGTATCAACGATGAATACTACCGGCAATTGGGAACCACCACACCTGAAGAATTCTTCCCCTTCCCGATTCGCCCGCTGGGACTGACAAATAACGCTCTCAAAGTGAGCACTGGTTACGATCATGGCTGTGTGATCAACTCCCTTGGGGAGACCTGGTGTTGGGGCAGCGGTTCTGTCAAGACAATGATGGTTTACAATTTGTGTAGGGTGATTGTTTACACTTTTA
>CAYSVX010000050.1:0-2342 GCA_964434665.1 uncultured Anaerolineaceae bacterium
CATGTAAACAATCACCCTTGATAATGTGTAAACAATCATACTTGTCTAAACAGCAGTGCGAAGCCTCCCCTTGCGGGATGCCGTGCCTGCCCTCCTTGCCAACAGCACAGCGGGTAGCCACAGGGGGCTACCCCTACTCTTAACCGCCGAACAACGCGGAAAGCTTTGGCACTTGCTCTTCGAGTGCCCAGGTTTCGGTGCGCCAACTAAACCATTCCCCCACGCCGCCATACTCAAACGCCACGATCTCCGGCTTTCGCCACGCGCAAACCCGGATCTGTTCTGCCGCCCATTCGGCAGACGGCCAATCTTCCGGCTGCATCTCAAAATGGTCTTCCAAAAAACCGTGGTAACGGCGAAGACCAGTAATGTGAACCTCATGAAGCCGGTCCAGCGGGAGCTTTTCGATATATTCCTGGTAATCAGACCCCAGTGCATTGGCGGTGATGCGGGCGTGCGAGATATCCAGCAATAAGCCCGTATCCGTCTCATTGATCGCACTATTGATCAGCTCAGGGTCGCTCGATAGGTGGTAATCTGGAATTGGCGGTTCAAATGGCAGGTTCTCCGATACGATGGGGTACCCAACAAACTCGCGTTTCAGGATTTCAATTTCCTTCACCCATTGCTTCAGCAGTTTATTGCGATCAGTTTTGTTCCCCAGCTTGAGTTGGGGTGTTCCTGCAAGGTGGCAGTTGACATGCGGCGTGCGTGTTTCCGCCAGCATTTTTCTGAGCCTGTCAAAGTCGAGTTTATGAACCTGATCCCTGCCAAGGGTGATGTCCAGGTGCAAATAGACTGGCTTGACTGCCATGGCAGCTTTCAGCAGCCCATCCCAATCAGGGCATTTGAACAAGTCACAATCTGCCTTGCCTGCTCTAACAAGGTCGCCAGCTTTGGTTGAGTAATTTACAGCAAATTGCATCCCAGACCTCATGCCGCCGATGCTTCAGCTGCTTGTTCCGCAAACGGGTCGAATTTGGTTTCCAGGTCATGGCGGAATTGCTTGGTGTAGAGGTTATAGTAGTAACCCTTTTTGCGTATTAGGCTCTCGTGGTTGCCGTGTTCCATGATCTGTCCGCCATCAATGACCATGATCAAATCCGCGGATTTGATGGTTGAGAGGCGGTGGGCAATGATGAAACTGGTGCGCCCGCTCATTAACTGGTGCATGCCTTTCTGGATCAAGGCTTCCGTGAGTGTATCGACCGAACTCGTGGCTTCGTCCATCACAAAGATGTCAGGTTTTGCCAGCAGTGCTCGGGCAATACTGATGAGCTGCTTTTGCCCCACAGAGAGTTGATTGCCGCCTTCACCAACATCCTGGTCGTAACCCTTCTCGAAGTTCATGATGAACTCGTGGGCACCAGCCAGTTTGGCTGCCTGTTCAATTTCTTCATTGGTCGCGTTCAAACGTCCGTAACGCAAATTGTCGCGGACACTGCCCGAGAACAGATGCGGGACTTGCAGAACGACCCCGATGCGGGATTGAATGTCCTCGAGTGGGTACTGCGTGTAGTCGTGACCAGCAATGCGGATCACGCCTTCGCTTGGTTCGTAGAAACGGCAGAGCAAGTTGACGATGGTGGTCTTTCCGCCGCCAGTCGTGCCAACCAGCGCCACGGTTTGCCCCTGGGGTATGTGAAAACTAAGGTTCTTGATCACCGGCTCGTCATCTTCGTAGTGGAAAGAGACATTCTCAAATTCCACGTCACCAACCAGTGAGTCCACTGGTAACAAGTTTTCCCGGTTGTGGATTTCAGGTTTCACATCCAGCAGCGAAAAAACTCTCTCTGAGGAGGCGATGGCGTTCTGCATTTCAGCATAAACCCGCGCGAGATCCTGGATAGGCCACAACATAAACATGATGTACGAGACGAATGCCTGCAGGACGCCAACTGTCATGCTTCCACCGGCCACCTGCAGCCCGCCCCGCCAAAGAATCAGCACCAAAGAGATCGCGCTGATAGTCTGAATGGTCGGCAGGTAGATGGCAGAGAGTAAAACAGCACGGTAGCTTTCCTGGAACATGTTCGTCGAAAGAATCTTGAAGTCGTCCAGGTTTTTCGATTCTCGCCGCAGTGCCTTCACCACTCTGACGCCGGTGATATTCTCGTTTAATGAAGCTGTCATCTTCGAGTTTGCCTTGCGTGATTGGCGGTAGTGGTGATAGATCTTCACGCGGAATTTGAAGGATACGAAGATCATTACCGGCAACGCGAGCATGGCAATCACTGCCAGCCCCGGATTCAATTTAAGCATGAAGTACACCGCAAAGCTGATGTTCGTCACTGCCCAGACTGTGTCCAGTACTCCCCAGGTCAGCAAATCCGCCATTTTCT
>CAYSVX010000050.1:2352-12984 GCA_964434665.1 uncultured Anaerolineaceae bacterium
CCAGGTGCCACTACATTTACTCTTATTCCATCTTTTATCAATGACTGTGAAAGTGATCTTGTAAATGCAACTATGGCTCCTTTTGTTGAACTATAATCTATAAGAAGTGGTTCTCCTTTATATGCTGTTATGGATGCAGTATTAATTATGCTTGATCCCTTTTTTAAATAAGGTAGAACTGCTTTAGTCGAGAGTGACAAGGTCTGCAGGTGGTGGAAGAGTATCTTGCGAAAATCGTAGCGCAGCTGCTCACCGAGCAGCCCCATGATGTAGATCATGATAAAGAAACCCGCCAACTGTGTAATAACAACGATCACATAGTTGCGGAACAAACCGATCATCACTGGCAGGTTGTTTGCTAAAATGCCTTCGTCAATGATGCGTTTGTTGAGGATGTTATAGTAGGCGTCCAGGTAGGATACCAGGGCGATGCCTACGACAGAAAGCAGCATTTGCGGCCAATATGGCTTTAACGCCTTTAAGAGCCGCCCAACAACGCCGCTCTTCAGGTTGACGACGTCGTCCAGTTCTTCTTCGTTATATTGATTCGACACGGTCAATTTCCTCTTGCAGGGCACTGTCAATCCGAGCCTGGATGTCGTAAATGTCCTTATAAATTCCATCCTGGTTGAGCAAAATCTCGTGCTCACCCATTTGAACGATCTTACCCTTGTCGAAGACCAAGATCAGGTCCGCATTCATGATGCTTTGAATGCGATGCGCGATGATGAAGGTGGTTCGGTTGGTCATCAGGCTGTCCAACGCTGCACGGATCTGCACTTCGGTTTCCATATCGACCGACGAGGTGGAGTCGTCCAGGATCAGAATGCGCGGATTGATCAGCAGCGTTCGGGCAATCGCCAGGCGCTGCTTCTGCCCGCCTGAAAGCGTCACACCCCGTTCGCCGACCAGCGTGTCGTAGCCATTCTTAAAACTCAGGATGACGTCGTGGATGGCTGCTTCGCGAGCTGCTTCTTCGATTTCTTCCTGGCTGACCTCGCGGTGCACACCGTAGGTGATGTTTTCCCGGATCGAGCAGGAGAATAAGAATGGCTCTTGTTCCACGATACCGATCTGCGAGCGCAAAAACTCACGCGAGTATTCATTCAGGTTCACGCCATCCAGCAGGATTTGGCCGGATGTTACGTCATAGAAGCGGGGCAGCAGGTTCACCAACGAGGTTTTTCCCGAACCGGTGGAACCAAGCAGCGCCACGACCTTCCCGGCTTGGCATTCGAAGCTGACGTCGTCGAGCACCAGGAAGTCTTTTTCATAAGCAAAGCTGACCTTATCAAAAGTGATTTGACCTTTGATGCCGTCTTTGGGCTGATAGGTGGCAGCGGTCATATCTTCTTCAGGAGCTTCCAGGATCACGGCAATACGCCCGTAGGAAACCAACGCGCGGGAAGTGTCTATGATGAGACGCCCAAGGTTGCGGATAGGCCAGATCAGCCAGCCAAGAAGTCCATGGAAGCTAATGAAAGCACCGATGGTAATGACATTATTCAAGACTAGGGTGGCTGCGTAAAAGGTGCTTCCGATGTTCTGGGCTGAACAAATGATGTCCGAAAGTGGCCAAAACAGGGCGTGCATCCAGTTGAACTTCCTGCCCAGGCGGAACTTCTCCGCGTTCTGTTTGTCAAACTTTTCGATCTCATATTCCTGCCGCGCAAATGCTTTCACCACACGCACGCCCGACAGATTCTCCTGCAGGTCGGTGGTCAAAACCGCACCTTGCTCCTGGTAGGCTTCATAAGCCTTGGAAAGCCGTTTGAAGAAAATGATCGAAATCACCAGGACGATCGGGATGATGATGATGGAGACGAGCGCCAGGCGCAGATTAATGCGGGAGATGGCAATGAAGGAGATGATAAAGATCATCACAATACGCCCCACGCCGATCGCCTGATCAGCAAAGAATCGGCGCAGCGTGTCCACATCCGAGGTGGCGCGTTCCAACAGGTCGCCGGTTTTGGACTCCGAGTGGTACTTGTAAGAAAGCCGCTGGATGTGATCGAAGAGGTAATCGCGCAGACGGCGGGTGGTGTTCTCAGCGGTGAAGTTCGCCATCCAACTGCTCATGAAACTGGAAATTGCCTGGAGAGCAATCAGCGCGCCAAAGGTCAGAGCTGAAAGCGTCAGCTCCTGCCCCATCAGTTTTTCTTTGATCATCCGGTCGATGAAGCTGCCGAGGAAGACGTACATACCCGTCCTGGCAAAAGCTGCCAGCGCCAGAAAAATGGTTGAAACGAGATAGTTAAAATGGTAACCCCGCATTAAACGCCACAGGCTGAGCAACTTTTTCTTACTGCTCAGCACTTTTGGCATATCCAGCTGGATATATGGTTCTTTTTGCGTACTCACTCTTGCTCCAATACAGCCAAAATCTGGCTATTGTTATCCACTGACAAACAAAAAAGTATAAACCCCTGACTCTTCAGAGTCAAAGAATTTTACATTTTTGCTAATTGGTGTATCTGAACCTCGGATCTAAGGTTGGTGAACTGATTTTCCGTTCAATCTGTTTGACACATATTTTAGCGTATGATCGATAACTTTCTGCTGTTCACTCGCCAGCAGGATCACGTGCGACGACTCTTTCAGAATAATCGTCTCGAGTTCTTTGGAACCGAGCTTTCTTTCCAGGAGGTCACTGGCTGACAACTTCACCGTGGCATCTTTCTCACTGAAGAATGCCAGAGTGGGTTGCGTTACCTTGCTAAGCGCTTTGCGAGTTTCCTTTTGCAGTTTTAACAATTGAACCACACCCTTGAGCGGATAGACGTTGTAACCCTTCCAAGCCAAATGGGCAGAGGTGCTGCGCTTGGCGAGGTGCTTCATCACATACTGAAGCACATAGGCCGCCTGCAAATTGCGGGTAGCCAGAACCGGCGCGTAGAGCATTAGATTCTTGATATCTGGATTTTTAGCAGCCAGCAGCAGCGATAGCAAACCACCCATCGATTCGCCTGCCACCCAAACTTCATCACATTGCTTACTCAAATTCTCGTATTCGTTTTGGGCGGTATGGACCCAATCCTGCCAGTGGACCTTGTTCAGATCATCCGGGTGGGTGCCATGCCCGGGCAATAACGGCGCGCTCACGGTGTGACCGGCAGCGTGCAAACGCTCGCCCAAGGGGCGTACTTCAGCGGTCGTGGCAGTGAAGCCATGCAGCAACAGAAAACCCGTCTTTCCACCTTGATAGGTAAAAGATGAGCCATCCAACTCAGGGTTAATCATGTAGTTCTCTGCCATAAATCCTCCAGGGGCAATTGTATCAAATTATCCTCTTTGGGCAGGCTCAATATACAGCGTCGCTGGTATTTTGTCCGACCTGCAAGGTTTTTTTGTATAAGTATTGAGAAGATTGTAGGGTGGGTTGGCGTCACAGAGCATATGCATGGGTACACTGTTTTATAGCCAACCCATCGCAGAACTCGATTTTTTTTGTAGGGCGGAATGCGCGTATCTTGCGCACTCCGCCGATTGAGACAACGCGTTTTTTTTGTAGTGCGAGATTGAGGGCACCTTGGAATATGTAATGGATGAACATATCGTGCCCTCAATCCGCCGATGACAGTGGTCTGAGCATGTAGGGTGGAATGCGCGTATCTTGCGCACTCCGCCGATTGAGACAACGCGTTTTTTTTGAAGGGCGAGATTGAGGGCACCTTGGACTATGTAATAGATGAACATATCGTGCCCTCAATCCGCCGATGACAGTGGTCTGAGCATGTAGCGTGGAATGCGCCGATTTTGCGCACTCCGCCAATGATAAGGCTGTCGGATTGCGCCTGCGAAAGGTGAACATTTGCATAAGGCTGTGGGGCAGTCTCATTCCGACCTACTAAGGAATCCCAATCCTTTATATGGTGAGGGTCTACTCCCTCCACGATCATCCGCAAGTCTTAATGAAGCGGCTGGACCGAGGCCTAGCACGACGCAGGTATTTCGTAGGCCGGATTCAGAAGCGGAATCCGGCTTGTTACTCACTTCGTAAGGCGGAATGCGCGAATCTTGCGCACTCAGCCAATGATGTGGCTGTCTGAGTGCGCCCGCGAAAGGTGAACATTTGCCAAAGGTTGTGAGACGGTCTCATTCCGACCTACATCAAAAAGAGGGCGACCGGGAGGTCGCCCATAGAGCCAATCAAAAAACCATTATTGCTCCCAGTACTCAAGCTTTTCCACGTCAGTTTTGAAATTCACTGTGCCAGCAGACATGGTAAGGAAACCAAATGTCCCAGGATCGTCCAATCTTTCGTCCGTAGCAGATCCTACCTTTATGCCGTTGATATAAAACTCAAACTGGTTTCCCTTTGCCATGATCCCAATTCGGTTGGCTTCATTGGCGGGTTTGAGGGCATTGCTACCCTGATAATCGACGATGTCGAAGATCTGGTGATTCTCGGTGTAGTAGCTGAATCCCCAGGTGCCGTCGCACGTCACGCCCATGTAGTAAAAAGCCTGGGAATTATCCCAGCGGATCACAAGCCCGAAACGATCCTGCCCATTGCAGTTGGGACGGGTGATGGTTGTTTCAAAATAACCATCTACCACTTCCGGATAGGTGGTGTACCAACTGGTCCAGTAAGGTGTGCCTTTTGAAGTGATATGCAATTGCCCCTCAGAGACGGTTAGTTGGACCCAATCATCCTCATATTCCCAATAATCTCCCGCAGTGAAATCCTCCAAAAAGTCGGGCTCGCCCAACTGCGCGACCGGGTCACCAGAAATTGGTGCTGTCGTAGCTTTTGGGGCTGTGGTGGCGGTGGGGGCAAGGGTGGCAGTAGGCAGCGGTTCGGGGGTGGCGGTGGAGGTTGGCGCCGGCTCCTCTGTTTCCGTGGTCGGTTCTGGGGTGGATGGCTCAGGGACGGTTTCTGTTGCCTCCGACTCGGTCGCCTCGGGTGTTTCTGGAACCTGGGTCACGTCTGGAAGAAGTGTGGTCTCAGGCGCGTTTGTCAGGATTAGCGCGACATTGGTCTGGACGACCTCCTCGCTGCTTAATTCTTCCGACGGAAAATTACATGCTGCCAATAAAAGGCAAATTAAGAGAACAGGAATTATCTTTTTCATGGTCACTTCCTTCACGTTATCGTTGCCTTCTTAGTTGCAATTTTTAATCCAAGCACAGACTTGCGAGATTAACAGTTCTTAACGTAGAATTTTCGCTTGGAAAATTATAATGAAACGAACCGAATTTGGTTCTTGAGAGTTTAACAACAAAAGCAGAAAAGGAATCATATGGATTTATTTACAAAATGTCTCAATTTTAGGGATGCAGCTGTCGCACGCAAAGCCGGCACCTATCCCTTCTTCATCCCGTTGGATCGCAGTGAAGGCACCGAAGTTATTTTTGAAGGTCGTCGGATCATCATGTGCGGTTCCAATAACTACCTCGGGCTCACCACCCACCCCAAAGTCCGTGAAGCCGCCAAGAATGCCATCGACCTCTACGGCACCAGCTGCACCGGTTCGCGCTTCCTGAATGGCAATATGACCATCATCGAAGACCTTGAGCGAGAGCTGGCAGAGTGGGTGGGCAAGGATGCCGCCCTGGTGTTCTCAACAGGCATGCAGGTCAATCTTGGCACGATCAGTTCCCTGATCGCTAAGGAAGACGTTGTCATCCTCGATAAGGATGACCACGCGAGCATTGTGGATGGGGCGCGTCTGGGCATGGGCAAGATCGAACGATTTCGCCATAACGACGTCGGGCATCTTGAGCGTGTGCTTAAAAGCCTGCCTGACGAGGTTGGTAAATTGTTGGTGGTGGATGGGCTCTTCAGCATGGAGGGCGACATCGCTCCTCTGCCTGAGATCATCCCCCTATGCGAAAAGTATGGTGTGCGCCTGATGGTTGACGACGCGCATGCCATGGGCGTGCTCGGCGAAGGTCGCGGTACTGCGGCGCATTTTGGCGTGACCGACCAGGTGGACCTGATCATGTCCACCTTTAGCAAATCCTTTGCCTCCATCGGCGGCTTTGTCGCTGGCGACTTTGCCATCATTGATTACATCAAACACCATGCCCGCAGCCTGATGTTCAGCGCCAGCATCCCGCCAGCCAACACCGCTACTGTACTGGCAGCACTGCAGGTCATGCGCGAGGAACCTCAGATGTTCGCTGCTCTCAAAGCCAACGGGGACTTTATGCGCGAGGGATTCAAAGCGCTTGGGTTTGACACCGGTCATTCCGTGACCCCCATCATCCCGATCCTCATTGGCGATAACGACCTCACCTTCAAGATGTGGCGCGACCTGTTTGATGCCGGCGTGTTCGTGAACCCTGTCATCGCCCCAGCCACTGCGCCTGGGCGCCAGCTCTTGCGAACCAGCTATATGGCAACCCACACCCGCCCGCAACTGGAATGCGTGTTGGATACCTTCGCCAAGGTGGGTCGTGCGAACGGTTTGATCTAATTTCAGGAAGTTTCCCGGATCGTAGTTGACAAATAGAAAAGAACTCCATGCTTATCTTCACATGGAGTTCTTTTTTTCTAATAGTAAGGGTTCGCCTTAAGGCGATGAGTAACCTGATCAATGTCCAGAATCACTGCATCACATGGCGATATCCTGATCTTTGGAGAGGTAATTAAACAGCAACAAAGAGAGGGTCGTCAGTACCGTAAGGATTGTCGCCAGTGCAGCCGCGATGCCGTAATTGCCGCGGATGATTTGGGTGTAAATTTCAACCGTAAGGGTGCGCGTGCGGGCAGTGTAAAGCAAAATGGCAGTCGCGAGCTCGCTGATCATCGTGATCCAGGAGAGGATTGCTCCCGAAATGATGCCGGCCGCCAACATAGGGATGGTCACTTTATAAAAAGCCTTGGCTTTGGAACTTCCCAAACTGAGTGCGGCTTCCTCAATGCTCATGGGAATTTGCTGCAAGATGGCTGCGGTGGAACGGATGGTGTAGGGCATTCTGCGAATCACCAAGCCGATGACCATGATTGCCAGCGTGCCGCTTAAAATTATCGGCGGCTTGTTGAATGCGATTAGCAAGGTAATACCAATAACGGAACCAGGCATGATGTAGGGAATCATCGAAATAGAATCGAGGATTTTTGCAACAACACCTGAACGCCGTACCGAAATATAGGCCAGTAGAACTGACAGAAAAACCACGATGACAAGAGAGATGGCAGGAATTAAGAGGGTATTTTGGATAGCGCTTCCAACTTTTGTGAATGCATTGAGATAGTTGTTGAACGAATATCCGGGGGCAAATGTAAGACCTTCGACATTTTTGAACGAGGTGAAGATTACATATACCTGCGGCATAATGGACAACCCAATTAGCAGATAAGAAAAAACGTGGATCAGAACGTTTTTCATACCGGTTGCTTTTTTCGGATGGATCTTCTTCATGGCATTCATTGAAAAAGTTTTCCGGCTGGAAACATATTGTTGTGCCAGGAAAATCATGGTTGTAATCAGGATGGCAATCACCGATATGGCTGCCGCGAAACCGTCATCTCCACCCATCTCACTGATGAACTCGTTGTATATAGTGACAGGAAAGGTGCGATAGCCTTCTCCGATGAGCATGGGCGTGCCAAAATCTGCAAGAGCGCGCATAAAGACCAGCAAGCCACCAGCAAAAAGAGTCGGAGCGATAATCGGGATGACCACCTTGAAAAAGCGTTTGATTCCAGCAGTGCCCAAGTTTTCGCTGGCTTCCAACAAGGAGTTGTCCACGTTTTGCAGGGCACCAGAAACATACAAGAAAATCAGCGGATACAGCTGGAGGGTCAAGACGATAAGAATGCCCGCAAATCCGTAGATATCGGGCAGAATAATCCCAAGCGAATTCTTGAACATGTTGGTGATAACACCACTTCGACCCAGCAAAAGGATCCATGAATACGCGCTTACGAAAGGAGCGGACATGGAAGACAGGATGATCAAAATGCGCAAAAGCGCTTTGCCTTTGATTTCGTATCGAGCGAAAATGTAAGCGAGAGGTGTGCCAACGATGAGAGTAAGAAATGTGACAGCAATGGTGACCTTGAAGCTGTTCAGAAGAGTATTGAAATAATAGGGCTTGCTGAAAAATCTTACAAAATAGGAGAGCGTAAACGCTCCGGTGTCTTTATCAATGACTGCTTGTTTGAGCAGATTTCCCATCGGAAAGATAAGAAACAAGCCATAAAGACCCAAAATCAGAAGCCCGACTATTGACCAAAGATCAAACTTAGTCTTTCGCTTCATGATTGCGTCTCCTCCTTTAACAGATTGCGCGAGCCGTCTTCAGAAAAGACATTCAACTTTGCATAATTGACAAGAAGGGATATTTCTTTCCCCAATGGGATCGATTCGTCTAAAGAAGATTCATGGATAACTTCGATCAGTTGTTGATTGTGCTTGATCTCAATTATCTGGTGAGAGTTTAACCCCAGGAAGAAGCTATCACGCAATATGCCCTTGAGGTTCGTTTCCTGGTCGCTGTGGAAGAAGTTTTCGGGTCGAATGGATAATAGCACTTTTGCATCTTCTTCCAAAACAAGATTGTTCGCAGGAATTTTGTAGTCCCCGAGGTAGATCGTCTTCTCAGCGTGTTTGTAAGTGGCTGCGAGGAGGTTCGTGCGCCCAATGAAAGTGGCAACAAATTGGTTTTTTGGGCGGTGATAAATTTGTTTTGGCTCTCCAATTTGTTGGATAACACCACCATTCATGACAGCGATGCGGTCAGAAATTGCCATGGCTTCTTCCTGGTCGTGTGTGACGTAGACAGTGGTGATGCCAACTTCTTTTTGGATCTCCCTGATCACCTGGCGCATCTCCAAACGAAGCTTGGCGTCCAGGTTCGAGAGCGGCTCGTCCATGAGCAAGACGTCGGGTTTGATAACCAGGGCTCGCGCCAGTGCGACGCGTTGCTGCTGACCCCCCGAAAGCAGTTCGGGTTTGCGGTCGCGAAAATCGTAGATCTGCATCAGTTTTAGGAATTTATCAGCTTCTTTGGTGATTTCTTCCTTGGTATATTTGCGATTGTGCAAGCCAAATTCTACATTTTGTCGCACAGTGAGATGTGGAAAAATGGCATAGTTCTGAAAAACCATACCGATATTTCGGACACTAACATCTATGTCATTAATGCGTTTGTCGTCAAAATAAAAATCGCCACCTTCAATACTATTGAAGCCGGCGATCATCCGTAGAAGGGTTGTTTTGCCGCAGCCAGATGGTCCCAAAAGGGTGAAAAGTTCCTGATCATGTATATCCAATGATAAGTTCGAAATAACAGTAGTATCACCAAACTTTTTGACGGCGTCTTTGATGGTAATGTTTACGCTCATGTAGCTCCTTCCTGCAACAAAAGGTCTCAAGGACTTGGATAATCGAAATATTCAGTTAGTTTCTAAAATTTTTCCGGAAGATGATTCCTTCTTCTAGAATCATCTTCCGGTCATTGTGCATTAGCGATTACTGGTTGGAAACGTAAATTTCTTTAAAGTGGTCACTAATCTTGTCTTTGTTGACGTAGCAATATTCCATGTCTTCCTGGATGACATTGATGTCACTGAGAGGCGTCATGTAATCAGGAGTTTCCACATTAGCCATAACCGGGCGATTGGTCATGGTGGTGCTGAAAACATTCTGGATCTCTTCGGAGGTGATCATGTCAATAAAACGCTGCGCGTTGAGCAGGTTTTTGGCACCTTTTACAATACCAGAGCCGGCGGGCAGGAAGACCACGCCTTCTTCCATGTAAACGACTTCCACATCCGCGCCGTCGCGGACAAGTGTGGCGGAAGGATCTTCGTAGGACAGACCGACAGTGTATTCACCATCGCGCACGCCCTTCCAAACGGAGCTTGAGCTATCGATCACAACCGTGTTGGCGAAAAGATCAGCAACGAACTGCCAGGCTTCTTCGCTTTCGTAGTTACCTTTGCCGATGGCGTTGAGCATGTTGGTCAGGTGGGCATAAGCGCTGGAAGAGGCTGTCGGATTGGCTGAAACGATCTTGCCAGCCAGTTCCGGGTTGAGCAGATCTTTGTAACCTTTGATTTCGATATCGCCGATCAGGCTCTTGTTGACCAATATGACGCTTCCATCCAGCACGTAAGGGGTAATGAAGCCGGTTGTATTCCGGTAGGCTTCCATCACTTTATCGTTGTTGGGGGAAACATAGTTCTGGAACAGGTTTGGATTGTTCATGAATGTGGCATATGCGCCACCGTAAACTACATCCGCGTAGGGATTATTCTGTTCACCTTCGAGGCGCTTAAAAACCTCTCCGGTACCAGCAGAAATGACCTCAACCGTCACGCCATACTTCGCTTCAAAAGCGGGGATAACAGCGTTGAGGAGGTTTTCGCTGTTGGGCGAATAGATAACCAGTTTATCCGTTTCGGGCAGGGCGGCTTCCTCGGCAACTGGAGCGGCTTCTGGCTGGCAGGCTGCTAACACAAGCCCTGCAACGAGAACCAGAACAAAAATTAACGATCTCTTCATGTACATATTGACTCCTTTTCGATTGTTGGTGAATAACCCATTAGACATGGATCAATTAGTAAATTATTTTACCTTATTTGATTCACAAAGAAGAAGGTTTTTGTGCTTTTACAATGTAGGATTACCATACATCTTGGACAATGAATAAGAAGAGAATAGCAGGAAATGG
>CAYSVX010000051.1:0-11912 GCA_964434665.1 uncultured Anaerolineaceae bacterium
GCGGGTGGTTTTCTGTCTCACTCGTTTCACGAGTTCGACTGCCTTAAGGCGCAATGATAAAAAAACCGACCTTATTCAGATCGGTTTTTTGTTACCATCTAATATAGGGAGACGTTTATAGCCTCGAGCGATTCCCTGGTCGGGCGCAGACGATCCTTAGTGAGGCGATTTAGCGGCTCTTCGGGAAGATCATATTTTTCCTGAATTGTGGGTGGAACCTCGGAAAAATAGATCAAACCGGTCGCAAAATAATGATGCTTGTAAGACTCAGTCAGCAGGTCCAGCGCTGCATGCTGATCGGTTGGATCGTAATCTTTGTCGATCTTCTTCAAAACCAAGTAAGACCCATCTTGCAGTTGGATTTCCCGATAAGTACCTTCTTCGAAATTCTCAAGCTGCAGAGCTTCCCGGTTGCTGAAGTGAGCAATACCCTGGATTGGCGCTTCATGTTCACGCCCCCAGGTATATGACTGCAAAGCCTCATCCCGGTTGTTAAAGGTTACGCAAGGGCTGATGATGTCGATCACTGCGATGCCGTTCTGAGAGAAGGCCGCTTTGATCAGTTCTTTCATCTGCTTTACGTCCCCTGAGAAGGTGCGAGCCACAAAAGAAGCGCCGCTGATGAGAGCCTCCATGCACAGGTCAAGCGGAGGAAGCAAATTGACACCCTGGTGCTTCAAAACAAGACCCTGATCTGTGGTAGCAGAGAATTGACCTTTTGTCAGACCATAACAGCCATTGTTTTCAATGATATAAACCATTGGAACATTTCGCCGGATGACATGCTTGAAATGCCCCATGCCAATGCTCGCGGTATCACCGTCGCCAGAAATACCGAGGATTTTCATCGAAGGATCACCAAAACTTGCGCCTGTTGCCAGGGTCGGCATGCGCCCATGCAAGCCATTAAAACCAAAGGAGCGGTTGAGGAAGTAATTAGGGCTTTTACTTGAGCATCCGATTCCGCTGATCTTCATCACTTTTTCTGGAGCCAGCCCAAGTTCCCAGATGGCTGCCTGGATCTGGTTTGAAATCGCATTATGACCGCAGCCAGGGCAAAGTGTCGAGGGCTTTCCTTTATAGTCAGCCAGTGCAAGACCCAATCGGTTTAACTCAACGGTTTTTTCCATTATGTTTCTCCTTTGCGTAGATACTCTCAGCTGTCCATGCCGCAGTTAGCGGCAGACCGCCAATTACCGAGATGGAGATCAATTTCTCGGAATATTCTGATATCTCGAGCGACAGAATTTGTTGCAGCTGCCCGTCGCGGTTAAGTTCCACAACATAATTCCGCGCGTGGCTGGCGACGAACTCCCTCACAGCCGTATTGGCAGGCAGGGCTCTTATACGCATATAATCCGCCTGGATCCCCATCTCAGCCAGGATGTCCTGCGCCTCGATCATCGCGTCATGGGTGGAACCCATACCAATAATTCCGATATCCGCAACAGATTTAGCCCTGCGGAAAATTGGTCCTGGTAAATCTTTGACCACACCCTTCAGTTTCAGACCAATGCGATCGAGCATGTCTGACCAATTTTTTGGGTCTTCACTGTAATTGCCATACTCATCGTGCCCGGTACCGCGGGCAAAGTACGCTGCCTTTTCGCTCTTGTTCCCGATCACGGTGCGGTAAGGAATGCCGTCGCCGTCAAGATCCTTGTACCGCCCCCAATCCTTGAATTGCTCAAGCTTGTCTTCCCAAATGATCTTGCCCCGTTCTATTGGCTGGTTGGGATATTCAAACCGTTTGGTGACCCAGGTGTTCATGCCAAGATCAAGGTCAGACAACACAAAAATTGGAGTTTGATACTTTTCGGCGATATCAAGCGAACGCCAACCAAACTCAAAGCATTCAGTGACAGTGCCCGGTATGAGAATTACATGCTGTGTGTCACCGTGACCAAGGTTGTAAAGCATGGAAAGGTCGCCTTGGGCGGTACGGGTCGGCAAACCAGTGCTCGGTCCAACACGTTGGACATCCCAAATGACCATGGGTGTTTCGGTAAAGTACGCCAGACCGATGTTTTCTGTCATCAGGCTGATACCCGGACCAGATGTGGAGGTCATGGCTCGCAATCCTGCCCAGCCAGCTCCCAGTGTAGCGCCAGCTGCAGCTAGTTCGTCTTCAACCTGCAAGATCACACATGTATTCTTTCCAGTGATTGGATCCTTGCGTAACTTACCAACTTGTTCGATCGCTGATTCAACCAAACTTGTGGCAGGCGTGATCGGATACCACGCGCAGAATTGCATCCCGCCATAAAGCGAGCCAAGTGCGCCAGCGTTGTTGCCGTCGGTCAGAATGTAATCCTTAAGTTCTGGCAACTGCTCCAGGTAGAAGGCATCTTTCTTCTCAATGTTTTCAAGAGCGTATTGGAAACCAAGTTTCACAATGTTAAAATTGGATTCCGCAATCGCGGGTTTCCCGCGGAACTGATGATCAATGGTCGCTTTTAATTCTTCTTCGGGGATACGAAGCACCTGACCCACGATTCCCACATAGAGCATATTCTCCATGTAGCTTTGGAGATTTCTTGGCACATCCACCTGTTTCATCAGGGCTTTGATGGGCATGGGATAGAAATTGACCGCTTTATCCTTAATCTCGGGTTTTTCAAGGTGGTCAGCATAGAACAACACACCGCCATCCTGAAGATAGGTAGCGTCCTTTTGGATGGTAGCCGCATTCATCGCCACCACCACATCGTCATGAGCTATCCGTCCGGTGTAGCCGCGAGCTGAAGCGCGAATAACGAACCAGGTTGGCAAACCTTTGATATTGGAAGGGAAAATGTTTTTCCCCGAGGTCAGGATTCCCATGCGGAACAACGAACGGTATAGAATGTTGTTCGCAGTGGCGCTGCCCGATCCATTGACCGTACAGATTGCTATGCAGACTTCATTGACTATCCGGTCATTGCCCTGCATCGACTTTTGCGTGGTATCAAGCATCACTAATTCTCTCCTTTTACTCAAATCTTTGTCGAAGATCTGCTTTCTTAAATGTTTTCATCAAATCAAAATGAGTTACTAACGCATCGTAACCTTTTTCGTAAGCTTTGCTTGCAATGGCTTCAAGGATCTGGCGGTGATAACTCCAGACAGTTTCAAGATATTCATGGTTGCGATAAAACTGGAGTTGGGACGCCTCATAGAGATCCCAATAGGTTTCAAGCACGCTGTTTAGCACGCGGTTGTTTAATGGATGATAAATTGTCAAGTGAAATTTTCGGTGTTCCAAGGTTGGTATCACAACCGGCGTTTGGTTAATTTTCCAAAATGCTCGTTCCACCAATTCCTGGAGCTCCTGGATATGGGATTTCTCAAGGAGAGCGCACGCTTCATACCAGTAAGCGATTTCAAGCTGACGCCGGAGGGATGCATATTCCTGGAAAAGGTCAGGATCAACCCTTAAACCATAGGTCATACAAAGAGTAAGCGGACCTGTCAGGCAAAATTCGTGTTTTTGGATACCCGTTCTTGTGCGCACGTCAACAAAGCCCAATTCCTTTGGGACTTCAAGCTGCTCTCGCACACTGGCTGTGGAAATTCCAAGTTGTGAACTCAACTCAGATATACTTGGGATAGGCTCATCCTGACGGGTAGCATCTGCAATGAACTTAAGGACAGGACTGAGCGCGTTGGTCATATTTATCTGATTAATAATATTAATCAATCAGCTCGATTTTACTCCCCTCATTCACATCGGTCAAGGCATTCCATCTGACTTCAAGGGATTTCTATTAACATCCCAGTGGATCAACAAAAACGATGAATTGAGCAAATCTCCTCGTTTAATGCAAGCTTGGGGTAGAATAACGCTTTGGTAACGTCAGGTTATCCGGTAAATGATGACAATTAGCGAATTTAACAGTCCCTTCAAATATAAAACCAACCGCAGCAATGCCATTAGTTGGGTGGCATCGCATGCTTTGCATCACTGGCCCATCTTCCTGGTAGCCCTTATTGGGGCAATGGGCAACGCCGCCCTGGCTTCAATCCCGGCGCTACAATATGGTATCGTTTTTGAAATCTTAACCAGCGGCAATCCCCTGCCATCAATCTTTCTCCGGGCAGGCGCAATTGTGGGTATCTCCCAAATCATTCGCGGTTTTATGCAATTTTTCCGTAATTTTGGCTTTGAGGTCACTGCCCAACGCATCGAACGCGATGTGCGTGACGAGTTCTACATTAGCCTGCTTGGTAAGAGCATGACCTTCCATTCCCTGCAATCCATCGGAGATCTGATGGCGCGCGCCACCAACGACATCCGCGAGGTCAACTACATCTTTAGCCCGGGGCTCAACATGGTGCTGGGCTCAATCAACTTCCTCTTCATTCCCCTTGGTATCGGTGCTTCTATCCACCCTGCCCTGCTGCTAACCCCAATCTTGTTCATCATTTTCTATTTTGTGGCAATTGTCCACTTCCTGAGAATTCTCGAACCAGTCACTCGTGAGGTTCGCTCAACCTTCGGCAGGCTCAACAGTCGTCTGGCGGAAGATATCGATGGCGTCGAGACCGTCAAAGCAGCTTCCCAGGAACAAACAGAGATCGATCGCTTCAAGAAGAACTCGAAAGCCTTCCGCGACGCCAACGTCAAACAAGGAGATATTGAAGCTCGGTTCATTCCGCTGCTGCTCCTCGCGCTGGCGATGGGTTTTGGTCTATTGCACGCGCTGATCCTCCACAGGCAAGGGCTCATCCCTCTGAGCGGTGTGATCTCTTACTTTAGTGGTCTCGCGATGCTCGGTTTTCCTACGAATACCTCCATCCGTTCCTATTCTCAGATTTCTCTCGGGATCGCCGGCGCTCGCAGATTGCTCTCCACGATGAATAGCGAGAACAATCTCGACCAAAATGAGACCGGACACAGCGGTGTAATTGCCGGTAAGGTGAATTTCGAAAATGTTAGTTTTGCTTATGATGGTAAAAACCTGAATTTGCAGGATCTCACTTTCGAAGTAAACCCAGGCGAGACTGTCGCGATTGTTGGGCAAACCGGCTCGGGGAAAACCAGCTTGGTACGTTTGATAAATCGTACTTACGATCCCCTTGGTGGCAGCGTCAAAATTGATGGGCTTGATTTGCGGGAATGGAGACTGGACAGCCTGCGAAGTCAGATATCCATTATTGAACAGGATATTTTCCTGTTTTCAAAGTCGGTCGCTGAGAATATCGCTTTTGGCAAACCGCATGCTACCCATGAAGAAATCGTTCTTGCAGCAAGAAGAGCTCAGGCTGACGGGTTCATCAATGAGTTGCCCGAGGGTTACGCCACCGTTATCGGAGAGCGTGGTACCACGATCTCTGGTGGGCAAAGGCAGCGATTGGCGCTGGCAAGAGCGTTCCTTACCGATCCCAAGATCCTGATCCTGGATGACTCCACCAGCGCGATCGACAGCAAAACCGAGGATGAGATCCAACAGGCAATTAAACTGGCTTCGGAAGGCAGAACAACCTTCATCATTACCCACCGCCTTTCCCAGATCCGCTGGGCTGATCTGATCATCGTCATGCGCAAAGGGCGAATTTCCGCCATTGGAACGCATGATCAATTGATGGAACGCTCAAAAGCCTATCGTAACATCTTTGCGGAGGCGAAAGAATAATGGGCTTCCATCAAGGCTTAACTGGCGAGGCTTATGATCGTCAATACAGCAACAAAGCTTTGCTGAGTCGCATCTGGGATTATGCCAAACGTCATCGCAAATTCATCGTCTGGATGACCATCAGCATTGTCCTGCAAGGTCTTTTTGCCGCCTTGCCACCACTCTTGATCTCAAAGGTTCTGGATGAGGGCATTGCAGGCATTCCAAACCAAGTAGCTTACAACATGTTAG
Source organism: uncultured Anaerolineaceae bacterium (assembly GCA_964434665.1). GTDB lineage: Bacteria > Chloroflexota > Anaerolineae > Anaerolineales > Anaerolineaceae > Mesolinea. The sequence continues at coordinate 5,847 of CAYSVX010000051.1, forward strand.
TGGCTGTAATCATCACCCTGCAAGTAATGGATTTCGTGTTTTACTATCTGATCAGACGTCTTCTGTCGCGAATTACCGCGGATATGAATCGCGATCTTTCGGTGGATGCATTCACCTCATCCATCGAACAAGACCTCGCTTTCCACGATCGCCTGTCATCCGGACGTATCGTTTCCCGCATCACCACCGACACGAACGATTTTTCCATGCTCATCCGGCTAACCATGGATGTGGCTGGCAGCACCGTTCAATCAATTGTCACCGCGATCATCCTTTTCAACGCAGAGTGGCGACTCGCGCTGGCATTGATGGCTTTTGTTCCCATCGTCATGCTAGTGGTGTCACAATTCCGCAAACTGGCACGGCGCGTAACCACCCAGGGCATGCGCGCCATGGCGAACGTTAATGCCACAATCAAAGAAACCATCAGCGGTATCTCAGTAGCCAAAAATTTCCGCCAGGAAGAAGAGATTTATCGGGACTTTAAAGGCTCCAACACCACGTCATTCAAAGTGAACGTGCAGCGGGGTTTTGTGCTCTCGATCGTTTTCCCGGTTATGCGCACCATCAGCGGTCTCAGTATCGCTATGTTGGTGTATTTTGGCGCACTCACCGTGACACAGGGGTTGATAACAGCCGGGGCATGGTACATGATCTTACTGGCAAGTGACCGATTCTTGATGCCAATTCTTAGCATTACCTCGTACTGGACGCAGGTTCAGACAGGTCTCTCAGCCGCAGAGCGTATTTTTGCCTTGATCGATTCGGAACACTCGGTCACCCAGAGCGACAGTTTAAAGGTCGAAAGTATTGCTGGCAAAATTGATTTCTACCACCTCAGTTTCAGCTACGCGACAGGTGGAAAGGTGCTCGACAACTTCGACCTCCACATCGCTCCTGGAGAGAATATCGCCATCGTTGGTCACACCGGAGCCGGCAAGTCTTCGATTGCTCGTTTGATCTCCCGTTTCTATGAGTTCCAGGAGGGAGAGCTACTGATCGATGACATCGACATCCGCAGGTTCGATCTGCCTGCCTTACGCCAGAACATGGGTATCGTTACCCAGGTGCCCTTCTTATTCGACGGAACAGTGGAAGAAAACATTCGCTTCGCCGCGCCGAACATCAGCCGGCAAGAGATCACTGAGCTTGCAAATCAGATTGGCAATGGTGAATGGCTTGAAACCTTCTCCAACGGTCTCGACACGCAAGTCGGCGAACGCGGTGCCCATATTTCCATGGGGCAGCGCCAATTGGTGGCGCTGATGCGCGTTTTGGCGCACAAACCTGCCATTTTCATCCTCGACGAAGCCACAGCCAGCATCGATCCTTTTACCGAATACCAGATCCAGCAAGCCCTTTCGTTGATTCTGCAGCATTCCACCAGCATCCTCATCGCCCATCGCCTTTCAACCGTAAGGTCTGCTGACCGCATCATCGTCCTTGACCGCGGCTCGATCATCGAAGAGGGCAGCCACCAGAGCTTATTGGAGCAAGGTGGTCACTATGCCGAGCTCTACAACACATATTTCCGCCACCAGTCGCTCCAATATGTTGAAGAAGCTGGGCAACTCCTTGGCAAAGGTAACACGGCCAAATCCACAATCTGAAATCCTCTATAATTAGCAACGGAGAAGGTATGGCAAAAGTCATCGTAGCCATGAGTGGCGGTGTGGATAGCGCGGTAGCGGCAGCTTTGCTGATCAAGCAAGGCTTCGACGTGCAAGGTCTAACCCTCCAGCTTTGGCATGCCAATAAAACCGATCAAAAAGGAATCGAAGGTGCCAGGCAGGTTGCTGAGCAATTAGGCATCCCACTGACCATCAAGGATGTACGTGAACCGTTCCGGCGGGAAGTCGTGGAATCCTTCATCGCCAGCCATCTGGCTAACGAAACCCCCAATCCCTGCGTCCTGTGCAACCGCACGCTAAAGTGGGCTGAGCTCATCGCTTTTGCTGACGCGCAAGGGGCAGAATTCGTAGCAACAGGTCACTACGCGCGCATTGTCCAGGCTGGTGATGGCAAGTTCGATCTCTGGCGTGCAACAGATCCTGCGAAGGACCAATCTTACATGCTGAGCAACCTGACCCAACAGGAACTGAGAAGATCAATCCTGCCCCTCGGCGAACTGCGAAAACCGGAAGTGCGCGCCATCGCTCAAAGCCTTGGACTGTCTGTTTCAGATACACCCGATAGCCAGGACCTATGTTTCGTGAACCAGAATGATTACCAACAATTTCTGCGCGATTTTGCCCCTGCTGCTACCCAACCCGGAGAGATTCGAACCTCCCAGGGGCAGCTGTTGGGCATGCATCAGGGCCTGGCGTTTTACACTATCGGGCAAAGGAAAGGTCTGCCTGCCTACACCGAAGCCCTCTATGTCCTCGAAAAGAGACCTGAAAGCAACTCGCTGATTGTGGGTAAAGGCAGCGAGCTTGGTAAAACCAAATTCCTTGTGCGTCCTGTGAACTGGATCAGCGGCCATGCACCCAACCTGCCCACGGCTTGTGAGGTAAAAATCCGTTATCGGGCAGTTCCTGTGAGCTCAACCCTTACCGCTGCAGAGAGCAACGCTGTGATGGTTGAGACTGATCACCTTCTGCGGGATGTCACTCCCGGGCAGAGTGCAGTATTCTACGATGGCGAAAAAGTGCTCGGTGGCGGCGTCATCCGGGCAGACGAAAGGTAATCACATGAAAAGCAGCGAGATCCCCTTTTTGCAGTATTCTGACGGCAAGTGGCAGCCCCAAACAGGCCAGGTGCCCCTTGAGCAGGCAGTCACCCTGATCGTCAACGGCAAACCCTGGATGGAAATGCTCTGCACGCCTGCCATGATCGCCGAACTGGCAGTTGGTTTTCTCTACAACGAACGTTTGATCAACTCCGTTGATGAAGTTACACGTGTGCACGTTTGCGATACCGCGGATTTTGTGGAAGTCGACACTGCCTCGCCCATCACCAAACCCACCACCTGGATCAAGACCACTGGTTGCGGCGGCGGGCAGACTGCTCAGCGGCTCGAACAGCAGGATCAGCCGACCCTGAATGAAGTTACTCTGAACGCTGAAACAGTTGCCCGGTGCCTGGATGATTTCCTAAAAACACAACACATCCAGACGACCTCCCGGGGCATTCACTGTTCGGCAATTTCTGATTGCGAAAACATCCTCTTTCTGGCTGACGATATCGGCAGGCATAACACCCTCGACAAATTGACCGGCCACATCCTTCTCAACGCCCCTTCACTCAAACCCTCCATCCTGCTCACCACTGGTCGCATCAGTTCGGAAATGCTGCAAAAATCAGCCCGGTTGGGTGTCTCCGTGGTGATCTCGCTCACCTCCCCCAACACCGTCACGGTCCATCTGGCGGAAGAAAAAGGCATGACTCTAATCGGTTACGCCCGGGGCTCGCGTTTCAACGTCTACTCCCATCCGGATCGATTTTCTGACCTGAATTAAAGTTCTACCAAGAAACATCGAAATAGCAGTAGGAGAATTTGGCTTGACTATTCCCCACAAAACGCTAAAATAAAACATGTCCAATGGGAAGAGTCCTACTTACGCAGGCACCGAAGGGGCAAGCCGCTATGGTGAAACTCTCAGGTAAAGAAACCCTACAACCTCTGAAATCGAAGATAACAGGGGCACAAAGTGTGCCTCTGTTCTAATTAACAAGCTTAAAGGAGCCAAAATGTTAGTGCCACAAGATTTGAAATATCAGAAAACTGACGAGTGGGTCAAGTTTGAAAACGGCATCGCCATCATCGGCATCACCGACTACGCGCAGGATTCCCTCTCTGACGTCGTTTTCGTTGAATTTGCCATCGATCCCGATGATGAGATCAGCGCTGGTGACAGCCTGGCGACCATCGAATCCGTCAAAGCCGCTGCCGAGGTCGTCTTCCCCGTTAGTGGTAAGGTCCTCGAAGTCAACCAGATCCTCACTGATACCCCCGAGCTGCTGAACTCCGAACCCTACACTGGCGGTTGGCTCGCCAAAGTCCAGGTTAGCGACGAGTCCGAGCTCGACAAACTGATGGATTCTGCTGCCTACGACACTTATTGCCAGGACCGCTAATCCTATGTTCACTCCACACACGCATGCTGATGTGGAGGCGATGCTCAAAACAATCGGGGTCGAAAAAGTCGAGGACCTCTTCAAAGTGGTCCCCGAAAAGAATCGCTTCCCCGATCTGAACCTGCCAAGGCCGCTTTCCGAGATGGAAGCTGCGACCGAGATGGATAGCATCGCTTCAGCCAACGCCACCACCCGAGATTTCATCAGTTTTCTGGGTGCCGGCGCATACCAACACTACATACCCACCGCGGTCGATAACCTCCTCCAGCGCGGTGAGTTCTACACCGCTTACACCCCCTACCAACCCGAAATCTCCCAGGGCACGCTCCAGGCAATCTTCGAATTCCAGAGCCTGATCAGCCTGCTTACCGGCATGGATGTCAGCAATGCTTCTCACTACGACGGCGCGACTGCCGCTGCCGAAGCCGTAATTCTGGCCTACAACAACTTCCGCGGCAAACGCTCCAAGGTCCTGCTCTCGCGCGCCATCAACCCCCAGTATCGCGAAGTCATCCGCGGCTATATGCAAGCCAACGATGCCATCCGTATCGTCGGGGATGACCCCGAAACCGGCATCGAGCCCGACCTGAAAAACCTGATCGACCAAATCGATCTCAACACCTGCCTGGTGATGGTGCAGTATCCCGATTTCTTCGGACGAATCATCGATTACAAACCCCTCATCGAAGTCGCCCACGCCCAGGGAGCCCTTGTCGCGGTCGTGGCAAACCCCACAGCGTTAGCCCTCCTGACTCCTCCTGGTGAAATCGGCGCCGACATCGTTGTTGGCGAAGGTCAACCGCTCGGCATTCCGCTTTCTTATGGCGGTCCATACCTCGGCTTCTTCGCGGTCAAAAACGCGCTCCTGCGCAAAATTTCCGGTCGCCTTGTCGGCGAAACCGTGGACACCCAGGGTGAACTGGCTTATGTGCTCACCCTCACCGCCCGCGAGCAGCACATTCGCCGCGAGAAAGCCTCCTCCAACATCTGCTCCAACCAGGGGCTCATGACCCTTGCCGCAACGATCTACATGACCCTCCTCGGCAAGACTGGCTTCCAGCAGGTCGCGAATCTGTGCTATCAGAACGCGCACTACACCGCCAAAGCGGTCCAGGAAGTTCCCGGCTTCCAACTCCCCTTCAAGAGCACGCCGTTCTTCCATGAGTTTGTTGTCCTGGCTGACGAGAACGTCCCTGAGCTGCTGGCACACCTTCAGGATCACGGCATCCTCGGTGGTTACGACCTCGGCAAAGATTACCCCGAACTCGAAGGCTGCCTCCTGATGGCAGTCACAGAGATGATTTCACGCGAAGATACAGACTATCTGACCGACGTTTTGAGCGAGGTGGAACATGCGTGAGCCAACCATTTTTGAGCTTTCCTCCACCGGTCGCACCGGCGTAACCTTCCAGGAACCCGATGTTCCCCTGACCGAACTCCCCCAGGAATTCGCGCGCGTGAACTTCCCCTTCCCCGAGATCTCGGAGCTCGGCGTTGTGCGCCATTTCACCAAGCTCTCACAGAAAAACTACGCCATCGACCTTGGTTTCTATCCCCTTGGTTCTTGTACCATGAAGTACAACCCCAAGATCAACGAATCCACCGCTCGTTACCCCGGTTTCGCTGCCACCCACCCCCTGCAGCCCGTGGACACCGTTCAGGGCAATCTCTACCTGATGTACACCCTGCAAAACTGGTTGGCTGAGATCGGCGGATTCGCTGATGCCACCCTGGCGCCTGCTGCTGGGGCGCAAGGCGAACTGGTTGGCACGATGATCATCGCCAAGTACCACAAAGATCATGGCGATCTCAAACGCACCCGCATCCTCATCCCCGACTCTGCCCACGGCACCAACCCTGCCTCCTCGGCCATGCTCGGGTTCGACCCCATCCAGCTGCCTTCGGACGAACGCGGCAATGTGGACCTAAAGGCCCTGGCTGAGCTCTGCGACGACACCCTCGCCGGCATCATGTTCACCAATCCCA
>CAYSVX010000052.1:0-11841 GCA_964434665.1 uncultured Anaerolineaceae bacterium
TGGCACATTACAAACTTATCCTCGCTTACGACGGCACGAATTACAACGGCTTTCAACGGCAGGCAATCAAAACCAGCGTCCAGGCGACCTTCGAGGAAGCGTTGCGCCGGCTGGGTTGGCAGGGCAGGGCAGTAATGCCCTCCGGGCGCACCGACACCGGTGTGCACGCCAATGGGCAGGTGGTCAGTTTCAACTTTGACTGGAACCACCCCGACTATGCCCTGCAAAATGCTTTGAATGCCTTTTTGCCTGCAGATATTGCGGTGCAAAGCGTGCAGCAGGTGGGGGCTGATTTTCACCCCCGCTACGACGCTCTAAGCCGCCAATACCGCTACCAGCTGTACTGGCAATCCGCGCGGGATCCCCTGCGCGATAGGTTTGCCTGGAGGCTCGACCGCAAGCCGGACCTCCTGCTAATGCAAGCGGCAGCAAATGACCTGCTTGGTGAGCACGATTTCGTTGCTTTTGGTAAAGCACTGAAAGAAGGTAGCACTACCATCCGGCGGATCTACTCGGTGGACTGGTTGGAAGAGAAAGATGGCATGAGCTTCACGATCGTGGGCAATGCTTTCCTCTATCACATGGTGCGGCGGATCGTGTACGTTTTGGTCAGGATCGGGCTTGGCGAGCTGCCAGTTGAGACTGTGCGGCTCGGGCTTGAACTGGGCAGCACGGGTATTGTGGACCTGGCACCTGCACGCGGTTTGAGTTTGGAAGCAGTGATCTTTAACGAGGATAAATAAGAGATTGTTTGCCCAGCCTGCAAGGCCGGGTATGTATTTTGAAAACGGAGAAGTAAAAGTGGAAAAAACATACATTCCTAAAGGAAACGTGACTGGTGAGTGGTATCTGGTGGATGCCGCCGGTCAGACTCTTGGTCGACTGGCGACCAAAATTGCAGGGCTATTAATTGGCAAACATCGCCCGGATTACACCCCCGGTGTGGTTCTCGAAGATCATGTGGTAGTAATTAACGCCTCCCAGATCATCGTCAACTCAACCCGTGTTGAAGAGAAAAAGTACTACAGTCACTCCGGTTATCCCGGTGGTTTGAAAGAAGTGGAATATAAGCGCCAGTTGGAAACCCATCCTGATCGCATTATCCGCTTCGCGGTGCGCGGCATGCTGCCCAAGAACCGTCTGACAGCACGTTATCTTGATAATCTGAAAATTTATGCTGGCTCAGAACACCCCCACCAGGGTCAAACTCCCCAGCCGATTTTTGAAAAGTAGTAAAGAGGAATCATGACACAATACATAGAAGCAGTTGGACGACGCAAACAAAGTACAGCCCGTGTGCGGGTTTTTCCCGGCAGCGGTACTTTCACTGTCAATGAAAAACCCCTGAACGATTACTTCCCTCGCGCTGGCGATGCCCCCGCGATCCTGAATGCAATCGAAGTGACTGGTCAGAGCGCATCAGCTTATGATGTCACCGTCAAGGTGCAGGGTGGCGGCGTAAGCGGTCAGCGCGACGCGGTCAAACTCGGTCTGGCACGCGCGCTCGTCTCAGCAGATGAGAGCGTACGTCCCGCTTTACGCGCCGAGGGTTTATTGACGCGCGACGCCCGTGTTAAGGAACGCAAGAAGCCAGGTCTCAAGCGCGCCCGCAAGGCCCCGACCTACACCAAGCGTTAGTTTTCGTTCCCACCTGCCAGCTTGTCTGGTATGTTGGAATCGGGTAATGTTACAATTAAAAGGCTGCCCAGCTTAACTTGGGCAGCCTTTGCATGTTTGTTAAGGAAGCTGAATCGATGACAGGACGAGGAATTACGATTGTTGGATTGGGACCGGCAGGAGCAGAGTATCTGACCCGTGAAGCCTGGGCTCATCTTGTGCAATGCGGTGAGATCTGGCTGCGGACTAAGTTCCACCCAGCTGTGGGAGGATTGCCGGAAGGTTTGACGGTGAGGAGTTTTGACGAGACCTACGATTCCAACGAGGATATCGGCACTGTGCTCGAGACGATTGTCCAGCGAGTGTTGGAGCTTGGCAGGCGCGAGCAGGGTGTAACTTATGGTGTGCCAGGCAGCCCGTTCGTGGCAGAGGAAACTGTCAGCGAGATCCTTAAGGGTGTCGAAGGCAGTGGCATACCGATCCGCCTGATTGATGGTGTCAGCTTCATTGAACCAGTTTGTTCGGCGCTCGGCATCGACCCGCACCCGCAGATGGTACTGGCGGACGCGCTGCACCTGGCCGGGCTTGAGGTGCCATCCTTCCCGCCAACAATCCCAGCACTCATCTCGCAGTTGGACAGCAGTTTTGAAGCCAGCGAGCTGAAGCTGACGCTGATGGCAAGTTACCCCCAGGAGCATCCCGTAACGCTGGTGCATAACGCCGGCACTTCGGATGAAATCGTGGAGAAGCTGCAGCTTTTTGAAATTGATCAATCCATCCACCTCGGCATGCTGAGCTGCCTGTACGTGCCGCCATTGCAACAGGGTGCCTCTTTCGAAGATTTTCAACAGATCATTGCCCGTTTGCGACGCTACGATGGTTGCCCGTGGGACCGCGAGCAGACTCACCTGAGCCTACGCCCCTACCTGCTGGAGGAAGCGTACGAGGTCCTGGAATCCCTGGATCAGGAAGATAGCCAGCACCTGCGCGAGGAATTGGGCGATTTGCTGTTGCAAATCGGCTTGCACGCCCAGATCGCGACTGAGGATGAAGACTTCCTCATGAGTGAAGTGCTGCAGGGTATCAACTCCAAGCTGATCCGGCGCCATCCGCATGTTTTTTCCGACATCGACGTGGATTCAGTTGAAAATGTGCTCACCAACTGGGAGAAGATCAAAGCCACAGAGCGCGAAAGTAATGGCGATCACGAAAAAGGCATGCTCGATGGCATCCCGCTCAGCCTGCCAGCCCTTTCGCAGGCGAATCAGATCCAAAGGCGGGCGAAAAGGGTGGGGTTCGACTGGCACACCATCGAACCGGTCATCGCCAAAGTCCACGAGGAGTTGGGTGAACTGCGTGACGCCCAAAATGACGCAGAAAGACAGGCTGAAGCCGGCGATGTGCTTTTCGCGGTGGTCAACTTGGTGCGCTGGCTCAAAGTCGACCCCGAAATCGCCCTGCGCGAGACAAACTTGCGCTTCCGCAAGCGCTTTGCCTTCATTGAAAAGAGTGCTGCAGAACAAGGCAAAACTGTCGATCAGTTGAGCTTTGAGGAAATGGACCAGCTTTGGGAAGCTGCCAAAGTCGCTTTTAAGAGTGAAACAGACGAGGATCCAGAGCGTGGATAATCCCAAGGAACTCCGAAAGCAGGTGGAGGAAAGCAATACTGGGAGCGCCCAGGCAGGGCGGCAGATTGCCCGCGCTGCCGGGATCGTGATGATTGCTTATATCCTCAGCACACTTGTGGGGGTGGTGAGGGGTATGGTGGTTTCGCATGCTTTTGGCACCAGTGTTTCGCTTGATTCCTTCAACGCCGCCAACCGCGTGACAGAGCTGCTATTCAACCTGACGGCTGGAGGGGCTCTGGGTTCAGCCTTTATTCCGATGTTTACCGGTTTCTTGACACGCAAGGATCAAAAAGGCGCCTGGAGGTTGGCTTCGGGGGTGGTCAACTCAGTTTTGATCGTTTTGGTACTAGTTTCGACTCTGATGTGGGTCTTTGCGCCATTTTTGGTAGAACGCGGATTATTCGCACTTGTGCCGGATTCGAGCGTTGCTCAGTTGGCTGATACAGCTCGACTGCTGCGGATCATGCTGCCAACGGTGATCATTTTCGGGATCAGCGGATTGGTTATGGGTATGCTGAACGCGCACCAGGTGTTCCTGTGGCCAGCGCTGGCACCCGCAGCCTATTCTTTAGGCATCATCCTGGGCGTCGTGCTGCTGCCAGAATCCTGGGGGATCGAGCGCCTGGCGATCGGCACCGTGATAGGCGCAATGGGGCATCTGCTGCTGCAATTGCCAGCGTTGTTCCGCCTGCCTGCCCGCAAGTACGACCTGGCGGCAGGTTTCAGGGATGGACCGGTACGCAAAGTGCTGCGCCTGATGCTGCCGCGGATCTTTGGGGCGGGCATCGTGCAGTTGAATTTTGTGGCGAACACCATCATCAGCCTCTCGCTCGGAGCAGGCTCGGCGAGCGCGCTCACCTGGGCATTCACGCTAATGCTGATGCCCCAGGCGGCAATCGCGCAGTCGGCAGGAACTGCATCTCTGCCGACGCTTTCAGCACAGGTGGAACTGGGTAAGACAGAGGACTTCCGTCAGACATTATCTAACATCGTTCGCGTGATGCTTTTACTGGCGCTGCCGGCGACTGTCGGGTTGGTCTTGCTGCGGGTGCCTTTGGTGCGCGTGCTTTACGAGCGCGGCAGCTTCGACGCCACATCCACCCGGATGGTTGCCTGGGCGCTGCTCTGGTATGCGTTGGGTCTGATCGGGCACAGCCTGGTGGAAGTGCTCAGCCGCGCGTTTTACGCCATGCACGATACCAAAACCCCGGTGCTGGTGGGCGTCGCGGCAATGACGGGTAATATCCTGCTTTCGTTTTTCTTTTCGCGTCTCTTCAGCCAGATTGGCTGGCTGCCGCTTGGCGGGCTGGCGCTGGCGAATACTACCGCGACCGCAGTGGAATGCCTGGTTTTGTTGGAAATCATGCGGCGGCGTTTGAACGGCATTGAGGGGAAGCAAATCCTGCGGACGGGAGCTCTGGCTCTGGCAGGTACCGCCGTGATGGGGCTGGTGTTATTTGGATGGATGACCCTTTTTGGGGACTTGAACAAATTCCTGGTCTTGACTGTGGGTGCGGTGTTGGGTGTGCTGACTTATGGGGCGATGCTGTGGCTGCAAAAGGTGCCTGAGGCTGGCGCGATCGTTCGACGTATCAAAGGTAAGCTTGCCGAAAAGGGCTGAAAGTACTGCAAAATCTGACCAGTTGGTCGGCTTTATAAAAGAATATCCGAACTCCCTATTCCTTCGATTTAGGAATTGACAAGCCTTATTTACGCGATGATACTTAACCTTCGCTTATTGGTTTTACTCTTGGTGTTGTAAATTTGGATTGAAAGGCGACCTGGCGGTCGCTAACAGGATCAGCTCCAAACCATGAACCACTGAACCATCAGGGCAATCAGAATGCCAAAAAGCACGCCCGCGGCAGCTTCGAACGGGGTGTGACCGATGATTTCCCGTAGGTAGGAAACCTGCTCCTCCTCCAGTCTCTTTAAGTGCAGCAGCTCACGCACGATCTGGTTGATGCGTTCAGCGTGAAAGCCCGCTTGCCGGCGGACGCCGGTGGCATCGTAAACGACGATGCCGGAAAAGGCGATTGCCAGGGCAAAAAGCGGGCTGCCCCACCCAACATTTAATCCAATTGAAGTTGTAACCGAGGTGATCAAGGCTGAATGTGAGGAGGGCATGCCGCCCGCGTTCAACAACAGCGTCCAGTCCCAGCGTTTGTGTCGCAGGTACTCTACGGGCACTTTGATGAGCTGTCCCAGAATCCAGCCAAGCATGGTTGAAACACCAACCGGGTTGGTGAAGAAGTCGAAAAGGCTCACGCTGGCTCGCTGTTCGCCGCGGTGGTGGTGGAAGAGAGCGTCTCCACGCGCAATTGAGCAGTCTCCAGTAATTGGCTGCAGAGGTTGCTCAGCCTTTTACCTTCCTCATAAAGTTTCAGAGCTTCTTCAAGCGGCAGCTCGGTGTTTTCAAGCTGGGTGATGATCTGCTGCAAGGCGGCAAAGGCAGTTTCAAAACTGGGAGTTGTTGGTTCGGTCATGAGGGCTCTCCTGAGATGGTGGCAGCGATTTTGCCATCGCTCACCTGGATCTGGATGGGTTGGTTTGGGCTGGTCTGATTGCGGCGGGAAATCACTTGGTGGGTCTGCGCGTCGCTGACGATGGCAAAGCCGCGCCTGAGCACCGCCAACGGGCTGACGCTTTCAAGGCGGGCAATCGTATTTTGCAATTTGAGCTGATGCTGCGCCAAATAGTGGCTCATGGCGCGCTCGAATCGCGCCTGGGTCTCGTCGTGAAACTGAAGGGAAGTGCGAATGCGTTGAACTGGAGAATGACGCTGTAAGCGGTTTTCGGCAAGCAGGAGATCCTGGCGTAAACCTCCCAACCTCGAAATAAGGCTTTGATTCAGTCCCTGCTGAATGGAGGCGAGTTCCCCGGCGAGGTCGGCACTGGTGATTGGTGTGGCGAGCTCAGCGGCGGCGGTGGGAGTGGGAGCGCGCAGGTCCGCGGCGAAATCGGCAATGGTGAAATCTGTTTCGTGCCCGACGCCCGAGATGACAGGCACACGCGAGGCGCGGATGGCGTAGGCAACAGCTTCGTCGTTAAAAGACCACAGGTCTTCAATGGAACCGCCGCCGCGGGCAAGGATGATCAGGTCCAGATCGGGCAGGGTATTGAGCGACTGAAAGGCACCGACGATTCCGGCGGGGGCTTCGGCACCCTGCACAGCGGTGGGGGCAAGCGTGACGCGTGCCAGTGGCAAGCGCCGGCGCAGAGTGTTGAGGATGTCCTGCAGGGCGGCGCCGCTGGGGGAGGTGACAATGCCAATGTGGCGCGGGAATTGCGGTAGAGGGCGTTTTAGCTCTTGGGCAAAGAGCCCTTCTGCTTCAAGTCGGGCTTTGAGGCGCAGGAATTCCTGGTAGAGCTGACCTTCGCCCACCGGCTGCATTTCGTCGATGTAGAGCTGCACCTGCCCGCCAGCAGGATAGAAGCTCATCGCGCCGTGCGCTTCCACGCTCTGACCATCTTTGGGGTTGAACCGCAGGCGGAAGGTCTGCCCCTTCCACATCACACATTTCAGTTGGGAATCGTTGTCTTTGAGTGTGAAATAGAGGTGACCCGATCGCGGTTGGGTGAAGTTGGAAATCTCTCCCCGAACCCACACATCGCGCAGAATCTCATCGGTCTCGAGCACTTCGCGCAGGTAGTTACTGAGGGTGGTGACGGTGAAAACCATCGGTTGAAGGGGCGGAAAGTCGAATTCGAGCATGGGTAAAGTATAAGCGATTTGGAGTACCGTACAACCAAGTGAAACCGGGAAATGACTCGTTTTCTAAGGAAAACAATATTGACAAAATGTAGGGTTGACGCCTGCGTCAACCAAACGAAATTAGGAAAGGGCAGGCCCTTTCCCTACGATGGCATTATGGCAGGCAATGAATCCGTTACAACATTAATCAACGGCTTTGAACTCAGGCTTTGGGATCGTATAATTTTCTACAACAAGCCCCGATTGAGAGGAGAGACATGAAACGAATCCTTTTACCTCTAATTATTCTTCTGCTGACGCTGAGCGCCTGCGTTGCCCCTACGAATACAAACGTTGAAGCCGAACTGCGGGCAACATTGGTGGCAGTGAGCGTTCAGTCAACGGTACAGGCAGAGCAAATCGCCTCTTTTCAGACGCAGGTGATGCAGCCAACTGCAACCTGTCCAGCCTGTCCGACGACTGAGCCTCCCTCCACACCTATCCCGCCTACCCAGACACCCATTCCGACAGCAACTGTGCAAGCTACCGGCAGCGTTTCTGGGAGGTTGGGTTATCCCTCTGAAATGGTCCCACCGCTGAGGATTGTGGCATTTAACATCCAGACAGGTGAGTATTACTGGCAAAACACTGTACTTAATCAAATGAATTACCGGTTTGAAGCGCTGCCGGTGGGTGCGTACCATGTGTTGGCTTACCTGATTGATAATCCCTCCCGAACCTTTTATGCGGCGTATTCCAATGTTGTCACTTGCGGCTACCTGGAGAGTTGCACGGACCACACTCTGGTCACAGTCGAGGTAAAAGCGGGAATGGAAACTACCAACGTTGACCCGAATGACTGGTATGGTTTAGATCCGGAATCAGTTGGTTGGCCGCTCGACCCGACCATAAATTGGAATTAGCAGGGAACAAGCCTGCCTGTTTCACAACATTATAATTGAGCCGTAGGTCAGGTTGCGCAGTTCAACCTGACGTTGGAAGCCTACCACGATAAGCCGGATTGAACCCCGCAAAAAGACACGGGGCAGGCTGCGCAATCCGGCCTATGAACTACAACCGTTCGTGCCGGTCTCTTGACCGAGCACTGCATTTGACCGGAGGTCTCCATTACATGCCTTCAAACACAACCCTGACCCTCTCCCCAGTTTCACGGACCCTCCCCCTCCGTTCACTTTGCTCACTGGGGAGGGCTAATGTCTTTCGTTCGTGCCCCTTTCATGTACAATACACTTGTATTCAGGATTCTGCGGAGATTGGCAATGAATGTCATGAGAGTTAAATTCAAGCAAAGCATTTTATGGTTGTTGATGGTGATGCTGATATTAAGTTCCTGCATTGTGTCAAGCAGCGGCGGGGGAAAACTCCAGGTGAGCGCGAAACAGCCGCAAACTGATATTCAGCAAGGTCAGGTCTTTGATCTGGAATTGCAGCTTTCAAACATCGATACCATTAACGCCACTGTGCAGGAGATCCTATTTGAATCCAACTTTTTTGAGTGGGCGAGCTATGAAGGCTCGATTCCACCACTGACCATGGAAACTCAGGCAAATGGAGATGGAGTCATCAAGTTGGATATGACCATCGCTCCGACCGGGGTTGAGGACTTCGTCTTTCGCTTCAGAGCCAATAAGAGCGGTGATGTGCTGGGAAACTGGCGGGTTTTTTCAGGTTCAACGATAATTGCGATTGAAACCAAGCTGAAAGTCGCGGGCACGACCCCGACAGGTTGGGAACCTGGCGTCAGTCCGGAAGATGAAGCCCCCGACCTGGGCGCCATCCCCTACCAGGCGGTGGTGCAGATTACCGCGTTCGTGGACATCGATGGCGAGAGCGTTCCGCGCTGGACCGGTTCGGGCACTATCATCAGCCCGGATGGATTAATTTTGACCAACGACCATGTTGTCAGTTCAACCAGGTACGATGAGGTCGTGGCGCTGCTCGTCTCACTGACAGTTGCCCAAGACCAGCCGCCCGTGGATAGTTACTACGCCTATGTGGTTCAGGCGGATGCTTTGCTGGATCTGGCGGTCATCAAACCCACCTGGGATATGGAAGGAAACCCGCTGAATTATGATCTTCTCAAACTTCCGTTTGTCCCGATTGGCGACTCGGACAGCCTGGATTTGGGCGAGCCAATCGCGATTCTCGGGTACCCTGTTATTGGGGGCGGCACGATCACGCTCACCCGCGGGGAGGTCAGCGGTTTTACTTCTGAGGAACCCTTTGGAAACCGGGCATTCATCAAAACCAGCGGCACCATTGCAGGTGGCAATTCTGGCGGATTGGCAGTTGACTCCGTGGGGAAGCTCGTAGGCATTCCGACCCAAATAGGTTATGGCGAAGCCCAGCTCGACATCGTGGATTGCAGACCTGTGCGGGATACCAACCGCGATGGCTACATTGACGCGAACGACGATTGTGTGCCAACGGGCGGGTTTATCAACGCTCTGCGCCCGATCAACCTCGCCAAGGATATGATCGACGCTGCCAGGCGGGGAGAAGTGGCGGTCAACACGGGAGGAAACCCGGACCTGGCATATCAAGGCTCGGGCGATGTCATTTTTGAAGACGATTTTTCAAATGCCAACAGCGGTTGGCTGAGCACTGCTGATCAAGATGGGCGACGGGCTTACGAAAACGGCGAATACACCATTGAAGTGATCGCGCCAATGTACTGGTACTGGTCGGATCAATATTTTGCATATGACGCCTTGATGGCGGAGGCTGACGCGCGGGTTGTTAATTCCGCAGGGGATGCAGATTATGGATTTGTCTGCGGTGTGCAGGATGATCAGCATTTCACAGCGCTTGAGATCAGCGAGGATGGCTACTTTATCATCTGGAAACAAGTCGGGGAAGATACTGTAACCCTGATTGATTGGACCTACAGTGAACAGCTGGCTGGGGCTGGTCCTTTCCGCCTGGCAGCCCAATGCAGTCGGGAAAAGCTATTGCTGGCAGTGGATGGTGTATTGCTCGGTGAAATCCAGGATCCGGACTTCCAGCCTGGCGGTTTTGGCATGATTGCTGGTACTTTTGAAACGGGTGGTTTCAAGGTGGCTTTTGATAACCTGATCATCATGATTCCGTGAGGTGAAATATGCGCATGAAAACACTGACAATCCATCACCTGGTGAAGGGAGAGGACCTCAACCACCATCGTACGCTTTTTGCTGGAAGAGGTGCGGAGTGGCTGGTGGAGGCTGGGTTTATCGCCGCGGCTGATCTGCTGCCCCCACAATATGTGCTCTGCCTAAAGATCCATGGCATGACCTTCCAGCGACCGGTAAGACCAGGCGAAGTGGTTCGTTTTGATTCGAAAGTCGTACTGACGGGTCGGTCGCGTTTGATTGCTTATGTGCGGGCAACCACCAAGGAGGAATTAACGGTGGATGGCTTCCTTACTTTTGTTTACGTGGACGACAATGGCAAGTCGCGCGCTCATGGGATCGTCATCGAAGCGGAAACCCCCGAAGAGATCGAACTGCAGGAACGCGCCAGCCAGCTTTAGGAGTGGGATCGCGCTTAGAGCGTGATTTGGGGGATTGTGCTGAAGAAGATGGCTTCTTTTTGCAGCCTCTCGTAGATCCCCAGGTTAATGAGATTCTGCGCCTTCACCAAAACGTCATAATCGGGAGAAGTCACAAAATATACGACCTCGACCACCAGCCCTGTCTGGGCAAAGGTTTGGATGTGCGCCCGCGAAAAACGCACGTTTTCGAGCCCTTCAAAGGCATCTTCAATCAAGCGGGGAGTGACCGCCACTTTCTCAGCGGGTGTGTTGTAGGCGATTTGGATGGTGAAAGACACCCTTCTTTCCTGCAGCCGCTGAAAATTCTGCAGAGGCGCTTTGAGCAACTCACTATTTGAAATGGATAGTTCTTCTCCAGAGATACTGCGAATTCGGGTCGATTTCAAGCCGATTTGTTCAACCGTTCCGCTGAAATTGCCAGTTTTGATGAAGTCGCCGGGTCCAAAGGGCTTGTCGAGGTGGATTGTCAGGCTGGAGAGCAAGTCGGCAACCAGGCTTTGGGCAGCGAGACCGATGGCGATACCGCCAAGTCCGAGGCTTGCAATGATGCTGGCGATGTCGAAGTTCGGGATGCTTTCCAGGATGACAAGGTTCACCACCAACCAGATCAGGATGCGCGCGATAATGGTGATGCCGCGCAGCGAAGTGCGGCGCGAGTAATCTTCATCAGGCAGTTTAGCGATTTGCAGATCGGTCCAATGGTCAACTGCCAAATCCGCCCAACGACCTGCTTGAATGGTGAGTAGCGCGATGAGCAGAATTCTCAGCCATGCGCCGACCGTCGCGGACATTTCCAGAAAACGGGATGCTATCCAAATGGCGGCAATCAACGCTGTTGGCAGCATCAGCTGGCTGAGCAGAGTTGTAATCAGGTTGGGTTTGGTGCTGTGCTTGGCTTTTTTGCGGAAAACCGTCCTTGTCAGGAGAAAAAGAACCAGAATTGCTGCAAAAACCAATGACGCCTGCAGCCAGCGGGTGAGAGAATTACCAAGAAAGATCGTATCCATGCGAATAATTGTAACAGCATGCAATTCAATTTCCACTCAGTAAGTACACGTAGGATGGATGGAATTGTGATTTGTTGGAGGGAACGGTCCCTGCCCTGGCAGCGAAGCGGATAGGGTGCGCCGTTCCGGTAGTTTGCATTTTCGGAAGGGTCAAGTAAGTGCGCGTAGGGTGGGTTGGCGTCATACCACCGCAGTCCACACAAGATGCCTGATAGCCAACCCACCAACACGCTTGCATCCCATCGGTGGGTTGGCTATTAAAGAGTCTTGGATAAAAAAAGGGTTACATGACGCCAACCCACCCTTGTATCTTTATAGTGATCTCAATTAAGCTATAGATAG
>CAYSVX010000053.1:0-10157 GCA_964434665.1 uncultured Anaerolineaceae bacterium
TCAACTTTGGTGATGCCCCCAAACCCATGTTCGAGAATCCGCCCAAGTGCTGGTTCAACCGCCAGGGTAACTTTGTGACCACCTTCTTCCCCGAAGAGTCCGTAGCAGGTGTGGATTACAGTTTCTTCTACCTGCCCGGTATCAAGGAAGAATTCGGCTCCCCCGTGCTCGGCGCTGGTGACATCTATGCCGTCTTCAATGATCGCCCCGAAGTGCGCGCAGTCATCCAGTACTTCTCAACTGGTGAATCCCTCAAGGTTTGGGTTGAGCAAGGTGGCGCTATTTTGACCCACAACGATGCTTCCCTCGACTGGTACGTGGACCCCGTGACCCGCGGTGTGGCTGAAACCATCCGCAATGCCACCACCTTCCGCTTTGACGGCTCGGATAACATGCCGGGTGCTGTCGGCGCAGGTACCTTCTGGAAATACATGACCGATTACGTTTCCGGCTCAATCACGCGGCAGGAAGCCCTGCAGCAGATTGACGCCTCCTGGCCAAAGTAATACTTTTGTCAGAGTAAGTTAGCATAAATAGTTGGAGAGCAGGCAGCAGATTCAAGCTTGCTCTCCAAACCTTAGACTCCAAACAGCTGAGGAGGTGACTGGATGAACGTCACAGAAGCAAAAACCCCAACACCGAATGGCAGTAATGCGGTAAGCAAGATCCTCGCGTGGTTTGGTACCACCCTGGGTCAAATTTTGGTATCCATCATCGTCCCTGCCACGACTTTTTTGGTCTTATGGCAGGGATATTTATTTCTTCAAAGAGCCAACGCTCCTCAAATTGTTCAAGTCATGGTGGCGATTGTGTGGGGTGTCGGTGGTGTCGCCTTGCTCTATGTGGTCACTAACTGGCTGGTAATGAAATTGCCGAAGCAGGTTTCCAGGATCCTGCAGCCGTTTGTTTTTGTTGGTCCTGCTGTGGTAATCATGGCATGGTTCCTGGCAATCCCGGTTTTTCGCTCACTGATCGCGAGTTTTCGCAACTACCTGGGAACAGAGTGGGTTGGATTTGAGAACTACAAGTTTGCGTTCACAGATCCGCGCATGCTGGAAACTTTCCGAAACAACTTGTTGTGGCTGATTTTCGGCACGGCTTTTAGTGTTGGTTTGGGATTGCTCATCGCGACGCTGGCAGACCGCACCAGGGCTGAAGTGATCTACAAGTCGATTATTTTCACACCCATGGCGATCTCTTTCGTCGGCGCGGGCGTGATTTGGAAATTTATCTATACCTACAAAGGCACGGGCGTGGGCATTCAGGAAATAGGCTTACTTAACGCGATTGTGATCGCGCTTGGAGGTACGCCGCAACCCTGGCTGAGCCTGGCGCCGTGGAACAACTTCTTCCTGATCATCATCATGATCTGGCTGCAAACCGGCTATGCCATGGTCATTCTTTCCAGCGCGATCAAGGGCGTGCCGGCTGAATTGTTGGAAGCGGCTCGGATCGATGGCGCAACCGAAATCAAAGCCTTTTTCTCGGTCATTGTGCCCTATATCAAAGGAACTCTGCTGACGGTAACGACCACCATCGTGATCTTCAGCCTCAAGACATTTGATATTGTGCGCGTGATGACGGGTGGCAATAATGGCACGAATGTGATTGCCAACGAGTTCTACCTGCAGAGCTTTACCTATACCGACGCAGGCAAGGCTTCGGCTATCGCGATTGTGCTCTTGCTGCTGGTAACCCCGATCATTGTCAATAATGTCCGGCAATATAATCAATCAAGGAAGGGGTTCTAATGGCTAAGAAAACCTTAAAATCCGCCAAGCAAAAATCAGCCTTTTGGAACAATTTTGTCCTGATCGTAATCTGTGTGATCTGGTTGGTTCCAATTATGGGCATTCTGATTACCTCCTTCCGCCCCAGTGAAGATATTTTCCGCAGTGGTTGGTGGCAGGTTTTCCCCCACAAAGAGAATGTGGAAGTTGAGCGTATCGTTATCCCGGAATCTGTCGACCTTGATGGGTCCTTTGAGATATTAGGCAAAACGGCCACCTTCGAAGAGTTTCGCAATACAGTTGAACTGGATGATGGTCGCCTGATAACCTGGTATGGTAACAAACGCACTCGGACTGCCATCATTTCTGAGAATCGTTGGGTTGGCTTTTCTACGAATCTGACAACCAAAAACTACTCGGACGTGATTGGTGGGAAGACGATCAGCTATAAAAACGCTGAAGGTCAGACCATCACCCGCACTGGCAATAACCTGGGCGGCGCCTTCCTCAATTCCCTGGCAGTCACCATTCCGGGCACGATTATCCCGATCCTGATCGCGGCATTCGCTGCTTTTGGATTCGCCTGGCTGGAGTTCCCTGGACGCAACATCGTCTTCACGGTTATTGTGGCTTTGTTGGTGGTTCCCTTGCAGATTGCCCTGGTTCCGGTCCTGAAGGACTATGTGAACATGGGGCTAAATGGCACGTTTTTGGGCATCTGGTTGGCGCATACTGGCTTTGGCTTGCCGTTGGCTACCTACTTGCTGTTTAATTACATAGGCACCATCCCACGCGAGTTGTTGGAATCCGCCTATATTGACGGAGCATCCAACTTCACCATCTTTACCAACATGATCCTGCCGCTTTCTGTTCCTGCCCTGGCATCCTTCGCGATCTTCCAGTTCCTTTGGCTCTGGAATGACTACCTGGTCGCCCTGGTCTTCCTGGGTGAGAAAAACCAGACGGTCACCATTGCGGTCGCCCGTTTGGTTGGAGAAAAAGGACAGGACTGGCACTTGATGACCTCGGCAGCTTTTGTCAGCATGATTTTGCCGTTGCTGGTCTTCCTTGGACTGCAGCGCTACTTCGTGCGCGGCATGATGGCCGGCTCGGTCAAAGGTTAGCTTTTTATCAACACGCTGGCTCTCCAAGAGCCAGCGTGATTGGTACAACAGCTCCCTTGCTTATGGTATTTTGCGGGAGGATGGTGCAAAAAATTGGTGGAAATTCCTTTCCATGCGTATTTAGTGTTGACACTTCCCCCTGGTGACTGATATTTCATAACCGTTTATTGATGCGAGAGGTGCGCCATGCTTCAAAAAACCGCTTGGTACAAAGATGCCATTTTCATGGAACTCAACACCCGCGCCTTCAAGGACTCGGACGCTGATGGCTGGGGGGACCTGCCGGGCTTAACCTCCAAACTGGACTACATCAAAGCCCTGGGGGTGGACGCGATCTGGCTTCTGCCCATCATGCCTTCTCCGCTGCGCGATGATGGCTACGACGTGAGCGATTTTTGTGACATTTTCCCTGCTTATGGCAATCTGGACGACTTCAAAAAGCTGATCGATCAGGCCCACGAACGGGGTCTGAAGATCATCGTGGAGATCATCCCGAACCATACCTCCGATCAACACTATTGGTTCCAGGCTTCGCGCGATCCGCAGCATCCGGAGCACGCAAAGTATCGGGATTGGTACGTGTGGTCTGACACTGATCAGAAATATAAAGACGCAAGGATCATCTTCACAGACTCGGAAACTTCCAATTGGAGCTTTGACCCGCTGAGGGGGCAGCACTTCTGGCATCGATTTTTCTCAACCCAACCCGATCTGAATTACGACAACCAGGAAGTCCAGCAGGCGATGCTGGATGTGGTCAAGTTTTGGATCGATTTGGGGGCGGATGGGCTGCGCGTGGATGCGCCGCCGTACCTGTTTGAACGGGAAGGCACAAATTGCGAGAATCTCCCTGAGACACACGCATATCTGAAACGCATGCGCAAGTTCGTTGACGAATACAGCCCCGACACCCTCCTTCTGAGCGAAGCCAACCAGTGGCCAGAGGATGTAATCGAATATTTTGGCGACGGCGATCAAATGCACATGAACTTCCACTTTCCACTGATGCCGCGTTTGTTTATGGCGTTGGCGAAGGCGGACCGTACACCGATCGAGGAGATCCTGGCACGCACTCCCGTTCTGCCGGAAGGCTGCCAGTGGGGGAGCTTCTTGCGCTGCCATGATGAGCTGACGCTCGAGATGGTGACGCCGGAGGAACGGCAGTGGATGTGGGAATTTTACGCGCCTGACCCCAAGCAGCGGATCAATATGGGCATCCGCCGCAGGTTGGCGCCATTATTGGATAATGACCAGCGCAAAATAATGTTATTACATTCAATGCTGCTAACGATGGTGGGATCGCCCTTCCTATACTATGGCGACGAAATTGGTATGGGCGATAACATGGACCTGTTCGACCGGAACGGACTGCGCACGCCAATGCAGTGGGATGGCTCGCTGAATGCTGGGTTCTCAGACGCGGATCCCGCGAAGCTCTACGCGCCGTTGATTAAGGACGAGGTTTACGGTTATCAGTGGGTCAACGTTGCAGCACAGGAAGCTGACCCGAATTCCTTGCTCAATCGCCTGCGGCACATGATAAGGGTTCGGAAGGAACACGCCCTCTTTGGCAGAGGGGACTTCGCCTGGAAGGCCTTCAGCTTCGACTCCAAGGCTGTTGTTGCGTACCAGCGGTCCTGGCAGGGGCAACGGGTGGTAATGCTGAACAACCTGAGCGGGGAGGAAGTGAGCGGCTGGATCCCGGAGACGGCGCAGAGTTTTGAGGACCTGCTGACCGGAGAAATCGTCCTGCCCGGAGATTACACGCTCAAACCTTATGGTTATGTCTGGCTGAAACCAATGGGTCCGGACCTGCCAAATGTTCCGACTGGCCCCAACGCCCCACAACCTGGCTATTTGGGATCGGATAAGCAGTAGAGTCTCGGAGAAGAGCAAATGAAAGCTGGAATTTTGGACCTCCATCGTGAAGCTGCACGCGTGCTCACATATCTTTTACCCAGGTTGGAAGAGAAACTGGCTCCTGCTATTCAAAAGGATCCACAAGCCTGGCAAACATTTGTCCGGCATCTCGAAATCTATTTCGACCACCTGTTCCAGCTCTATCATCTCCTTTACGGCACTCGCTACGACATGCTCTTTCACCTGGAAAATCTGTTGAAGAGCATGGCACAAGCCTCTTTTGAGCGACCCGTTGATTTGCGTGAACTTGATCGGCAGCGGGAGCATAACCCGCTTTGGTTCCAATCCAACCAGGTGTTGGGTGGGGTGTGTTATGTCGATCTTTTTGCGGGCAATCTGGAAGGCATCCGGGCTAAGATCCCGTATTTCAAAGAGCTTGGGTTGAGCTATCTGCATCTTATGCCGCTCTTCAAAATGCCTGAAAGCGAAAACGATGGCGGCTATGCCGTCAGCTCATTCCGGGAAGTCCATCCACCCCTGGGTACCATGGCGGAATTGGCACAACTCTCAAGGGGATTGCGCGCCGAAGGCATCAGCCTGGTGCTGGACCTGGTGATCAATCACACCTCCAACGAGCATGAATGGGCGCTCAAAGCCAAAGCTGGCGACCCGGATTACCGGGACATGTACGGCATTTTCCCGGATCGGACTGTGCCCGATCTTTACGAAAAAACTCTGAGAGAAATTTTCCCGGACGAACACCCGGGAGCCTTCACCTGGTTCGAAGACATTCAATCCTGGGTTTGGACCACTTTCCATTCCTATCAGTGGGATCTGGATTACAGCAACCCGGTGGTCTTTAACCGTATGAGCGAAGAAATGCTCTTCCTGGCGAACCAGGGCGTGGAGATCTTCCGACTGGACGCGGTCGCGTTCATCTGGAAAGAACTGGGCACTTCCTGCGAGAATCTCCCCGAGGCGCATGCCATTTTGCAGGGCCTTAATGCCATTACACGTGTGGTTGCCCCTTCCATCTTGTTTAAATCTGAAGCCATCGTGCATCCGGATGAAGTGGTCAAATACATCTCACCTGAAGAATGCCAGCTTTCTTATAACCCCCTGTTGATGGCGCTGCTCTGGAACAGCCTCGCAACGCGCGAGGTCAATTTGCTTTCGCAGGCACTGGCAGAAAGATATGAGCTTTCTGAGGGTACTGCCTGGGTCAATTACGTGCGCTGCCACGATGACATCGGCTGGACTTTTTCAGACGAGGATGCTGCGAGGCTGGATATCAACGGTTACGACCACCGCCGCTTTTTGAACGAGTTCTACCGGGGTCGGTTTACGGGCAGTTTCGCGCGCGGAGTTCCCTTCCAGGAAAACCCAAAAACTGGGGACTGCCGCATCTCAGGCACTTGCGCGTCGCTGGCGGGGCTTGAAAAAGCCCTGGCTGAAGAAGGACCGGAGGAGGTGGCGTTAGCAATCAAACGCATCCTCCTGCTGCATTTTGTGGTCATGACTGCCGGCGGGGTTCCCCTGATCTATTTTGGGGATGAAATCGCCACGCTTAATGACTACAGCTACCTGGATAATCCAAAACACAAGAATGACAGCCGCTGGGTGCACCGACCTGCTGCCGACCCGGAACGTTACGAGCAGCGCAGGGATGCCAGCACCTTGCCCGGGCGTGTTTTTCAGCACATTCGCGAATTGATCGAGCTGCGCAAGACCTTACCTGGTTTGACTGGCGGTAAGTTGGAGGTGATCGACACCCGCAACGGATCTGTTCTGGGCTTTGCCCGGATTCATCAGGAGGGACGACTGCTGATCCTGGCGAATTTTAGCGAACGGGAACACGCGATCCCTGAATGGGTTATCCAGGAGAATATGCTAGATCAGCAAAGCGTTCTGTTCGGTAAGGCGGAATTTTCTGAAAGCGGAACTCTCTGGCTCCCACCTTACGCTTGCGTCGTGTTTGGGTAAGCTGTAGTTGGGTTTTACTGCTTCTGACTTGTCGCACGCAAGAATGTTGTGATCTGATCATGAAGAATCACGACCGGTTTGCAAGGGGAAAATATCCTTAAACACGTAACTCTTTGTATTACTCAGGATCTCGGAATCTCTTGACCAAAGAGCGCGTAAATGCTAAGCTTGACGCATGACTACCCTCTCCCTCACAACTGATTTTGGTAATTTAAACGGCTTTGTTGGCACGATGAAAGGCGTCATCTGGGGGATTGCCCCGGATGTCAACATCGCCGACATCAGCCATGAAATTCCTGCCCAGGACATTCGGACCGGATCGATCGCACTCTGGCGCGCATCGGCATACTTCCCTGCAGGCTCGGTCCATGTGGCTGTTGTTGATCCGGGTGTGGGAACGAAACGGCGGGCTATCGCGGCGAAACTGGGCGACCAGTATTACGTGATGCCGGATAATGGTTTGATCACTCCCATGCTTGAGGATGCTGAAGCGGCCGGCTTGGAAGTTCGCATTGTGCACCTGGACAAACCCGAGTATTGGTTGCAACAGGTTTACACCACCTTCCACGGGCGCGACATCTTCGCGCCGGTTGGCGCGCACCTGGCTGCCGGCGCCCCGCTGGAGAAGCTTGGAACGCTCATCACCGACCCGGTGCGTCTGCCCCTGCCCAAACCGGTCAAGACGGACGAAGGAATTGAGGGCAGCATTGTTGTCATTGATGTGTTTGGCAACTGTTCAACCAACGTTCGGGTTTCGGAAGTCGCTGACCTCGAAAACGTTAAACTGGATATTGCAGGTCAGGTCATCCAAGGGGTGTTGCCTTCTTATGGGCATGCCAAGATCGGCGACCTTGTAGCAGTGACGGACAGCGAAGGTTTTATTGAAGTCGCCGTGGTAAACGGCAGTGCGGCAAAGACATGCGGCATCAAGTTGGACGATACGGTGAGGATCCATTTCGATGCCTGAGCTGCAAGCTCCGCCTCTGGTAATTCGAGACCTTGGTTTTCGCTATAACTCTCGGCGAACACCAGCGATTGAGGACATCAACCTCAAGTTGGAGCCAGGGCAGGTGGTGTTGCTGGCGGGATCATCCGGCTGTGGCAAGACGACCTTGATGCGCTGCGTGAACGGGCTCATCCCGCACACCTATCGTGGATACATGCAGGGAGAGATCGAGCTGTATGGGAAATCGGTCAAAGGGATGGGGCTTTCGGATATCTCGAAACATGTGGGAACCCTGCTTCAAGATCCTGAACGGCAGATTTTAGGTACCTACGTGATCAACGAGGTCTGTTTTGGGCTCGAGTCGCAGGGAATGCCCCGCGAGGAGATGATTCCAAGAGCAGAGAAGGCTTTGGAGCGGCTGCACATTTTGCATCTGAGGGATAAAGAGACCCACTATACGTCAGGCGGCGAGAAACAGAAGGTTGCTTTGGCGGGCGTGCTGGCGATGGAGCCAAGCATTCTGCTGCTGGATGAACCGCTGGCGTCGCTGGATCCGGCATCTGCGAGAGAAGCTCTGCTGGCATTCAGAGAATTAGCAAACGAAGGGCTCTCCATTCTGCTGGTGGAGCACCGGGTTGAAGATGTGCTGCAGATCAATCCGGAAAAAGTTATCTACATGGATAATGGGCGCATCACCTACGAGGGGGATGTGGCTGGGCTGTTGGAAACCGCCGATTACACCCGCATCAAGTTGCCTGCTCCAACCGTCTTGCGAAGAGCCAAAGGTACGCCATCCAGGCAATGCCACCTGGCTGTGCCGGCTCTGGACCCCACCAGCGAGCCGCTGGTTTCTTTCCAAGATGTCAATTTTCGCTATAAAGTCGATTACCCGGAAGTGCTGCATGGCATTAACCTGGACGTGCGGGCAGGGGAAGTGATCGCGATCCTGGGGCATAACGGTTCCGGCAAGACCACCACCGTGAAGCAGGCATTGGGGCTGCTCAAGCCTACCAGCGGGCGCGTGCTGCTTGAGGGCGTGGATACAAAGAAAACCACTGTCGCGAATGCCGCCAGGACAATTGGTTACGTGTTTCAGAGCCCAAGCCAAATGTTGTTCGCACCGACGGTACGCGAGGAGCTCGCTTTTGGCCCGGAAAACCTGGGAATGAGCAAAGAAATTGTGGCGGAGAACGTGGACTGGGCAATTGAAACCGTCCATCTTGAAGAGGAACTGCCTATGCCGCCCCTGGCGCTTTCTTTCGGGCAGCAAAAGCGCGTCTCGATTGCTTCGGTGCTTTCGATGAAATCGCGGATTTTGATGATGGATGAGCCCACCGCGGGGCAGGATTATTGGAATTATCAGTCTTTCATGGACACGATTCTCCAAACCCCCGGATTTGACGCAATTTTGTTTATTACTCACGATCTGGACCTGGCACTAACTTATGCCAACCGGGTTGTGGTGCTTTATGGCGGGCAGGTGGTGGCAGATGGCATTCCGCATGATGTGTTCGCGGATGATGAGCAGCTAAGAAAGTGGCGCCTGCTGCCAACTTCGCTGCTCGATTTGAACCGTAAGATGTACTCTCGCACAGGTCAATTCCTGCGGGCTGAAACTCTAAGCCAGCTGGCAGGTTAATATTTTTATCAACCATTATTCAAAGGAGGAAGTCATGTATTCAAATGAAGTAACCAAGCAGGAAAAGAAACCTTTGTGGCGCTTTGGCACGAAGGAAGTAGTGTATGCCGCCATCGGTGCCGCGCTTTACGCGGTGGTCACCTGGGCATTCAATATTTGGCAGATCCCCGGCGCGGGTAACGTGGGCGTTCGCCCGGCAGTGGTCATTCCGATGTTCTTCGGCATTGCCTTTGGCCCGATCGTGGGATTTATCACCGGTTTTGTGGGCAATATCCTTGCCGATTTGCTCAGCGGCTATGGTTTTTGGCTCTGGTGGGATCTCGGAAATGGCATCATGGGCTTGATCCCCGGCTTGTTCTCGGTGCTTATCATTAATTACAAAGCTGGTCGTTCGATCTTGCTTGCAGAAATTTCTGTGATTTTGGGTGTTCTGCTTGGAATGGGGCTGGCTGCCATCTCGGAAATGTGGGTTTCAGGCGCGGACATGAACACGGTCATTTTCGCAAACTTCCTGCCTGCTTTCCTCACCAACGTCCTCTGGGGTTTGGTGTTGTTGCCGTTGTTGATGGTCGCGTACTCCGCGATCGTCTCACAAAGCGGTCGATAACCAGGTTTTATGAGTCCAGGCGGTCTGCCTGACCGCCTGGACTGTAACTGACCATGCTTATTGCCTGGAACTACCGCTACCGAAACAGCCTGATCGACCGCGTTGACCCGCGGGCTCGTTTCATATTCTCGTTTGCGGTGCTGCTGGCTGCTACCAGCACCTGGAATCCACTGTTACTGGCAATCATTTTTTCTATTGCTGTACTATGGTATGCCTCGGCGAAGCTTTCCTGGCAGGATACCAAACGCGGATGGCTGATGATCTCCAT